>DAITPO010000028.1:29817-33911 GCA_036833535.1 Candidatus Acidiferrales bacterium | reverse complement strand
CGGGAGAGCTTTTGCCCTCTTGACAAAGACCTATCATGGAAGTCGCCTTACCGGAAATTGAGTCAGTACCCACCGCTCGTTCTATTGACTTGCGCATTTCTTCAGCGAACAATATTCCTAGCGTTCGCCGAAGTCCCGGCGCGTGGGCTGGCTTTTCTGAGCCGGTCGCAAGCCGCGCCAAAACGTAGGCAAACCAGGAGGTTTGAATGCTTGGCCCAAAAGCCAAGACGAAGAGCTATTGTCAGAACGGAGGTTGGAGGTTTGACGTTAGAAGTTCGAAGCGGTGTCAAACTCTAATCGATACAATTCCAAAATTAGAATCCGTCGCAACTCACAGAAAACAAACCTCGGAGGCCATTTCTAATCGATACAAACTCGCCCCTCAGGAAATATGTAAAAAACTCTGCGCCCTCCCCAGTGCGCTGCGACTTGGTCGCGCGCGGCGGAAAGGAGTAGGGGCCGGGGTTCACCACCGGCCCGGTTTGGCCGTGGGTTTTGGTTTTCTCGCGCACACCCAAGCCCAACGCCAGGCCGGGGGCGTGGTGAACCCGCCCCCCTACTTCAATTCTTCGGCATCACGGCGGCGCTACGCAGCCTCGGAGGATGCGGTAAGATGGACGGCGGTGTCATCGGAAAGAGGCGTGATGAAGATACTTTCGAGTGCGATGGCGATTGGCATTCTGGTTTGCTGCTTGACGCTGGCGCCGGTGACGCGCGGCCAGCTTGCGCCGGCGACGAAAGATCAGCCCGCGCCGGATGCCGTTGCGAAGGGTCGCGCGGTGCTGGATGAGCTGGTGGCGGGCCAGTTCGAGAAGGTCGAAGCGCAATACAGCGACGGGCTGACAGCGGCGCTGGGTCCGGGGAAGCTTGCCGACAGTTGGAAGCAACTGCTCGGCCAGACCGGCGGCTTCAAAAGCGTGACCTCCGCCAATTCGCAGCCGATTCAAACCTCGCAGCTCGTGACCTTGGTCTGCGCTTTCGAACGCGCGACGCTCGACGCAACGATGAGCTTCGACGCCGAGGGAAAGCTGGCCGGCATCCACTTTCGGCCGCACAAAGACACAACTCCCTGGAGCGCGCCGGCCTACGCCAAGCCGGACACATTCCACGAAGATCCCGTGACCGTAAAATTCCAGCACTGGGAACTGCCGGGAACGCTGACGACACCGGTGGGAGACGGACCGTTTCCGCTGGTCGTGCTGGTGCAGGGATCGGGGCCGCACGACGAAGACGAAACGATCGGGCCGAACAAACCGTTCAAAGATTTGGCGTGGGGATTGGCGAGCCGCGGGGTGGCGGTGCTGCGCTACATGAAGCGCACGGCGCGGTACGGCGCGAAGTCGGCGGATGATTTTGCGGCGTTCACAGTGGACGATGAGATTGTGAATGACGCGCGGGCGGCGGTCGAGCTGGCGGCCAAGCAACCGAAGATTGATGCCAAGCAGATTTTCGTGCTCGGGCACAGCGAGGGAGGATACGTCGCGCCGCGCATCGCGGAGGGCGATGCACAGATTGCGGGGATTATTCTGCTGGCAGGTCCAGCGCGGCCGATCGAAAAACTGATTGTCGAGCAAATTCGCTATCTGGCGACCTTTCCGGGTGTTCCTCCGGCGGAAGCGCAGAAACAAATTGCCGCAGCCGAGCAGGCCGAGAAGGCCATCGAGAGTCCCGACCTGAAAAAAACAGATACGGTTGATTTCATGCGCGCCCAAATTCCCGGGTCCTACTTTTTAGACCTTCGCGGCTACGATCCGACCGTCACGGCTGCGAAACTGAAGATTCGAATCCTCGTTTTGCAGGGCGGACGGGACTATCAGTTGTCGACCGAGGACTTTGACGACTGGAAGAAGGCGCTCGATGGCCACGCGAATGCGACTTTGAAGCTCTATCCCGACTTGAACCACTTGTTTCAGACCGGCGAGGGGAAATCTACGCCGACGGAATACGACAAGGCCGGGCATGTGTCCGCGGATACCGTGGGGGACATTGCGGATTGGGTGCGGAAGGGTGGGACTGGGAAGTAACAGGATGGCGCTTTCGGCTTTTTTGCCGGCTACGTTGCCAGATTGAAACCGTGGGCCAACAGGCGGGAGGGCTGAAGACCCTCCGCTACGAAGATTTCTTGAAAGTGACACGAATTGTCACTATTTAGGTGTGGGTTAAGTGGGTTGCGTGTAAGATTTTTTCAATTTTAATGTTGGTGGAAATAATTTTGGCTCAGCGAGTTACGCGGTTGTCGCGGGAGTTTTCCACAGCGCGTTTGGCTGGGCCTCTGGACATGTGATATTCTCTTCGCGGGTCTCGACGCTATTTCCCGGCTGAGTCTCCGCCGGTTCCAACAACTGACGTAGCGGCAATCGCGTCGAGAATCTCCCTGCGCCTGACGCGGCGGCGTGTTGTTCCCAGACTGCAGGAGCGAATCAGCCATGTCTACTCAGCCAGCGGCGATTCAGACGGCGGAACTACAGCTCGCGCACTCCCCGGACAGCGATGATGCCTTCATGTTTTACGCGCTTGCGACGGGAAAGGTGCGTCTCCCGGGCGTAAAGTTCACTCACACTCTGTGCGACATCGAATCGCTCAACCGGGCGGCCGAAAAGGAGATCTACGACATCACGGCCGTGAGTTTCTACGGCTATTCCTTCATCGCCGACAAGTATGTGCTGCTCGATTGTGGGGCCAGCTTCGGCGAGGGCTATGGGCCGCTGGTTGTTGCCGCGCATCCGTTCAAGAAAGATGACTTGAAGGGGCGGCGAGTGGCGGTGCCGGGCGAGCGGACGACGAGCTATCTCGCGCTGAAGCTTTTTGAGCCGGGCGTTGAGACCGTGACGATGCCGTTTGACAAGATTTTGGACGCAGTGGCGGCGCGGGAAGTCGAGGCGGGGCTGATCATTCACGAAGGGCAGCTGCTTTATTCGGAGCTGGGCCTGAGCCGCGTTGTCGATCTCGGGCAGTGGTGGCATGAAGAGACCGGCTTGCCTTTGCCGCTGGGCGCGAATGCGATCCGGCGGAGTTTGAATGCTTCGCTTGGTCGGCAAGTGGAGCGCGTGATTCGCGAGAGCGTGGCGTATGCGCTCGAACATCGCGAAGCGGCGCTCGATTACGCGCTGCAATTCGCGCGCGACATGGATCCGGTGATGGCGGACCGATTCGTGGGAATGTACGTGAACCGCTGGACGCTCGATTACGGCGAGGAAGGCCGGCGCGCGGTGCATGAATTGTTGGGGCGCGGCGCTGAAGTCGGACTTGTTCCTCCCGCTTTCCGAGTGGAGTTTCTTTCCGAAGCCGCTTAAATCGGGATGCCGAACGGCACAACGTTTTCTTCGCAGCTTCTGCTCGCGAGCGCCGGGAGTTACGCGCGCTCGGGAGATTCCCCTCCCCTGAAATTCCTGGAAGAGACAATTGCGGCGGCGGAGCGCGGCGAGCGCTCGATTGCCGACGTGGTGGATGCGCAGGATGAAGTGACGCGGCTGGCGGTGGCCGACCAGATTCGCGCCGGCCTCGATGTTTTTACTGACGGGCAGATTCGCTGGCTCGATCCAGTGTCGCATCTCGTGGGGAAAATGGAAGGCGTGCAGGCAGGCGAGATGGTGGACTATCTCCGCTCGGGGACGCAGATTTGGCAGCCGGTGCTGCAGAAGTTGCCGGAGCGGCGCGTTCCGCTCGTCGTGGATGAATATCTTTTTATGCGCAATGCACTGGGGACGCTGGCGACTCCCGCGGGAAAGGCCGGGCGGCTTTTCGTCAAAGCGGTTTTGACCGGGCCATATACGCTGGCGCGATTCACGGCGGTTGAGGAAACGATGGACGCGGCGGAGCAGACGATTGATGCGCGCGCGAATGCTTATGCGACGGCGATTGGCCAGGAGATCGAGGCGCTGGCCGCGGCTGGCGCGGAATTGATTCAGATTGATGAGCCGGCGATTCTGGATTCGCCGCGAGATTGGAGTTTGCTGCAGGATTTGATTGATGTGCTGGTGGAACATCGCGATGCGGCGCGGACGGCTGGGCGGCACGTGGAGCTGGTGTTGAGCGTTTATTTCCGGGATTGCACGCCGTTCTATGATGAATTGCTGGAGATGCCGGTGGATGCG
>DAITPO010000028.1:8268-29717 GCA_036833535.1 Candidatus Acidiferrales bacterium | reverse complement strand
TTTCCGGGATTGCACGCCGTTCTATGATGAATTGCTGGAGATGCCGGTGGATGCGATTGGGCTGGACTTTGCTTCGAGCCCTAGGTTGGCGGCGCACATTGCGGAAGTGGGATCGCCGAAGCCTTTGGTGCTTGGGTTGGTGAATGGGACGAAGGCAGATCTTGAGGACCCGACAGACCTTGCGAGGGTGGTTGATCGGGTGGTGCCGAAGATCGAGGGCGGGCGAGCACATTTGAGTACGTCTTGCGGATTGGCCATTCTTTCGCAGAGGCAGGCGTATGCGAAATTGGAATTGCTACAGAAAATCCGATCAGCGCTGTGGTGAGCGGGCCGCGGGCGGAAGTATTGGAGAAGAGGGCGGAGCCTTAGTCATACTTCGGTGCTCGGGCACGCTGGGCTTGGTTCAAAAGCCCCACGCGCAAATACGGCGCATGGGGCACCCTGTGTTCCGCTTGCGCGGGACTGGATTTGGATTACGACGAACTTTGGTGTGCGTTTGGTGAGTCTCGTATCTCTTGCGGTTTGCCGCTATTGACGTTGCTTCGGTTTGCGTTGACCATGGATTGTTCGAGATTGTGCGAAAGAGGATTGCCCTTCACGGACGAACCTCAGCGGCTAAAGCCGCGCAGATTTTTCAGTGACTACGGCGCGGCTGAAGCCGTGCCCTGACAAACCGTCAGACGATTTCGGCACACTAGCGCCTGGCGATACGCCAGAGTTCTCGGGTAATTTGGGAAACATCGCGCGTATAAGACAGGATTTATGGAACGCGTTTTTTCTACTTACCGGTATGTGGGGCAGCCGCTCTCGTCGGTCGTGCTTGGGGCGATTCGCGAGGCTGGAATTTCTAAGATTGAGGTATTTTGCAGCGGGGCGCATTTTGATTATGGTTCGGCGGAGGCGGTGCGGGATTTGGCTGGGTGGTTGGAGGAACGCGGGTTGGAATTGCACTCGATGCATTCGCCTACGCAGCGGAATACCGGCGGGCGGCATGAGGGCGGTTTGCCGATTTCGATTTCGGATGGCGAGCGGGTGCGGCGGCTCGATGCTGTGGATGAAGTGAAGCGGGCGATCGACGTGGCGGAGCGGATTCCGTTCAAGTATCTGGTGCAGCATTTGGGGAGTAGCCGGCAATCGTCGGATGCGCGATTTATTGATGCGGCTTTCAATTCGCTGGAGCATCTGGCGATTTTTGCGAAGCAGCGCGGGGTGACCATCGCGCTCGAGAATACGACGCATGAAATTGGTGCGCCTTTGACTTTGGTGAATTTCATCAAGGAAACGCATTTGAATGATTTGCGGTTTTGTTTGGATGTGGGGCACGCGCATATCGAGGGCGGAATTGCGGCGGCGTTTGAGGCGATGCGCGAGCGATTGGTGACCACACACATTCACGATAATCATGGTGATGAGGATGAGCATTTGCTGCCGTTTGAGGGGACGATTGATTGGGATGCTACGCTGCAGATGATCGCGGAGGCGCCGGTGGCTTTGCCGATCGTGATGGAATTGAAGGAGCATGCGACGCAGACGGACGTGCTGGGGCGGGCGCGGGCGGCGTTTGACCGGATGGAGAATGAGTTGGAGTCGAAGAGGGCGCGGGCGGCGCGGTCGTAGTGTAATTGATTGCATGAAATGGACGCTGAGATCCTTCGGACATCCTCGTCGGATGTCCTCAGGATGACACCGCTTACTTGATAGCGGAATCTCGATAAGCCACATAGGGATAGGCGATGACTCAAGAGGCTCAGGCCGCTGTGCCGGTCACTACGATCGACAAGGCGGGACAATTTGTGGGGCGCGCGGTGAAGCTGCAGGGGTGGCTTTACAACATGCGCGAGGCTGGGAAATTGCTATTTCCGATTTTCCGCGATGGGACGGGCGTGATTCAGGGAGTGGTGTCGCTGAAAGAGCAGCCGGCGGCGTTCGAGGCGCTTAAGGGATTGACGCAGGAATCGAGCGTCGAGGTGACGGGGACGATTCAGGCTGAGCCGCGCGCGCCGGGCGGATACGAGATTCACATTACCGGGATTCACGTGGTGCAGCGTGTGCCGGAAAGCGATCCTTATCCGATTCAGTTGAAAGAGCACGGCGTCGATTTTCTGCTCGACAAGCGGCATTTGTGGATTCGCACGCCGCGGCAAGCGGCGATCTTGCGGATTCGGGCCGAAGCTATTCGGGCGGCGCGGAATTATATGGACGCGCAGGGATACACGTTGACGGACGCGCCGATTTTTACGCCGGCGGCTTGCGAAGGGACGACGACGCTTTTTGAAGTGGATTACATTGACGATCAGAAGGCTTACCTGACGCAGTCCGGGCAGCTTTATGTGGAAGCTACGGCGGCGGCGCTGGGCAAGGTGTACTGCTTCGGGCCTACGTTTCGCGCGGAGAAATCGAAGACGCGGCGGCATTTGACTGAATTCTGGATGCTCGAGCCGGAGGCGGCTTACGCGCATCTGGACGACATGATGGCGCTGGGCGAAGGATTGGTCGCGGCGATCGTGCAGGGCGCGGTAAAGAATCGCGCGGCCGATCTTGAGGCGCTGAAGCGGGATGTGAAGGCGCTTGAGAAAATTGCTCCGCCATTTCCGCGAATTACCTATGAGGAGGCGATTCAAACTTTGCAGAAGGCGGGGAATCCGGCGAAGTTTGGCGATGATTTCGGAGGCGACGAGGAGACGATTATTTCGAAGTCGTTCGATAAGCCGGTGATGATTCACCGCTATCCTTCGGCGATGAAAGCGTTTTACATGGCTGCTGATCCGGCGCGGCCGGACCTGGCGTTGAATTTCGACATGATTGCGCCCGAGGGATATGGCGAAATTATTGGCGGGGGCGAGCGCTTGTCGAGTTACGAGACGCTTGTGGAGCGGTTGAAGCAGAACAATTTGCCGGCGGAGTCATTCCAATGGTATCTCGACTTGCGGCGCTATGGCAGCGTGCCGCACGCGGGATTCGGACTGGGACTGGAACGCACGGTGGCGTGGATTTGCGGCACGGAGCACATTCGCGAGGTAATTCCCTTCCCGCGCATGCTGTATCGCGTTTATCCTTAACAGCGCTGCTTGGCAAATAGTTTTTGAGATCGTTCTGAGTTGTGTTGTTGCACGGGGCCGAACTGCGGGAGGGCTAGAGAGTCTGCGCTAGACGGCAGGACACAATACCTCAGCGGCTGAAGCCGGGCTTGTTTTGAGGTAGTTACGGCACGACTGAAGTCGTGCCCTGACAAAGATTCTTCCTTCTCGCACAAACTCTAAGCACGCTTCCCTGCAAAGGCGTTCGGACGAATTGCATGGCTGAAAAGATACGCATAATCGGTGTGCCGATGGACCTTGGGGCCTCCCGCCGAGGCGTGGATATGGGTCCGTCTGCTTTGCGCGTGGCCGGATTGCAGACGCGGCTGAAACATTTGGGGAGGCACGTCGAGGATGTCGGCAATATTCCTGTGAAGCAGCCCGAAGCGCAGCCTTTCGGCGAGAGGAATGCGAAATATCTCGATGAAATCGCTGAAACGTGCCACGGGCTTGCCGATATTGTGAAGAAGGCGCTCGATGAGGATGAGGTGCCGCTGGTGCTCGGCGGGGATCATTCGATTGCCGTGGGCACCGTGGCGGGCGTGGCGATGCATTACAAAAAGAAATCGAAGGGCGTCGGGCTGATTTGGCTGGATGCGCACGGGGACATGAATACGCCGGAGAGTTCGCCTTCGGGAAACGTGCACGGGATGCCGCTAGCGTCGGTGATGGGGCATGGGCCGAAGGAATTGACGGAATTGACGGGCGCGAAGCCGATGGTTGAGCCGCGGAACGTGTCGCTGGTGGGGATTCGCGATTTGGATGCGAAGGAACGGCGGCTGATCAAAGAGACGGGCGTGCATGTTTTTACCATGCGCGATATTGACGAGCGCGGAATGCGGGACGTGATGGCGGAAGCGATGCGATTTGCGGCGGATGATACCGGCGGCGTGGCCGTGAGCCTCGATATGGATTTCGTGGATCCGATCGATGCGCCGGGAGTGGGAACGCCGGTGCGCGGTGGAGTGACGTACCGCGAGGCGCATCTGGCTATGGAGATGATCGCGGATAGCAAGGCGGCGGTTTCGTTTGAGATTGTGGAGATCAATCCGGTGATTGACGAGCACAATATTACGGCGCTGCTGGGAGTGGAGCTTTTGCTTTCGGGATTGGGGAAGAAGATTCTTTAGAGCGGCGGCTGAGCGATGTGGCGAACGGTTCGCAAAGATTGACGCCCGCGGGCGGAGCAAGCCCCGCCCCTACGAGCCCTTCTTGATAGTTTCTGGAGTTGAGTGGAAATGAATTCCCAAAAGAAATTGCGCGTTGGAATTCTGTTCGGCGGGAGATCCGGCGAGCATGAGGTTTCGCTGGTTTCGGCGGCTTCGGTGATTCGGGCGCTGGATCCGGAGAAATATGAAGCGGTGCCCATAGGCATTTCGAAAGAAGGCCAATGGCTTGTCGGGACGGGCGCGCAGAAAATGCTGCCGGATGTGCTGAAGCGCGGCGAGCGCGTGATGCTGCCGGCTGATCCGACTTCGGGCTCGCTGGTGCCGGTGGGGCCGACGGATTCGCGGCCGAATTTGCATGTGGATGTCGTCTTCCCTGTGCTGCACGGAACATTTGGAGAAGATGGGACGGTGCAGGGACTACTTGAATTGGCTGGACTGCCCTACGTCGGGGCGGGCGTGCTGGCTTCCGCGGTGGGAATGGACAAGGACATACAGAAACGGTTATTCGAGCACGCCAAGATCCCGATTGTGCCTTACGTGGCGTTTGCGCGAATGGACTGGGAACAAAATCGGAAGAAGACGCTCGCGGCGATCCAGAAGAAACTGCGGTATCCGATGTTTGTAAAGCCTGCGACGCTGGGCTCGTCGGTGGGGATGACGCGCGTGGCGAAAGCCGCGGAATTGCCGGCGGCGATTGATGTGGCGGCGGAGTTTGCGCTGAAGATTTTGGTCGAGAAGGCGGTGACGGCGCGCGAGATCGAAGTTTCGGTGCTCGGAAATGAAAATCCCGAGGCTTCGGTGCCGGGCGAGATTGTGCCGCATCGCGAATTCTATGATTACACCGCGAAATATCTCGAGGGTGGGACGCGGCTGGAAATTCCCGCGAAGCTGACAAAAGCGCAAGTGGCGAAGATCCGGGAGTACGCCGTGCGCGCTTATCAGGCGATCGATTGCACCGGAATGGCGCGGGCGGATTTTTTCCTGGAGCGCAAGTCGGGACGAATTTTTGTGAATGAGCTGAATACGATTCCCGGATTCACTTCCATCAGCATGTATCCGAAAATGTGGGAGGCTTCCGGGCTGCCTTACACGAAATTGATTGACCGTTTGATACAACTGGCGCTGGATTTGCACGCGCAGAAGGCGCGGACGAAGTACTCGATTGAATTGCCGGCGGGGGCTGGCGGGGCCTTGGAGGGATAGGATACGCGTTGAGCTGCCGAAAGATGCCGGCCTAAAAGGCCGGCGCTACAAAAACCTTCAGCCCTTGGCTAGAGTACGGATTTGGTGGGCTAGCTTCTCGATTTCTTCTGCTTTTTGAACTAAGGCTAGTGAGAGGACTGTGGCTGAGTCCGTGTTTTTCACTTGTTCGCGCAATTCTCCCACCAGTGAATAAAGTTTCTGCACATCGTCTTCGATCTTCTGATGATTGGCTTTGAGGATTTTCTTGGTGTCGATGGGCGGCGCGTCCGGATCAATATCATTGAGATTGCGCGGGGCGTTAGACCGCGAAGGGGCCTGCTGCATGGGAACCGCGCTTTGTGGCCACGCCGGACGGACAGCGAGAGCCAGACCTGCGGGAATCAGGAATTCCAGGAACCTGCGGCGATTTGTGGACATTTTGCTGCCCTCCTTGCCAGACACTTCGAAAGGAACGCGGCGATAGCCGGGTGGTATAATTCCCGTCCCATTATTCCATGTTTGAGCCCCTTTATCGTTGGATGCAGTTTGCGGGCGCACGGGGCCCGCGAATCGTCGCGACGGTGCTCATCGCGCTGCTGGCCATCCGCGGGCTGCGGGCGCTGAGTTCGCGGCTGGTGGAACTGGCGAAGACGCAGACGCGCGTGGCGCAGATGAGAGAGGCGCAGACGCGGACGATGGCTGGGTTGGCGTATGGCATTGGCGTCACTCTCGTATTGGCATTCGCGCTCCTTGAAATTCTCAACGAGCTGGGATTCGCCATCACACCGATTGCAGCGGTCGCGACGTTGGGAGGCCTTTCGGTAGGCTTCGGCGCGCAGCATCTGGTGAAGGATCTCATCAATGGATTCTTCATCGTGCTCGAAGACCAATTCGTGGTCGGAGACTTGATACGCGTGAACAACGAGACAGGGCGCGTGGAGCACATCACGCTGCGGCGCACTGTGATCCGCAACGGGGATGGCGCGCGGGTGACGATTCCGAACGGGTTGATCGGGCAAGTGGCGAATCTGAGCCGGGATTGGTCGCAGACGCTGGTGGATGTGACGATTCCGTCGGCGGAGGCTGTGGGACGCGCGTTGGCGATTCTCGAGAAAGTTTGCGGCGATTTCCGCATCGATCCGGATTGGTCTCCGGCGCTCATCGATGGGCCGCGCGTGCTCGGAATCGAAGCGCTGTCGCTCGACGGGACGATTTTGCGGATGATCTTGAAGAGCGCCGTGCTGCGGCAAGATGATGTGGCGCGGGAATTGCGGCGGCGGGTGAAGCTGGCACTGGAGCAGGCGCACATCCTGGTGGCGAACACGCAACGAGTGGAACTGATCAGCGGGGCGGCGGCCGCAGGCGGATAAAGAAAATTTCGTTGGAGTAATCGATTCAGCCGAAAGGCACAAACAAGGAGGCAATTCCGATGGGACAAGCAACGCACGAGCAAGCTGATTTGATGTTGAAGTTGTATGAGGCCAGGCGCGAACCGAAGCTGCGCGAAGCCCGCAAATGGTTCTTCTCGAGTTTTAATCCCACGAACTTCGACGAAGTGGTGAAGTACTTCATGGGGCCCGGCGAAGAGGGCGCCTACATCCGCATGGTGGCCAGTTACTGGGATATGGTGGCCAACTATGCAAACCGCGGGCTGGTGGACGAGGAATTCCTGTTCGAGACCAGCGGCGAGCAGTGGATCATCTGGGAGCGTCTGAAACCGGTCATCGCGCAGTGGCGTGAGGCCTTCAAGAATCCTCACAATTTCGGGCACCTTGAAGAACATGCGCGGCGCTACGAAGCATGGCGCGAGAAGCGCGCGCCGGGTTCGAACGAGCATATGCGCCAGGTGCTGGCGCGGATGCGCGCGGGCGCGGCCGAGGCAGCGAAGAAGTCCAGCGCTGCGAGCTGAAAAATCTGTGCCTCCGCATGGCGGGCGTGCGGTATAGTGCCAGTCCGCCTGCGGGGTGCTGTAAGGGTGTGGTTAGCGCGATTTTTGTCCTTGAGCGCAGGCGCGACACCGCAGGAATCATGTAGGAGAGTGCCTCCCTAAATGGGCGGCGGTAGATACCCGTGCATCGGGATGGTCAATTTAGCCACGGGGTTCGTTCTGGCAACCGGAGGTCGTGTACCATGCGCAAGTCCGCGATCGCACAGCCGTCGCTGGCCATCGTTCTGACCCTGCTTCTTGTGTTCCCGGTACAAGTCTGGCCACAGGTACCCGGACAACATGCGGGAAAGGTCTCGGCGCTTATTCCGGCGGTAAATCTGATGCGCGCGGGGCAATCGCTCACCGCTACGCCGGAGATTCCGGTACTTTGGGAGGACACGGTCGCGACCGGGCATCTGGCCAGAGCGCGCGTGGCGCTGGATGATGGCTCGGTGCTGAACGTCGGGGCGGATTCGAGCCTGCGCGTGACCAAGCACGACGCCGCATCGCAGCAGACCGATCTCGAATTGGGCTACGGGCGCGTTCGCGCCAATGCCGTGAAACAGACCAAGCCCGGCGCAAGCTTCCAGATTCGGACGCCGACGGGTGTCGCGGGTGTTGTGGGTACGGATTTCTTCCTGGAGTTCGATAATTACGTCACACGCATAATCGTTTTCGAAGGGAAAGTGCGCTTCTGCAACCTTGCTGGCGTTTGCGTGGAAGTCAATCAGGGCCAGAGCTCGACGATTCGAGGCGATCAGGCTCCCGATGCTCCTGGAATCGCGCCGAACACCGATTTGATGGACGCCGGGCGCTCGACAGCATTGAAAGGCGCGAATGCGGGCGTTGGCGGAGCGGGGACCTCGGCTGGAAGCCTCGGCGGACATGGCTTGCTTCTCGGTACCATGCTGGCGATTGGCGTAGCAGTGCCGGTGGTCGTCGTGCGCACGCTCAGCAAGACTCCCACGTGCGGTTCTGGAACGGTCACGGCCGCGGCCGCGAAGGTACAGCCCGCAGCGAGTTGTGGCACGATTAATAACCCGACCGCTGCGTCTTCGCACCACTAGACGCTCGGTTACCTAAGCGAGTGCAGGGCGCTTCCTGCCTTCGATGTAGAGCTGTATCCCACTCCCTCCTCTATTGTTTGTGAAGCCAAGCAAGCGCACTGCCCTATTGACCGTCCGCTGGGCGAGGTACAAACTGAGCCTGTAGGCTAGTTCTAGTACTACGGCGCCCCATGGACCGATACGGAACAACCGAACAGTTCGCCGAACTGACCCTCCTCTATCACACCGCGCCTATCGGTCTGGCACTCGTCGACCGCGGAATGAAGTACATCCGCGTCAATGACAAGCTGGCACAGTTCAATGGTCGGCCCGCGCCCGATCACATCGGCAGAACTTTTTCAGAAATAGTTCCGGAAATGGCGGCCTCACTCGAAGCCGTCGTAAAGCAGGTGTTTGAGACTGGAGTGCCGGTTTCGGACTTGGAGATCAGTGGAGCGACCCCGGCCGTTCCGGGTGAGAAGCGCGATTGGCTCGCGAGTTTCCTGCCGCTGCGCCTGAAGCGCGGCGAAATCCGCGGCGTAACCATCGTGATGCTCGACATTACCAGCCTAAAACAAACGGAACGCAATCTCGCCATTCAGAAGGCGTATCTCGAACAGCTCGTCGAATCGGCGCCGGAAGCGATCGCGTTCGTTGATACGAAGAACATCGTGCTGCGAATCAATCGCGAATTTACGAGGATTTTCGGATACGACGCTGCTGAATCTGTCGGACGGAATCTGGATGATCTGGTGGTGCCCGAGGAGAAGCGCGAAGAAGGCAAATGGCTCGACGATGAGGCCGAGCGCGGCGCGATCACGAGCATCGAGACGGTCCGCCGGCGGAAGGATGGCAGCCGCATTGAAGTGTCGCTGCTCGTATCGCCGGTAAATGTGGCCGAAAATCAGGTCGCGGTGTACTGCATTTATCGCGACATCACACGGCGGAAGCGCGCCGAGGAAGAAGTGCGGGAGAGCGAGGAGAGGTATCGGCGGCTCGTGGAACTTTCGCCCGATGCCGTTTGGGTACGCCGGGGCGAGAACATCATCTTCATCAATTCCGCAGGCGTGAGGCTCCTCGGCGCTACATCTCCGGAACAGGTGATCGGCAAGGCAGCACTGGATTTCCTGCATCCCAGCCATCGCGAAATTGCTGCGCGGCGTATGGCCGAACTGCAATCGCCGGGGCGTACGGTGCCTTTTCTCGAGCAGAAATTCGTCCGGCTCGACGGCCGCATTGTGGATGTGGAAGTCGCGGCGGCGTCATTCAAGGTTGGACGAGACACTGCGTCGCAGGTGATTGTGCACGACCTGACCGAGCGCAAGCGCGCCGAGCGCGAGCTGCTCGCTGCGGAGACGCGGTTCCGCCTGCTCGTCGAGCAACTTCCTGCGATCACTTACATGGCGGGATTCGGCGCCGACGGAGTGTGGTCATACGTCAGCCCGCAGATTGAGGCTACCCTGGGATTCACGCCGGCGGAATGGATGGCGGATCCTCAGCTCTGGTTCCAGAGGCTTCACCCGGACGACGTTGCAAAGGTGATCGGGCTCGAAGAAAAATGCCGCGCATCGGGCCAGCCGTATTCTGCGGAATACCGGCTGCAAGCGCGGAATGGCACGTATCGTTGGTTCACCGACATCGCGACAGTGGTGCGCGACGCGAACGGCGTCGAATCATTGCAGGGCGTGATGACCGATGTGACCGAGACGAAATTGCTGGAGGCGCAATTCCGGCAATCGCAAAAAATGGAGGCCGTGGGGCAATTGGCCGGTGGAATCGCGCATGACTTCAACAATCTTTTGATGGTGATTCGCGGCCATACGGATTTACTTTTGAACTCGGGGGTCGAGCAGCCGCGCGAGGCCATCAAGCAGATTCAGAAAGCCGCCGATCGGGCCGCATCGTTGACGCGTCAATTGCTGGCGTTCAGCCGCATGCAGGTCCTGCAGCCGGAAGTGCTCGATCTGAACCAGGTTGTTGGCGACATGGCCAGCATGATCGAGCGCCTGTTCGGATCAAACATCGAACTTGTGTTTGAGACCGAGCCGGAACTGGGACGCGTGCGCGCGGATGCGGGGCAAGTCGAGCAGGTGCTTCTGAATCTCGCAGTCAACGCGCGCGACGCGATGCCCGGCGGCGGGCGACTTACGATTCGCACCGAGAACGCGAGGTTTGCACCCGGAGATGCGCGGCCGTTGCCGATCATCGGCGATGGAGACTACGCCGCGCTCATCGTAAAAGACACCGGCGATGGGATGGATACGGAAACGCAAGCGCGGATTTTCGAGCCGTTCTTCACCACAAAAGAGAAAGGACGCGGCACCGGCTTGGGACTTGCCACCGTATACGGAATCGTGAAGCAGAGCGGGGGATTCATTATCGTGGATAGCGCACCGGGTCAGGGCGCGACGTTCACTATTTATTTGCCGCGCGTGGCTGCAGCGGAAACTGTTGTGACTACCCCACAGCCGTCGGCGAGCGCGCGCCACGGTGCGGAGACGATTCTGGTGGTGGACGACGAGACCGGCATCCGCGACCTGGCCGCAGAATATCTCGCGGGATGCGGATACACAGTGCTAACAGCCGCGGGCGGCATCGAGGCGCGCGACTTGCTCGCCAGATTTGACGGTCCTGTTCACGTGCTCCTGACAGACACGGTGATGCCGCGCATGAACGGTCATGAGCTGGTTCAAACGATTGTGGCGCTTCGTCCGGAGATAAAGGTCATCTACATGTCCGGCTATCTTGAATTCAATGCCTCGGCACACCTGCAGAGCGGTGATGGCGCGCTCTACATCCAGAAACCATTCGGGCTCGATGCATTAGGAAAAATCGTGAGAGCCGCGCTGGAATCCGTGCCAGTGACAGCTAATCGAAACAGCTCATAACTGAGCCAAAGCGACCGCGAATCCTTCATCCGCCTAGGCGGATTCAGGATGACAACTTATATGCTTTCTCACAGATTTAATTGACGCGTAAGACGCGCGCGGTTACTTCGAACGGAAGCGCATCTCGGGAACGCGCGACGGGATGATGAGTTTCGGCTCCGTTACGCTCTGAACTTCGTCGGGCGTCACGCCGGGCGCGACTTCGCGGAGTTGCAGGCCGTCCGGGCCAACATCGATCACTGCCAAGTCTGTGATGATCGTTGACACGCATCGCAGCGCCGTGAGTGGATAAGTGCAGGTCTTCACAATCTTGGGTTCACCTGTTTTCGCGACGTGTTCCATAGTGATGATCAAGCACCGCGCGCCCACTGCGATGTCCATCGCGCCGCCAATCCCGCCGGAGAATCTTGCCGAAGGAATTTTCCAATTCGCCAGATCACCCTGCTCGGACACTTGCAGCCCGCCAAGGATGGCAACGTCGAGATGCCCGCCGCGCGTCATCATGTGCGCGTCCACCTGCGAGAAATATGCCGCGCCGGGAAGAATCGTCACCGGCGCTTTCATCGCGTCCACCAGATCGAAATCTTCTTCGCCCGGCCGTGCGCGCGGACCCATGCCCAATATCCCATTTTCGCTATGAAAAATGACGCCGGCGCTATCAGGCACGTAGGCTGCGATGAGATTGGGAATGCCCCAGCCAAGATTTACGTAAGCGCCTTCGGGCAGTTCCTGCGCTGCTCGCTCGGCAATCTGCTCGCGGGAGAGTTTGCGATCAAGCATCACGATCGTCTCCCACGGCGACGATGCGGTCCACGAAAACAGAAGGCGTGACGATCGTTTCGGGATCGAGCGCGCCGACGGGCACGATCTCGTTCACTTCGACGATGGTCACCTGCGCCGCTGTGGCCATGACCGGATTGAAATTCCTTGCCGCCTTTCGATAGACGAGGTTGCCGAGCGGATCGGCTTTGTGCGCGCGGATCAGAGCAAAATCGGCGCCGAGCGCAGATTCGAGGATGTAGCGGCGGCCTTTGATTGCGCGCTCTTCCTTTCCTTCTGCGATTTCCGTGCCGACTCCAACCGGAGAATAAAACGCCGGAATTCCGGCGCCGAAAGCGCGCATGCGTTCACACAGAATTCCCTGCGGCACGAGTTCATATTTCACTTCGCCGGATTCCACCTGCTGCTGAAAATAATTCGACTGCGGGCCGGGAAATGCCGCGATCACGCGGGTGATCTGCTTGTTCTTGAAAAGCACGCCGAGTTCGGATTCGCCCGTGCCGCAATTATTGCTGATGGCGAAAAGATTTCGCGCGCCTTTGCGGCCGACAGCGCGAATCAAAGCGTGCGGAAAGCCGGCGCCGCCAAATCCGCCGAACATGAGCGTAGCGCCGTCGGGAATATCGGCGACAGCGGCCTCGGCGGAGGGATAAATTTTATTCTTCAAGCGCGTCACCCGGGTAGGCGCGCAGCGAATAGGCCGCGGCGCTGGCTGCCAGTGCCTGCGGCAGAAGTCCCGCGCGGGCGAGCCAGCCGCGACTAGCGGAAGGCAAATCGGGCCGCAACGCGAGAACTTGGAGATCGTCCCAGTCGTCCACGTCGAGTTCGAGGCGCTCGTTGCGCAGGACGGCCAATTCCGCGCCGCATCGCTCGGCTTCGCGCGTGTGCTTCGGAAAACTATTCGGGCCGAAGAAAGACGAGAAAAGAGTGGGCGGTGTGCGCAGCAGTGCGTTCGTTCCCGTTCCGCTGCGCGAGGGAACGATGACTGCTGATGGCGCAGGCCGTGCCGCGACGAAGAGTTGCTCGATATCAGCCGGGGTGACGAGCGGCAAATCGATCGGCAGCCGCGCGAGCGACGTGATTCCGTGCCCGGCGCAGATTCGCGACGCGGCATCCACCGACGCGCTCTCGGATTCCTGCGACGTCTCGCGCAGCACGTCCCAGCCGAATGCGCTAGCTCGTTCGATGGCAGGCTCGTAGTTCGTGGCGACGAAAATTCGATCCACGCAACGGATCTGCGCGACGCTCGCGCAGAAGTCGTCGAACATCGCTTCCGCTAGTGCGGTTCGCTGCGGCTGGGACAGCGTCGGCGCAAGCCGCTGCTTCGCCTTGCGCAAGTCTTTGACGGGAATTAGGAGCGCCTTCACCTGGCTACTTGCCTTTCACAAACTGGAGAACTCGACTCGGCGTATTTATTCCACTTTTCAATGAGTCGCATTCGTCGTCTTCGCATGAAGCAGATTCACCAGAAAATGGCCGAGCCACCATTTATCTTCCTCGGCTTCCATCACTGTTCTGGTGATTTCAATGCTCATGCCAGCCGCTTCGATTTCCGGCCGCGAGCTTGCATCGCTTTCATCGATCACCAGCCGCGAAGCGATGTCGCGGTACATCCCGGCGATGCTGCGCGCCGAAACTTCGATTCCCATCTCGGCCATCATTTTCGCGGTCGGGCCTTTCAGCGACATCCCGTGTACGATCGGACAGACGGCGACGACATCGGCGCGCCGCGCAGCCAACGCTTCGCGAATCCCCGGCACCGCTAGAATCGGGCCGATACTGATCAGCGGATTGCTCGGGCAGATGACGATCCCTCGCGCGTCAGCGATCGCTTTCAGAATTCCCGGCGCAGGCTCGGACCGATCGGCACCATCGAAGCGAATCGCTTTCACTGCAGGTTCAGCGCGATGCTTCACCAGATAATTCTGAAATGGAAGCAAGCCAGCGGGCGTTTCGATCTGCGTGCGGACGGGCTGATCGCTCATCGGCAAGATATGCGCGCGGACGCCGAGCGCGCGGCGAACCGAATCGGCACATTCGGAGAGCGTGGCGCCGCTGCGAAGCATGTCGCTGCGGTGAATGTGCGTGGCCAGATCGCGATCGCCGAGATTGAACCAGGTCTCTCGCTCGTAGCGCCCGAGAAATTGCAGCGTCGCGAATGTATCGCCCTCAATGCCCCAGCCCGTCGCCGGATTGACGATTCCGGCAAGCGTGTAAGTGACGATGTCGAGGTCCGGGCAAATCGTGAGGCCGTGCATCTCGAGATCGTCGCCGGTATTGACGATGATTGTTAGATTTTCGGGCGCCATCGCATGCGCGAGGCCCACGAGAAGTTTCGAGGCTCCCACGCCGCCGGCGAGTGCGACGATTTCCATCAGTAGCCCGTCCCGGCATAGTGATGCTGTTCGAGAAGATTTAGGTGGGGCCGGATTCTCGATCTGGTCTGCGATGAATCAACGTCGCCATCGTCACTCGCACTGTAAACATGCCGCAGTTCGTAGGTGGTCGTGCGCTCGGCAGGGACCCGGCCAATTTGCCGGATCAGCGCGCGGAATTGCTCTGGCGATACGTATTCGCCGAAATTGGCTCCCGCCGACTTCGAGATGTGCTCTTCCATCAGCGTGCCGCTGAAATCGTTGGCACCGGCTTCGAGGCACGCGAGTGATTGCTCGAAGCCCATTTTCACCCAGGAGACCTGGATATTGCGGATCAAGCCGTTGAAAAGCACGCGCGCGAGGGCGTGGACAGCCAGATTCTCACGCCGCGTGCTGCCGGGCCGCGCTCCATCTTTGCGAAAGAGCCGCGTCTTTTCGTGGACAAAACCAAGCGGCACGAACTCCGTGAATCCTCCAGTTTCCTTTTGAATTTCGCGCAGAAGCAGAATGTGCCGGACCCAATGATCGGGAGTCTCGACGTGGCCGTACATCATGGTCGAGGTGCTGCGAATTCCGAGGGAGTGCGCGGTGCGGACCACCTCGATCCACTGCACGACTTTCAATTTGTTGGGGCTCAGCGCGCTGCGCACTTCATCGTCCAGAATTTCCGCAGCCGTGCCCGGAATCGTGCCCAGGCCGTTTTCCTTGAGCATCGAGAGATACTCGGGGAGATTGAGGCCGGTGCGCTCGACGCCGTAGCAGATTTCCATCGGCGAGAATGCATGAATGTGCATTCCAGGCAAGGCGGCCTTGATACCCCGCAGAATGTCGCGATAGAAAAATCCGTCGAAATCCTTTGGTAGGCCGCCCTGAATGCAGACTTCCGTAGCGCCCGCATTCCATGCTTCTGCCGCCTTCGCGACGATTTGCTCGATCGAGAGCGAATAAGCGTCGGTGGCATTCGGCCCGCGCGCGAATCCGCAGAAGGCGCAGCCAACCATGCAGACATTCGTAAAATTTATATTTCGATTGACGACATAGGTGATCGCATCGCCGACCTGCCGTGAACGTAGTTCGTCGGCCGCAGCGACGAGCGCCGTCAAATCATCGCCGTCTGCCCGAGCGAGACGCAGCCCTTCATTGAAACCGAGTTCGCGGCCTTCAAGAGCGCTCTCGAGCGCCGCTCGAATCTCTGGGTGAGCGGCGCGCAGTGCATCGCTCAGATTCGCTCTCGGCTCAACGATCATTGGTCCCAATGCCATCCTCTATTCTTCCGCCCGCGCGTAGCCATCGGCATCCTTCAGCTTCTGCATATGCGGGCGCACATTCTCGTGAACAAAACCGTCCCGTTCGGTGAATTCGGGATAGATCGAGAGGCGCTCGCGAAGAACGAATCCGGAATCGGCCGTTCGCTCCGCGAGCGCATCAATATGCGGCCATGCGGCCTCGGGATTGATGAAATCCGGAGTAATAGGCGAAATCCCGCCCCAATCGTTGATTCCGGCGTCGAGGAGGCGCGCGTAGTCCGGCGCGCTCAAATTCGGCGGTGCCTGCAAATTCATTTCACCACCGAGAATCAGCCGGGCGACGGCCACTGTGCGCAGCATTTCGTTCATGTCAGGCTCAGCGTGCAACGCCATCGGAGTCGCGAGTTTGGCGCGAAAATTCTGAACGATGACTTCCTGGATGTTGGCGTAGCGCGCGTGCAAATCGCGGATGGCGAGGAGTGAATCAATGCGCTCTTCATGCGTTTCGCCGATGCCGATCAGGATTCCCGTCGTAAACGCAATTCGTTGGCGGCCCGCGTCTTCAATCGTGCGCAAGCGCAGGCTCGGCACTTTGTCCGGCGCATCTTCATGCGCTTCGCCGCGACGCATTAGTCGCGGGCTTATATTTTCGAGCATCAAGCCCATGCTGGCGTTAGAGGTCTTGAGCGCCGAAAGGTCGGCGGCACTCATCACGCCCGGATTGGCGTGCGGCAGCAGGCCTGAAGTCTCAAGCGTGAGTTGAGAGACCGAGGCGAGGTATTCGAGTGTGCGATCGAAACCGCGCGTGCGCAAAAAATCGCGCGCTTCGGGAAATACCCGCTCGGGTTGATCGCCGAGACTGAAGAGCGCTTCCTTGCATCCGGCGCGGCGCGCGCGTTCGGCGACCGCCAGAACTTCATCGGGCGTCATGTAGCGCCCGCCCGGCTCGCCGGGATCGCGGCGGAAAGTGCAATAGCCGCAGCGGTCGCGGCAAAATGTCGTGAGGGGAATGAACACCTTGCGCGAATAGCTGATGGTGCGGCCTTTGACGCGATTGCGCAGCGAAGACGCCGCTTCCAGCAGCGCGCCGGTCTCGGCGCAGTCCATCAGCAGCAGCGCATCCTCGCGCGCGATTCGCTCGCCCGCCTCCGCCTGCACTAGTGCCCGCTCGATGGCGCGCGAGTCGCCGTCCGTGCGGGCGTTGGGGGTCTTAGGCGGAATTGCAATCGTTCCCATCAGAGTCGGCCTGTTGAGTCAGTGATGCTCTGCATCTGTCGGGCTCGTCATCTATCGAAACATATCCTCGCTGGCCGGACGAATCAACTGGCGAGCGCTTCCTCGCGCGCGCGCAAAGCGGACTCCGCGAATCACAACCGCGGGAATCTGCGCGGCTTTTTTCATCACCAGGTCCGCAGCAGCCGCCAGCTCATCCGCGAGAGCGAGAATCGTCCCTTGCAACTCGCGCCCGCTCGCATCGCGAGTGCCGCGCAAATCTTCCAGCACGGCCAGCCCCGCGGCGCCAATCGCCACGTTTGTAAGACCCAGCCTCCACGGCCGCCCGAAAGTGTCCGAGACGATGACAGCGACCCGCGCGCCGGTCAGTTTCCGCAGGCGCTCAACGAGCCGCTGCGCCGAACGATCGGGATCGAGCGGCAGGCACGTGACGCTGCCGGCGCTGCGCACGTTCGAGCGATCCACGCCTGCATTCGCGCAGATGAATCCGTGACGCGTCTCGACGATCAGCGCCCGCTCGGTCATGCGAATCACGCGGCGCGATTCGCGCAACACAATCTCGACAAATCGCGGGTCCGCGCGAATTGTGCGCGCCCAACTCCGCGCCAGCTCCGAAGGCTTGACGTCACTCAACCGAACGACGCGTCCTTCAGCCTTCGAGACAACTTTCTGCGCCAGGACGAGAATATCGCCGGTTCGCAGCTCAAGTCCTTCGCGGCGAGGCGCATCCGCAATCAAGGCGGCGAGATCGTCGCCCGGCGTTATCTCCGGCAGTGAACGGAGCCCGAAGAGCTCGATCCGGCTCGATGCCTCGCGCCGGCGCAAGCGCGCCCCGCTCATCTCGACGGACCGATGCCCGTGATGCGGATGCCGGAAGCCTTAACCTTGTGGCGCCGATTCACGCCGATCAAAAAAGCCGTAAGCGATTCGACGATGCGTGCATTCTCGAGCTTTCCGCCATCCACAAAGCGGCAGCCGGGAATTGCTTCCACCCACGGCCGCAGCCTCACGCGCACCTCGGCATCATCGCCGCAGACAATCACATCGCAATCCACAGTTTCAGCAAGATCCTGCATGGCGTGCGCGGAAACATTCTGGAACGCAGCCACCACGTGCACGGTATCAGGCAAAGTCCGCGCCGCCAGCTCCGACGCCGAGCCGGCCCACAGCCCAAGCGTGCGCGTCGGCGCACCGCCAATCGCCGCTTCGAGCGGCACCGTGCAAATCACGACGGTCTGTCCGGTGCGAAGTTTTTCTTTCACAGAAGCGAGCGTCTCGGCTTGCGCTGCAAACGGAACCGCAATCACGACGATCCACGCACGAAGAACAGCGTCCGCGTTCACCATTCCTTGTACTTGCGATTCCTCACCGGCGCTCTCTCGCACTTCGCCAGCAGCCTTCGCGGCGCGCTCCGCCGAGCGCGAGCCGATGAACACTTTCCGGCCGGCTTTGGCCCAGCGCAACGCCAGCCCATAGCCAAGATCACCGGTACCGCCAATGATAGTGATGGAATCGTCCGACATGATGGCGTGAAGCGCTTCTCCTGAGCGCGCCGAACAATGCTCGCGGCAACGACGAGTATTCTAAGCAACTGGCAGCGTTTCCC
This sequence comes from Candidatus Acidiferrales bacterium, assembly GCA_036833535.1. Lineage (GTDB taxonomy): Bacteria > Acidobacteriota > Terriglobia > Acidiferrales > UBA7541 > Palsa-147. Next base: position 11,187 of record DAITPO010000028.1, on the reverse strand, counting down.
GGAAACAAATTCGGATGAGGCCGGCGCGGCGAGAGCTAGTGGGATGCCTGGCTAGAATTGGCAGGCGCCTGCGAGTCGCTATAAATCTTCGATTCCTGCCAGCCGCCGCCGAGGGCTTTGATGAATTGAACCGTGGTGAGAAGCCGCAACTCGCGCAATTGCGCGGATTCTTGGGCATTCGCGAGCACCGTACGCTCGGCATCGATAACTTCGAGAAAGTTCGCGAGCCCTTCTTTGTAGCGAGAGGTGGAGATGTCGAACGTCCTCTTCGACGATTCCACGGCCTTGTTCTGCGCCGCCTCCTGCTCTTCGAGAACGCGAAGGCCGGAGAGACCATCTTCGACTTCCTGAAAAGCCACGAGCACCTGCTGGCGGTAGTTGGCCACGGATTCGTCGTAGGCCGCGCGCGCGCGCACCAGATTCGCGGAGATGCGCCCGCCGGCATAGAGAGGCTGCGAAGCGCCGGCGGCCACCGACCAGACGGTGCTCGACAGATTAAATAGCTTGAGGAGATCGTCGCTCAGATACCCGGCGCTGCCGGTCAAGTTGAGCGACGGGAAGAACGCCGCGCGCGCCACGCCGATTTGCGCATTCGCCGAAGCCATCAGACGCTCGGCTTCCGCGATGTCCGGCCGCCGCTCGAGGAGATCGGAGGGCAACCCCGCAGGGATCGCGGGCGGCTCGAGAATCAGGGCCTTCTCCGGCACCGAAAAATCCGATGCAGGCTTGCCGACAAGAACTGCCAGCGCGTGCTCGAACTGCGCGCGCTGCACACCCAGGCCCGCATACGTCGCTTCCGTTGTCGCCAGCAAAGTCTCAGCTTCAGAAACATCGAGGCCGCTGGCGACGCCGCCCGAATGGCGCACCTGAGTAAGATCGAGCGCCTTCTTCAGCAGCTCGATATTGTCGCGAAGAATTCCGCGGTCCACGTCCACGTAGCGCAGCGAAAAGTAGTTTTGCGCGACATCGGATTTCAGCGTGAGCAAAATGTTCTCGTAGTCTGCCTGGCTCGCCTGCGCCTGCGCCCGAGCCGATTCCACCGACCTGCGAACGCGGCCCCAGAGATCCACTTCGTAGCTCACGTCGAGAGAAAGCGTGATCGTATTCGCCGTGAATGCCCCGCCGCTGAAACCCGGGGGATTCGGCCGGGTACCGGATTCGCGAGCGCGCCCCGCCGATGGATCGAGGTTGACCGTGGGAAAAAGATCGGCGCGAGTGATGCGCACGGATGCACGCGCCTGCGTGACGCGCGCCACCGCCGCAAGGAGCGTTGGACTCGACGCCAGCGCTTGCGTCTCGAGATCGTTTAGCTGGCTATCTCCGAAAGCCTCCCACCAATTCCCTTTGGCAATTTCGTCATGCGGCGCCGCTTCTTTCCATCCCTGCGGCGGCGGCTCTTTGTATGACGACGGCACGTCCACCGATGGGCGCTTGTAGTTCGGCCCTACGGTGCAGCCGGAGAACCACAGCGCCACAACCGCGGCGGCCACGCTGGCAGCGCGGCGCAGCGAATAATTGCGCGCGGGCGTTGCGGCTTCTCGCAAATTCATCGGCATTCGCATCGCTGGGGTTCTACTTTGGATTACTCGCAGGCGCGGGAGCTGCAGTTTGCGTCACGGTCACCTCGGCGCCTTCGGCGATAGAATCCGGCGGATTGAGCACCACGTTGTCGCTCGCCTGAACGCCGTCGAGCACTTCGAGGCTGGTCCCGAGATCTCGGCCCATGGTCACGCTCTGAAGATGAATCTTGCCCTGCGGCGTGACCACCGCCACCTGCGGCCCTTGCGATCGAAAAAGCAAAGTGTTCGGCGGAATCGAAAGCGGCGGCTCGACCAGTGTCACCTTGAAATGCACTGTCGCATACGCGCCCGGCAGGATCTGGCCCGTCGGATTGGGAATTTGCACTTCGGTGAGAAGCGTGCGCGAAGTGGGATCAATCGCTCCGGCACTGCGCACCACTTTGCCGGGAAACACTCCATGCGGAAATTCGGGAATCGTCAGCGTTGCCTGCACGCCCGGCACGATCGAGCGGCTATAGGATTGCGGGACGCTCACATAAATTCGCAAGACGTTGGTCTGCGCCATGCGGAAAAGCTGCACTGAATTTCCGTTGGCGATGAGCGCGCCCACGTCCACGCTCCTCGTCGTGACGATTCCGTCGAACGGCGCGGTCACGCGCTGAAATGATTGCAGGTCCTTCAATCGTTGCACGTTGGCTTTCGCCGCCAGTAGATCCGCTTCGCGCGCATGGAACGCGGAAACATTCTGGTCCACTTCCTGCTGCGAGACGCCGTCGGATTTCAGCAGATTTTGCCAGCGGTCCGCCGTGCTCTTCGCCAAATCAAGATTCGCCTGGGCCTGCAATTGCGCCGCCTCGGCTTGACGAAGCTCCTGATCAATTTCGGGCGTGTCGATTTCCGCGAGAAGCTGCCCGGCCTTCACGCGTCCTCCGATGTCCACATACCACCGCCGCAGATAACCGTTCGTCCGCGCGTAAATCGGCGTCTCGAGATAAGCCTGCACGTTTCCCGGCAGCACGATATCGCCCGCCGAGTCGGCAGGCCGCGGATGAATCACGGCAACGGGAACGCGCGTCGACTCGACCGCTGCGGAATTCAGCGCAGCTCTGACGCCGAGCCGCGACTGGATGCCCCAAATTGCCACGCCCGCAAACACAATCAGCGCGATCGCCGGCAAAATGTATCGCCACGGCCCGTGCGACTTCCCTCTCCCGGGTTCCCGCTCGCTTGCCGATGAGTTCAAATCGTATGCCATTCCGAAATCAGTCCTCCGCGAGAGCCTGCTTGTAACCCTTCTTGCGAATAAAGCTAAAGACGACCGGTACGAAAAATAGCGTGCCGATGGTCGCGAACATCAGCCCGCCAATCACCGCGCGGCCCAGCGGAGCATTCTGCTCTC
>DAITPO010000028.1:0-8168 GCA_036833535.1 Candidatus Acidiferrales bacterium | reverse complement strand
GTCGCGAACATCAGCCCGCCAATCACCGCGCGGCCCAGCGGAGCATTCTGCTCTCCGCCCTCGCCGAATCCCAGCGACATCGGCAGCATGCCGATAATCATCGCCAGCGCCGTCATGACGATCGGCCGCAACCGAACATGGCCCGCGTTCTTCGCCGCTTCGAGCGAATCCTTCCCTTCGTCGCGCATCTGCGCGCCCGCAAACGTGACCAGCAAAATGCTGTTCGACGTCGCCACGCCGATGCTCATGATCGCGCCCATCAACGAAGGCACGTTCATGGTAGTGCGCGTCACGAACAACATCCACACAATCCCGGCAAAGGTTCCGGTCAACGCCGTGATGATAATAAACGGGTCCGACCAGGATTGGAAATTCACCACCATCAGCAAATACACCAGCACAATCGAGAAGAACAATCCGATCGCCAGCCCTGCGAACGACGTGCGCATCGTAGCCACTTGCCCGCGCATTACGATTGTCGTCCCGCGCGGGAGCTGGCTCTTGAAATCGTCGATCACCTTCGAGACGCCGGCCGCAACGCCGCCCAAATCCCGGTCCTGCGCGCTCGCATAAATATCAATCACAGGCATGATGTCGTAGTGATTCACCACCGCCGGCCCGGCTTCCCGGGTGATGCTCGCCACGTTGTCGAGAATCTGCGGTTGTCCATTTCTGCCGATGACCGGAATCCCTTGCACCGAGCGCATCGTATCCACTCGGTATTGCGGCGTCAGCGTCGCAACCACGTACGGCACGCCTTGCGGGCTGACCCAAAAATTTGGCGCGGTTTGAAAGCTCGTCGTCAGCGCCACCAGCGCGTTATTCGCCACGTCCTGCTGCGTAAATCCAATCGACTCCGCCCGCGTGCGATCCACTTCCACGTGCAGCTTCGGCAAATCCAGCGCTTGCTGGATGTGCACGTCCACCGCCCCGCCCACTTCCTGGATGCGCGGCAGCATCTTGCGCGCCACCTCGAAATTGTCCGCGAAATTCGGACCCACAAGTTGCACGTCAATCGGCGATGGCAATCCGAAATTCAAAATCTGGCTGACGATATCGGCCGGCTGAAAGTAAAACGCCGACCCTGGAAATTCACCGGGGAGTGTTTTTCGCAGCTCGCGGATGTAATTCTCGGTGGGATGATGATTTTCCTTCAGGGAGATCAGGATTTCGGCATCCGAAGTGCCGATGGTTCCCGCGGTGCTGTAACTCAGGTTGATTCCGCTGTACGGCAGCCCGATATTGTCGAGAATTCCCTCCACCTCTTGCGCGGGGATCTGCTTGCGAATGGAATCCTCGATGCGATCGGCCAGCGCCGCCGTTTCTTCCACCCGCAACCCAACCGGAGCGCGCACGTGCAACCGAATCTGTCCGGAATCCACGGTGGGAAAAAGGTCCGAGCCCAGGAACGGAATCAGCAGCATGCTCGCGGCGCAGAACGCCAGGAAAAGCGCGCTAAATGCCAGGCGATTGTGCAGGCACCATTCCAGCCAGCCTACATACCGGTCGCGAAGATTCTCGAAGCCTTCCTCAAAACTCAGATGAATTCTCCGGAACAAACCCGGATGCGGATCTCCTTCGGGATGTTCTCTTTGTTTGCGGCGCTCGGCGCGGAAAAAGAAAAGCACCAGCGTAGGCACAATCGTTCGCGACAAAAGGTAGGAAGCCAGCATCGCGAATACTACGGCCTCTGCCAACGGCCGGAAAAGATAGCCGGCAATTCCGCGCAGAAAAAATATGGGAACGAAGACCACGCAAATGCTCAGCGTGGCCACGAAGGCGGGCACCGCAATTTGCTGCGCGCCGAGCAAGATCGTATCGTGCAGCGGCTTGCCCATGGGCAAAAGCCGGTTAATGTTTTCAATTTCGACGGTGGCGTCGTCCACCAATATGCCCACGGCCAGCGCCAAGCCTCCGAGCGTCATGATGTTGATCGTCTCGCCGAGCGCGGAGAGCACCAGCAACGAAGTCAGAATGGAAAGCGGAATCGAAACGGCCACCACCACCGTGCTGCGCCAGCTTCCCAGGAACAGCAGGATCATCATCGCCGTCAGGCAGGCGGCGGTCACCGCTTCCTTCAGCACTCCATTCACCGCGGCGCGCACGAACAGCGACTGATCGATGGTCTTCTTCAGCGTCAACTCCGGCGGCATCTGCGCTTCCAAGCCCGGCAGCTTTTGCGTAATCCCGTCCACCACCGCCAGCGTTGACGCGTTTCCACTCTTCAAAACGGTGAGCAGCACGCCGCGCTTGCCGTCCTGGCGCACGATGTTCGTCTGAAACGAATTGCCGTCGTGCACGAACGCTACATCGCGCACGTAGATCGTCGCTCCATTCACCACGCGGATCGGCAGATCGTTCAGTTCGGAAATTTTCTTCGGGCTGCTGTTCAGCTCGACATCGTACTCGCGGTCGCCGATCTTCGAAGTCCCCTGCGGCAGAACGATATTCTGGACGCTGATTGCGTTCACCACATCCGCGCCCGAAATCCCTTTTTCGAAGAGCGCCTGCGGATCGAGGTCCACGTCCACTTGCCGCTGCTTGCCGCCGTATGGATACGGAACCGCCGCGCCCGGAACCGTGATCAACTGCGTGCGCAGAAAATTCACGCCGACGTCGAAGAGTTGTTGCTCGGAGAGCGTGGCGCTGCCAAGTCCCAACTGCAGAATCGGGACGCTCGACGCGCTGTAGGCAATCACCAGTGGTGGAGTGGTTCCCGGCGGCGCCTGCCGCAAAATAACTTGCGCCGCGGAAGTGACCTGCGCCACGGCCGCTTCAATCTTGGTGTTCGGCTGAAAAAACAATTTAACGATGGCTATGCCGTTGAGTGTTGTGGACTCAATATGCTGAATGTCATTGACCGTGGTGGTGGCGATGCGCTCGGAGTTTCCCGTCAGGCGGTCGGCCATTTCTTGCGGCGCGAGCCCGCTGTAATTCCAGATCACGCTGACCACTGGAATATTTATGTTCGGGAAAATGTCGACAGGCGTCTGCTGAATCGCCACGACGCTGAGGATGATGATCAGCATCGAGGCCACAACAAACGTGTAAGGCCGGCTAAGTGCTAGTCGAACGATCCACATAATATTGTTGGAGCCGGGAAACCTGGCGCCGAGCGAATGCGCGCGCCGACACTCCTGGCCTTTTCATTTAGACGCAATGCGTTCCGCTGAGTTTCATAGATCCGAAACACAGTAGCGCCGGCGTCCCCGCCGGCATCCGACGACCCCGATCTAACCACAGCCACAACTCATGCGCGGACTCGTTGCTTAAGCTTTCGCGAGGCACCCACCAGTGTAAATCCGCACTCTGCGGTGAAGGTCGGAGATTTCCTGCGAGAACTCACAGTCGTTAAGATGATCGGCGATGCAGCTCGGATGCGGACTCCGTCTCTCCGTAGGGCCCGGTCTTTAGCCGGGCCTCTTCGTGCTCAAGCGCACCCAAAACCCGTCATTGCAACCGGACGTATTCATATTCAAACGGAAGCCCGTTAATCCCCCGCTCCGGCGGCGCAATCCACGATGCGATCTTGCCGGGCTCGAACACGCCGTGCATGCGGCTATAGACGAACGCGCGGTCATCATCCGTCGGCAGCCATTCGCTCTGCCGCGCGTTGAATTCCTCGCGGCTGATGGGCTTGCCGGTCGTGTCGGTCGGAACGCCGGCCCAGCTGCCCACGTTCCGGCGGAATCGCGCGCTCGGCAGAGTCAGGCGGAAATTGTAGCCGAATTTTTCGATCACGCGGTTCCAGCGCGTCATTCCCAGCTCGCAATCCTTGAAGTAAGCGTCGCGCGCGACTTCGTTCATGGCATTACGCATGGGAATTTCTTCGGTGCGCACGCTGCCCTTCCCGTCCGGCAATTCCAGCGTGAACGCCTGACCCGCCGCGACGTGATCCTCAAACTTCGCCTCATCAGGGCGGCCTTTCAAGCCGCTGGCAAAATACGAGGCCGCGTTCGAAGAGCTGTCTCCACCGAAGAGATCGATCGAAGTGCTGAACCAGAAGTTCAGATATTTCTGTATCGTCGGCAAATCGATAGCTCCAGCCTTGCGGATCGCTTCGGGATCGTCGGTGCCGGTTTCTTTCATTACTTCGAGGCAGCGTTTGATGACCCGCGAGATTCCCGTGTCGCCGACGAACATGTGATGCGCTTCTTCCGTGAGCATGAAGCGGCAGGTGCGTGAGAGCGGATCAAAACCCGATTCGGCCAGGCATTTCAATTGGAATTTGCCGTCGCGGTCGGTGAAATAGGTGAACATGTAAAAGCTGAGCCAATCGCGGATCGGCTCATTGAATGTGCCGAGGATGCGCGGCTTATCGGCATCGCCCGAATGGCGCTCGAGCAATTCTTCCGCTTCCTCGCGGCCATCCCGCCCGAAATACGCGTGAAGAAGATAGACCATGGCCCAGAGATGCCGGCCTTCCTCGACATTGACTTGAAATAGATTTCGCAGATCGTAGAGCGATGGCGCGGTGTGGCCGAGAAGACGCTGCTGTTCAACCGATGCAGGTTCCGTGTCGCCCTGAGTCACGATCAGGCGGCGAAGATTCGCGCGATGCTCGCCGGGCACTTGCTGCCACGCAGGATCGCCTAAATTGTCTCCGAATCCGATGCGCCGGTCGTTCTCCGGCTCGGCGAGAAAAATTCCCCAGCGGTATTCCGGCATGCGCACGTAGCCGAAAGTCGCCCAGCCTTTCGTATCCACCGAAATCGCCGTGCGGAGATAGACATCGGCGGCTTGGAAATCCGTGGGCCCGAGATCCTGCCACCAGCGCATGAATTCCGGCTGCCAGTGCTCGAGCGCGCGCTGCAAGATGCGATTCGAGCCGAGATCGATGTTATTCGGAATGCGGTCCTGATAATTCAGCGACATTAGACTCTCTCCCAATTGAATTTCGGTTTCGTCCCGCTTCCGAATAATTTCAGAGCGCCGTGCTCGCCCGTGGAGTTGGGACGAATGAAAACCCAGTTCTGCCACGCGGACAAGCGGCCGAAGACTTTCGTCTCGAGCGACTCCGCGCCGGGAAACCGCAGGCTAGCTTCCATGCCCGTGAGCGCGTCGGGTGAAAGGCACGTGCGCTCTTCGATGGCCATGCGGATTTCGTCGTCCCAGTCGAGCTCGTCGGGCGAGACCGTGACGAGACCCTCCGCAAGGGCCGCGGCAGGACCGAGCATTTTCCCCGAGAGCTTTTCGAGCGCGGCGAGCTTCTCTTTGTTGCCGGCGAAACGCGTCTCGAGCCGGCCGTGGCCCGCGACTGTCGGAAGAATTCCGAAATTCATTCCATCGAGCGCGATCTTCGGGCTATCGGCGTCGTCATCAGGAAGGCTGAGCATGTAACTTCGATCCGTAGCCAGCGCCAACTCGAAAAGCAATCCAGCGAAGCACGAGCCGGGATCGAGGATCGCGTAGAGGCTGCGCGAGGTTACTTCGAGACGCGAAAAGGTGCGGCGCAGCATTCCGATCGTCTCGCGCACCAGCCAATCGTTGCGATGCTTCAGCATCACGGCGTCCGAGGCGAGAACGGCGTCAGCGGAACCAGTCGTCTTGATCAGCACGAGGCCGAGATCGAGTTCGTTCGTGCGCAGCAGCAGAATGGCATCGTCGAGTTCGCGCGCCATCGCCAGCGGCCACCAGCGATCGCCGAGAGCATGAATCGCCTCGACGGTTTGCGGCTGCTCGCCTTCGGGCGCGCGCACGGTCAGCATCGCCACGCGCGCGGCTCGATCGAACACGACATCTACCGATTTGTAGTGAATTCCCTTCTCATCCATCGTGCGCTCGAGCGGATTCAGCTTGATTCCTTTCACGTCGGCGGACCGCGATGATTTTGCCACCATCGCCTGCGCCCTCGTTCTCACCAGCTCCGCGAATTTCGCCGGCAATGCAATTTCGTCCACGAGGCCCCATTCCTTCGCGCGGTCGGCTTTTGCGCCATCCCGGTTGGTACAAAACATATCGGCGAGATCGCGCCGCACTTTGCGCTTGTCCACCACGCGCGTCAGGCCGCCGGTGCCGGGCAGAACGCCAAGGAGTGGAACTTCGGGGAGGCTGACGGCGCTCGAGCGATCGTCGGTCAACAAAATCTCATCGCAAGCCAGCGCCAATTCGTATCCGCCGCCGGCGGTTGTGCCATTCAGCGCGGCGATGAATTTCAATCCATCGTGGCGGCTTGAATCTTCCATTCCGTCGCGCGTCTCGTTGGTGAACTTGCAGAAATTCACTTTCCATGCGTGCGAAGAGGTTCCGAGCATATAAATATTCGCGCCGGCGCAGAAAATCCGCTCCTTGGCGCTGGTAATCACTACGCACGCGACCTCCGGATGCTCGAAACGGATGCGCTGCAGCGCGTCGTGAAGCTCGATGTCCACGCCGAGATCGTAGGAATTGAGTTTCAGCTTGTAGCCCGGCTTGAGCGACTTCTCTTCGTTCACGTCCATCGCGAGCGTCGCGACGCGGCCATCGATGGATAGCCGCCAGTGCTTGCGATCTTCTGGGCGCACGTCAAAAGTGATCAATTCTTTTTCTTTTACGTTGAGCATCGCTTTATTTCCTCAATCCGCCGCGCGTTTGTTGCGGCCGTTCTTGCTGCTCGTTTCGGCGCCACTGATTGCCTTTGTCAGTCTCGCGAAATTTTCGGCAAGCGAGAAGCCGCTGGTCTCCACAGTAACATCGGCCTGACTGTAGAGCTTCTCGCGTCCGGCAAGAATGCGCTCGAGGTCGGTCATGGCTTCGCGATTGTCGGCCATCGGCCGCTTGTCGCCCTGCGCGATCACACGCTGCATGTGATCTTCAGGCGTCGCGCAAAGCCAAACCGTGTAACAGGAGGTAAGCAGCCGGTCGAATGTTCCCGGCTCAGAGACGAGGCTGCCGCCTGTGGCCAGAACGAATTTCGGAGTTCGCTCGATGACTTCATCGAGGCAACGCCGCTCGAGGCGCCGGAAGCCGCTCTGGCCGTAGAGATCAAAGATTACGCCGAGCGGGACGCCGGCTTCTTGTTCGATCAAGCGATCGAGCTCGATGAAGGGAACTTCGCGTTTTTCGGCAAGCATCGCGCCAAGCGTCGATTTCCCCGCGCCGCGAAGGCCGATAAGCGCGATGCGCGAGCCTCGCGCGTCAGGATTCACCCCGCCGAATTCCTGCAAGAGCAACTCGCGCGCGCGGCTCAATTCCTCCGCGCGCAAGCTGCGAAGAAATTCGGTGGTACGCACCAACTCGACAGGCGGCTCGGCTCCGACAAAGACGAGCGACTCGAGCGGCGTATCGAGAGCGCGTGCGACCTGCCGCAGCAGAAGAATGGAAATGTTGCCCTCGCCGGATTCAAGCTGCGCAAGATATCGCTCGGAGACATGAGAGTCGCGCGCCAAAATTTTGCGCGTCATCCCGCGGCGGGCACGGAGTTCGCGGACGCGATTGCCGACCATGGCCAGGTATTCTTCGCTGTCCGCGGCTTTGGTGAGAAGGGGCGAGACGCGCAGGTGGTTCGCCTTGGCCTTCGCGGACGGGCGCCGAACATGCATTATTCCTCTACCTCTCAGCATCTTCTGCATTATACTTCTACAGGGCTGATTTTGCGAGCGTAGTCGTGCAGAAAGAGCAACTTACGGGTTTTCGGCGGCTCGCGGGAGACGAAATTGGCGCATATTGAAAAAGGTTGTTTTTTTCCCGATTAGGATGGGCATCGTCCCTTTGTTTTCAATGAGATAGGTGGGTTTCTAATCGTGGCCTTCCCGATTAGAAACAGGTTTAGTGATGAGCGATTTTAGGGCTGAGGCGCGACGCGCGGTAACGAGCGCAGATACCGATCGCTATTGTGAGGAAATGATGGTTGACGCCGATTCGGGGAACATAAGGACGGTAGCGAGACCCGCGGAAACCATCGAAAAAGGTCGTGACTTGCCGTTGGACGCAGCCTAATATGCCCGCCGTATGGCTGACCCCCAGCCTCTAATCGGCCGCACGATCTCTCACTACCGCATCGTCGAGAAGCTCGGCGGTGGCGGGATGGGTGTGGTTTACAAAGCGGAAGATACGCGGCTGCATCGCGCCGTCGGCCTGAAATTCCTTCCCGAAGAATTGGCACGCGACTCGCAGGCGCTTGAACGCTTCCGGCGTGAGGCGGAGGCGGCTTCGGCACTCAATCATCCGAACATTTGCACCATTTACGA
>DAITPO010000027.1:20484-34151 GCA_036833535.1 Candidatus Acidiferrales bacterium | reverse complement strand
TTAGCCGGTGGATTTGTTTGAGATTTGCTGCGGCAATGGTTGATTGCTGGGGAATGGAATTGAGGGGACGAAGCCTGCGCGGTCCATGCCTTTTTGTACTTCTTCGTTTTTCATGAAAGAATTCCAGACGAAACCTGTGCGGAGATTTTCGGCCATGAGCAGGGAGATGCCGGTGTTGATGGCGATGACGTCGTCGTCGTACCAGTTGGTGCCGGGATTGAAGGCGTCGACGAAGCCGTAGCGGCGCCAGCCTTTTACGTCGTAGACCTGACGCATGGTCCAGAGGACGCGCATGGTGTGTTCGGGAAGAAATGGGAGAGAGCCGGCGACGGCGCAGGGGACGATGGTGCCATCGATGGGGCCCATGCGCGGCGGTCCGCCCCAGACTCTATAGCCCTTGGCGGAATCGGAGGCGGAGATGCCCCAGAGGCTTTCGGTGATGTAAGTGTATTGGTCCTTGAGGCTGAGGCAGAAGAGGCGATGGGCTTCGGTGGCGATGACGGAATTTGCGAAATAATCCGTGTAGCTGTCTTCCTTGCCGTGAAAATCGAACCAGGCGTGGGAATACTGGTGAACGAAAATGGGGGCGAAAGCGCCGATGTAATGGAGCTGCTCGTATTCAAATTTGGGGCGGTACCAGGCGTCCCAGCTTTCGGCGGGGAGAGCGTGAGTTTTCGAGCCGAGACCCAGGAGATACATCATCATCAGCTCGCAATAGGTGTCCCAGCGGGATTTGAGAAAGCCGCCTTCGGGATTCCAGCCGTGCGAGAGAGTGAAATCACCGTTGAGCATCCAGCGCCAGTCCACGCGATCACAGATCTGCTTGGCGAGGGATTGGATTTCGTCGTCCACAAAATGTCCGCGGCAGGTCAGGACGCCGCAGAGTAGCAAGGCAGTGTCGATGGAGGAGACTTCGCATTTGAGGGCGCGCAGGCCGGTATTCATGTTCATGAAGTGGTAGTAAAAGCCGTGGACAATAGGGATTTTGGCGGCGAGAGAGCGGAGGGTGATTTTGACGCGTGCGACGACTTCATCGCCGTCGATGTAGTTGCGCTGATCGGCGATAGCCAGGGCGGAGAGGCCGAAACCTGTGGCGGCGACGCTGGCTAGATCGCGGGTGTCGGAGCCGTCGGCGCGGGCGCGATCTTTGACCAGGCCGGTGACGGGGCTGGCTTGCTCCCAGAAGAAGCGGACGGCGCAGCGGGCGAGTTCGTCGAGGAGGCCGTCATCTTCGGAGCTGACGCGATAGCGCGGGCGGGCGAGAGCGATGGGATCCTGCGCGGCTTGGGATTGATAAACGGAGGCTAGAAGCGAGGGGGCGGAGAGGGCGCCGGCACCGGAGAGGAGTCCGGCGCGGGCCAGGGCGATTAGGAGTTCGCGGCGAGAGAGGGTCGACATGCGCAAAATAAAGTATGCACCTTCATCGAATTGGATGCGCTGGAGTTGAAGGCGTTGGTTCTCGAACTTGCCAATGATGGGGAGAGAGAACGAGAGTCACGAACGGGGGCGCGGGGCGGGTCGAGTGAATCGATTTGGTACATGAGTGGAGGGTTGGAATGGCGAGGTTGCGAGCGGAGAGGAAAATTTCAAATTTCAGATTTGAGATTTCAAAGAAAGAGAATGCAAGAAGAGGCGGGCTGATTGGGCGGGCCGGACTGCGGGTGGCCGTAGCGTGGGCGAAAGATAGTGCTCGTAAGATGCCGGCGGGGACGCCGGTGCTACTTGTTTCTTAATCAGGGGGATTAGGCTAGACTTCCGGACGAAAACCAGGAGGAGCAGATGCACCTTGTCGTTCCTGCTGTGACGCACCTCGTTGTTCCCGCTGTGACGCACCGTGCGCTGGATTCCCTGGATATTGGCGTGATCGCGGTTTACTTCGTGATTGTGTTTTCGATTGGGTTTTATTTTGCGCGGAAGGAACGGACTTCGGAAGATTATTTTTTGGCCAGCCGGAATGTGGGCTGGTTTGCGATCGGGGCGTCCCTCTTCGTTTCGAATATTTCTACTGAACATTTTATTGGGTTGGCTGGTTCGGGGGCCAGTTCGGGATTGGCTGTGGGGCATTTTGAGTGGCTGGCTTGTTTGATCCTTTTGATACTTGGGTGGGTTTTCGTGCCGTTTTATTTGCGGACGAATGTTTTTACTATGCCGGAATTTTTGGAGCGGCGGTTCAGCAGGTCTTGCGCGGTTTATTTGGCGGCGATTTCGATTCTGGCTTATATCTTCACGAAAATTTCTGTGCACTTGTATGCCGCGGCGGTGGTGCTGGAGCGCGTGGTCGGATGGAATCCGATGACCGCGGCGATAATTTTGGTGGTGGCTACCGGAATTTACACGATTGCGGGCGGATTGGCGGCGGTGATTTATACCGACCTGGTGCAGACGCTGATTTTGATTACCGGGGCCGTGATTTTGACTTTGATCGGGTTGCACGAGATTGGCGGATTTTCCGGGCTGCGAGCGGCGGTGCCGCCGAGCTACTTTCACATGATCAAGCCGATGCACGATCCGGATTTCCCGTGGACGGGGATATTTTTCGGGGCGCCGATTTTGGGGCTTTGGTATTGGTGCACGGATCAAGTGATCGTGCAGCGCGTGCTTTCGGCAAGGGATGAGGGACACGCTAAGGCTGCTACAATTTTTGCCGGATTTTTGAAAATCCTGCCGGTGTTTATTCTGGTGCTGCCTGGGTTGATCGCGTTCGGGCTTTATCCCGGGTTGTTCAACCACAACGCTGCTGGGGCAGTTACGAACGGAGATATTGCTTATCCCACTTTGATAATTAATTTGCTGCCGCATGGATTGGTGGGCGTGATGATTGCGGCGCTTTTGGCGGCTCTGATGGGGGCGATGAGCTCGGTGTTCAATTCGGCTTCGACGCTGGTGACGCTGGATTTTTACAAGAAGATACGGCCGCAGGCGAATGAATTTCAGTTGGTGGCGTTTGGACGGATGGCCACCGGGATTCTGGTGGTGCTGGGATTGTTGTGGGTGCCGTTCATCAGCCGCATCAGCAGCCAGCTTTTTATTTATTTGCAAAGCGTGCAGGCTTACATCAGTCCGCCGATTGCGGTGTGTTTTATTTTCGGGATTCTTTGGCCGCGGATGAATGGGACCGGGGCGATCTGGTCGCTGATGACCGGATTTGTGATGGGGACGGTGCGATTTACGTTTGAGGTTTTGGATAAGACACATCATTTTCAGGAAGGGGCGATTCGCTGGCTGCTGGATATTAATTTTCTGCACTACGCGATTTTGATGTTTGTGGTATGCGCGATTGTTTTGGTGATTGTGAGTTATCAGGGGACGGCGCCTACGCGGGAACATCTGGCTGGATTGACGTTTGCTACGGCGGAAATGAAGATCGAGACTACGCGGGTTTCGGGGCCGCATTTGGAGAGGGAGACGCAACTCGAGCGCAGGATGAATGTGTTTTTTAGTTTGTTGTTGGTAGCGACGGTGGTGGGGTTGTGGATTTACTTCCGGTGAAGATGGCTACGGCGGAGAAAGAGCATCAGATTTACGTGCCGGTTGTGGCGAGCTACGCGGTTGGCGTTACACGGAGCGGGCGCAGCAAGCCGCGCCCCTACGGTGCGGAAACTCATAAGACGTTAGCATCTGGCTGGGAGGTTTGATTTGGCTGAGATTGCTGCATTGCGGGGGCGGGTTACGCGGTCGGAGGCGCTCGCGGCGTTTCAGCCTGGGGGATTTGTCGGCGGGGTGCAATTACTTGTGTCGGGTCCGCTGCGATCGATTGCGGAGGCTTATGTGCCGTTCCGATTGTTTCGGGCGACGGTGCAGAGTGGGAATGAGACGCAGGAGAAATATTTGGCGATTGATGCGGTGGATGGATCGCTTGATCTTTATGGATTCGATGCGGCGCCGGTTGCCGGGGAATTGATGCGCGTTGAGACGCGGAATGCTTTGCCTTGTGGTTTGCCGGTGGAGCGGTGCGCGGAATTGATTGAGGACCGGTTGCGGCGAATGATTTACCGGCGGGGATTTTTCCGTGCTCGGGGGTTGCAGAACCGGATTCATTACAGCGGGACGGATTTTTACGTGCCTTATTGGCTGGGATTTCGCGGGCGGGGGGAGCGGGCGCATTTGGCGGTGATGGATGGGGTGCGGCGGCGGTTTGAGGGCGGGAAGGCGCGGGAACTTTTCCGGCAGTGGTTGGTGGGTGGGACGGCCGGGGGTGGATCGACGCGGTTGGCGGCGACGGAGTAGGGCGGACGCGGTTGGCACGTTGTGGCATGACCGAGTAATTGGCACAAAAACCCCACGCGCAACTGCGGCGTCCACCTAGGCGGAGGCACCCTGCGGTGAAACTCTCGGGAAACGGCTTTTGCTGGGCATTCGTCTAATAATCCGAAGCCAGGTTCGCTACATCATACGTGTGAGAAATAAAGGAAGAATAGTGCGCGCGCTCTTGAATCCAGATGGGATGAGAGGCTCATGCCCGAGAATTTGAGCGATCAATCGACACACGGAGAATTTTCGCCGCGCCAGACGCCTGCGCCTGATGGGGAGCGGCGGTCGCCGGCGCGGTTTGTTGTTTATGCGCTGATTGTGGTGGGAATTATTGCGGGAATTTTTTTGTGGCGAAGCAGCCGGCAAAAAGCGCAGGCGCAGGCTACGGCGCAGGCGAATGATGCCTCGAAGCGCTCGGTGCCGGTGGTGGTGGCCACGGCGGAGCAGAAAGATTTGCCGATCTATCTCGAGGGGCTGGGCTCGGTGCAGGCGTTCAATACCGTGACGGTGAAGAGCCGGGTGGACGGGCAGCTCATTTCAGTAAACGTGAGAGAAGGGCAGGAAGTGAAGCAGGGCGAGTTACTGGCGGTGATCGATCCGCGGCCTTACGACGTGGCGCTCGAGCAGGCGCAGGCGGCGCTGGCGCGGGATACGGCGACGCTCAACGACGCCAAATTGAATCTCGATCGCGATGCCGGACTGGTGAAAGACGGAGTGATCCCGCAGCAGCAATACGACACGCAGAAGTCGCTGGTGAACCAACTCACGGGAACGATTCAGTCGGATCAGGCGGCGATCGATGCGGCGAAATTGAACGTGACGTACGCGCATATCACGTCGCCCATCAATGGCCGAATCGGATTGCGGCTGGTCGATCCCGGGAACATCGTGCATGCGACGGATGCGAACGGGTTGATCGTAATCACGCAGCTTCAGCCGATTGCGGTGATTTTTACGCTGCCGGAAGACAGTTTGCAGCCCGTGCTGCAGCGAATTAAGGGCGGCTTTCCAGTGCAGGCGTACACGCGCGATGACCTGACGAAGCTGGCGGATGGCACGCTGCTGACGATTGACAATCAGATTGACCAGACGACCGGGACATTCAAATTGAAAGCTGTTTTCAATAATGAAGGGCGGACGCTTTGGCCCGACCAGTTTGTGAATGCGCGGATGGAGTTGGATGTGAAGAAGAACGCGATTTTGATTCCGTCGGCGGCGATTCAGACCGGGTCGCAGGGGAGTTTTGTGTACGTGGTGGGACAGGACAAGACGGCGCAGGTGCGGCCGGTGAAGGTGGGGATTACGCAGGGGACGGTTTGTTCGATCGATAGTGGGATTTCGACCGGGGAGTTGGTTGTTACGGACGGGCAGGATAAGTTGCAGCAAGGGACGCTGGTGGATGCGCGGCCGGGGGCATCCGGGAGCACGACGCCGGCGCCGCCAAGTGGGTCGCGGTCGCAGGCGCCGGTTTCGCAGGCGCCTGGTGCGGGTGGGCACCAGTCGAAGGGGGCTAGCCACTAGCTTCAGGATGCCGGCCTAAAAGGCCGGCGCTACATAAACCACAGGGGAACATGAGCCCGTCACGTTTATTCATTCTTCGGCCTGTTGCTACCACGCTTTTGATGACTGGGTTGTTGCTGGTTGGGATTGTGGCTTACCGGCAGCTTCCTGTTTCTGCGCTTCCGCAGGTTGACTATCCGACCATCCAAGTTTTGACGTTTTATCCCGGGGCTAGCCCTAGCGTGATGGAGTCGTCCGTTACGGCGCCGCTGGAGCGGCAGTTCGGGCAGGTGCCTGGATTGAACCAGATGACGTCGATCAGCGCGTTTGGCGGTTCGCTGATCACCTTGCAATTCGATTTGAGCCAGAACATCGACGTGGTGGAGCAGCAGGTGCAAGCGTCGATCAATGCGGCGGGGACTTACCTGCCGGCGGCGCTGCCGAATCCTCCGATTTACAGCAAAGTGAATCCCGCGGACGCGCCGGTGCTGACGCTGGCGCTGACGTCCGACACTTTGCCGCTCTCGAAAGTGGAAGACCTCGCGGATACGACGCTGGCGCAGAAAATTTCGCAATTGCCGGGCGTGGGATTGGTAACGATCAGCGGCGGGCAGAAGCCTGCGGTGCGCGTGCAGGCGAATCCGACTTCGCTGGCTTCGTATGGATTGAGTCTCGAAGATTTGCGCTCGGCGCTGGCGGCGGCGAACGTGGACCAGGCCAAGGGAAATATTGACGGGCCGCGGCAGGCGTTCACGATCGGGGCGAACGATCAGATTTTCTCGAGCGCGGATTACAAGCCCGTGATCCTAGGGTACAAGAACGGCGCGCCGGTGCGCGTGCAGGACGTGGCGAATGTGATCGACAGCGTGGAGAACGCGACGCAGGCGGCGTGGATGAACGACAGCCCGGCCGTGATCATGAACATTCAGCGGCAGCCGGGCGCGAACATCATCAACGTGGTGAACCGCATCGAGGCGCTGCTGCCGGCGTTGAAGGCTTCCCTTCCTCCAGGCGTGAAGATCGACACGTTGACGGACCGGACGGTGACGATTCGCGCGTCGGTCGCGGATGTGCAGTTCGAATTGATGCTGACGGTCGTGCTTGTGGTGATGGTGATTTTTGTCTTCCTGCGGAGCTTGCGGGCGACGGTGATTCCCAGCGTGGCAGTGCCGCTGTCATTGGTTGGAACGTTTGGCGTCATGTATCTCTTGGGATATTCGCTCGACAATTTATCGCTGATGGCGCTGACGATTTCGACGGGCTTCGTGGTGGATGACGCGATCGTGATGATCGAGAACATCGACCGGTATCTCGAGGCCGGGGAGACGCCGTTGCAGGCGGCGTTGAAGGGCTCGGGGCAGATCGGGTTCACGATCGTGTCGCTGACGGTTTCGTTGATTGCCGTGCTGATTCCGCTTTTGTTCATGGGCGATATCGTTGGGAGATTGTTCCGGGAATTTGCAGTGACTTTGAGCGTGACGATTTTGATGTCGGCGGCGGTGTCGCTCTCGCTGACGCCGATGATGTGCGCGAAGCTGCTGCGCCGGAAGGATGAAAAGAAAGAAGGGCGAATTTTCAAGGCCAGCGAGCGGTGGTTTAACTGGGTGATTGACCGCTATGCGACGACGCTACGGTGGGTGCTGAAGCATCAGCCTGCAACGCTCGTGGTGACCGTGGCGACTTTGGTGCTGACGATCCTGATGTACATCTACATCCCCAAGGGATTTTTTCCTGTGCAGGATACCGGCGTGATTTTGGGAATTTCGGAGGGGCCGCAATCGATTTCGTTCCAGGGGATGGAGGACCGGCAGCGGGCGCTGGCGCAGGTGATTTTGAAGGATCCGGATGTGGTGAGCCTGTCGTCGTTCATCGGCGTGGATGGAACGAACATGACGCCGAACAGCGGACGGATTCAGATTAATTTGAAATCGCGGGATGAGAGAACGTCGAGCGTCACGGACATTATTATCCGGTTGCAGAAGCAGCTTGCGAGCGTCGAAGGGATCACGCTTTACATGCAGCCGGTGCAGGATTTGACGGTCGAGGATCGCGTGAGCCGGACGCAGTATCAGTACAGTTTGGAATCTGCGGATGCGAAAGATTTGGCGACGTGGGTGCCGCGATTCGTGGAGAAGTTGAAGGCGATTCCGGATTTGAGAGACGTGGCAACCGACCAGCAGAATCGCGGGCTGGAAGCGGATCTGGTGGTGGACCGCGACACAGCTTCGCGACTGGGGCTAACGCCGCAGGCGATTGACGACACCCTTTACGACGCGTTTGGGCAGAGGCAGGTGTCGACGATTTTCACGCAATTGAATCAGTATCACGTGGTGCTGGAAGTGGCGCCGGATTTCCGGACGGACCCGGACGATTTGAAGAATTTGTATGTGAAGTCGCTGACCGGGATTCAAGTGCCGCTGAGCAGCTTCACGCATTACGAGCCGCAAACGGCGTCGCTGGCGCTGAACCACCAGGGGCAATTTCCGGCGGTGACGATTTCATTCAACTTGACGCCGGGAGCTTCGTTGGGAACGGCTGTGACGCAAATCGAAAATGCTGGCCGCGATATCGGATTGCCCGCGAGCATTCAAGCAAGTTTTCAAGGAGCGGCGGCGGCGTTCCGGAATTCCCTGGCGAATGAAGTTTGGTTGATTATCGCGGCGGTCGTGACGGTTTATATCGTGCTGGGCGTGCTGTATGAGAGTTACATCCATCCGGTGACGATTCTTTCGACGCTACCGTCGGCGGGAGTTGGAGCGCTGCTCGCGTTGCAGCTTTTTCACCTCGATCTCGATGTGATCGGCTTAATCGGAATCATTCTCTTGATCGGTATCGTGAAGAAGAACGCGATCATGATGATCGACTTTGCGCTCGAAGCTGAGCGGAAAGATAACAAGCCGCCGGAGGAAGCGATTTATCAGGCGTGCTTGCTGCGCTTCCGGCCGATCATGATGACCACGTTTGCGGCGCTCTTTGGCGGCTTGCCGCTGGCGATGGGGCGCGGGACGGGCTCGGAATTGCGGCACCCGCTGGGAATTTCGATTGTGGGCGGATTGCTGCTGAGCCAGTTGCTGACGCTTTATACGACGCCGGTGGTTTACATCGCGTTCGACAAGATGGCCAAGCGCTTCGCGCGATTCCGCATCGGCAATCCGATTGAAATGCCTGCACCGGAAAGCGCCCAAGAAGGCCAGGGATGAATATCTCGGCGCCATTCATCCAGCGTCCGGTGGCGACATCGCTGCTGACGATTGCGCTGCTGCTGGCCGGGGCGCTGGCTTATACGATGCTGCCTGTCGCGCCACTGCCGCAGGTGGAATTTCCTACGATCAATGTGAACGCGGGATTGCCTGGCGCGAGCCCGGAGACGATGGCGTCGGCGGTGGCCACGCCGCTCGAGCGGCAGTTCGGGCGCATCGCCAACATCACGCAGATGACTTCCTCGAGCCAGCTTGGTTCGACGAGCATCGTGCTGCAATTCGATTTGAACCGGAATATCGATGCGGCGGCGCGCGATGTGCAGGCGGCGATCAACGCGGCGCGCGGGCAATTGCCGACCAATCTGCCGAGCAATCCGAACTGGCGAAAAGTGAATCCTGCAGATGCGCCGATTTTAATTCTGTCGCTGACTTCCGATACAGCGACGAAGCCACAGATGTACGACGTGGGCAATTCGATTCTCGCGCAGAAACTTTCGCAGATCGACGGCGTGGGGCAGGTTTTCGTCGGCGGGAGTTCCCTGCCCGCGGTGCGCGCGGAAGTGAATCCGATGCAGTTGAGCAATCTGGGAGTGGGAATCGAGCAGGTGCGCACGGCGCTGAATACGGCGAACGCCAACGCACCCAAGGGCGGATTGGCCGACGGGCAGCAGGGCGAAATGCTGCAGGACAATGACCAGTTGTTTCACGCCGCGGAATACGCGCCGCGGATCATTGCTTACAAGAACGGCGCGCCGGTGCGGCTTGCGGATGTGGCGACGGTGGTGGACTCGGTGGAAGACGTGCATACCGCCGGAGTGGCCAACGGCAAGCCCAGCGTCTTGATCATCATCAACCGGCAGCCGGGCGCCAACATCATCGGGACGGTGGACCGCGTGCGGGAATTGTTGCCGCAGCTGCAGGCTTCGATTCCGCCGTCGATCCGGATCGACGTGGTTGTGGATCGCACGACTACTATTCGCACGTCGGTGCGGGACGTGCAGATTACGCTGGTGATTTCCGTAATTTTGGTGATTTTCGTGGTGTTCGCGTTCTTGCGGAACGTGTGGGCGACGTTGATTCCCAGCGTGGCTGTGCCGCTATCGCTGATCGGAACGTTTGGCGTGATGTATATGCTGGGATATTCGCTCGACAATTTGTCGCTGATGGCGCTGACGATCTCCACGGGATTCGTGGTGGACGATGCGATCGTGGTGATCGAAAACATCACGCGATATATCGAGCAGGGGATGGCGCCGGTGCAGGCGGCCTATCGAGGGGCGCGAGAGATCGGCTTCACAGTGGTTTCGATGAGCACCTCGCTGATGGCCGTGTTTATTCCGATCTTGCTGATGGCCGGAATCGTGGGACGGTTATTCCGCGAGTTTGCGGTGACGTTGAGCGTAGCAGTCGGAATCTCGATGATTGTTTCGCTCACCACTACGCCGATGATGTGCGCGCTGTTTCTGAAGCCGGAGACGGGACGCAAACACAACTGGATGTACCGGCTGAGCGAGCGCGGGTTTAATTGGCTGCACGATGCCTACGACGCGCGGCTGCGCTGGGTACTGCGCCATCAGCCGGTCATGCTGCTGGTAACGTTCGCCACCATTGGGCTGGCGGTTTATCTCTACATCGTGATTCCCAAGGGATTTTTTCCGCAGCAGGATACCGGCCGGCTGAGCGGCGGGATTCAGGCGGCGCAGGATATTTCGTTCAACGCGATGCAGAAAAAGCTGACGCAATTTATTCAGATCGTGAAGGACGATCCCGCGATAGATAGCGTGGTGGGATTTACGGGCGGGCAAGGCGCGCAAAATACGGGACGGGCTTTCGCTTCACTCAAGCCAATTGGAGAGCGAAAGCTTTCCGTTGACCTGGTGATTGCGCGACTGCGTGGCAAGCTGGCGCACGTGCCCGGAGCGACGCTGTATTTTCAGGCCGTGCAGGACGTGCAAATCGGCGGGCGCATGGGGAATGCGCAGTATCAGTACACGCTGCAGGGAGACAATCTTCAGGACTTGCTGGAGTGGTCGCCGAAGCTCGAGCAGAAATTACGCGGGCTGAAAGAGCTGAAAGATATTTCAAGCGATCAGCAGGATCATGGCTTGCAGGCGGCGCTGGTGATCGATCGCGATACGGCGAGCCGCCTGGGCTTGACGCCGCAGTTGATTGACAACGTGCTGTACGACGCGTTCGGGCAGCGGCAAGTGTCCACGATGTACGCGGGGATTAACCAGTATCACGTGGTGATGGAGGTCGATCCGAAATTTGGACAGAGCCCGGACGCGCTGAAGAATATTTACGTGCCTTCGTCGAACGGAACGGAGGTGCCGCTGAGCGCGTTCACGCACTACGAGCAGACGCAGACGTCGCTGGCGGTCGCGCACCAGGGGCAATTTCCGGCGGTGACATTTTCGTTCAATCTCTCGCCCGGGACTGCGCTGGGAGACGCGGTGAAGGCAATTAACGACGTCGAGCATACGATCGCGATGCCGTCGACGATTCATCCGAGCTTCCAGGGAACGGCGCAGGCCTTTCAGGATTCGCTGAAGAGCGAGCCGATTTTAATTCTCGCGGCGCTGGCGGCGGTTTACATCGTGCTAGGTATGCTTTATGAGAGCTACGTTCACCCGATCACGATTCTTTCGACGCTGCCATCGGCGGGCGTGGGGGCGCTGCTGGCGCTGCTGCTTTGCCGGACGGAGTTGACCATCATTGCGCTGATCGGAATTATTCTCTTGATTGGGATCGTGAAGAAAAACGCCATCCTCATGATCGACTTTGCGCTGGATGCGGAGCGAACGCATAACATGACGCCGGAGGAATCGATTTACCAGGCGTGTCTGCTGCGATTCCGGCCGATCATGATGACTACGATGGCGGCGATGTTTGGCGGGATTCCCATCGCGATTGGTACCGGCGTGGGATCGGAATTGCGGCGGCCGTTGGGAATTGCGATCGTGGGCGGATTGATTGTCAGCCAGATGCTGACGCTTTTTACTACGCCGGTGCTTTACCTTTATTTGGATCGATTCCGGCTGCGGGTGCTGGGCCGGCGGAGGCATCAGCCGCCCGAGTCTGGCGTGGCGGCGCCGCCGCGATTGCCTTCGACGGCGGATTGATGGCGTGGTAGCGTCGGCTTGCCCCGGATGCTCTTGCGAGGCGTCCCCGCCGGTATCCGACGATCTCCAATCTCACCGCAGGCAACGGTCACGCGCGGCCTTCGCAGCTCAACCGACACGAGTTAATAAGCGCACAGCACCGCGGACAATTTTGATCTCTGGCGAACTTCTCGCTCGTAAGATGCAGGCGGGGACGCCGGCGGTACTTTTAGAAGCTGAACGTGGCGATCAGGTCGATGCGGCGATTCGCGGATGCAGAGGAGAAGATTCCGCCTGCTAGGGCGTTGGATTCGCCGAACAGAGGCGAGCTGAGATTTCCTACGGGCGGGGCGAGATTGACCCGATTGAAAATATTTCGCCCTGAAGCGCTGAGAGTGAGGCTGTAGCGGTGACCGCTGTCTCCGCCGCCGCCGAAGCCGCCCATTCCTCCTCCGCCGCCTCCACCGCCACCTCGCCCACCGCCTCCTCCGCCACCGCCCGGTCCGCCGACTGGTCCGCCAAATGTGCCTTGACGGCCGCCTCGGCCATTGCCGTTCGTGGCGTCCTGCTTTTTCCCAAAGCCAAATGTTTTGCTTACGCGCAGATTCACGGTGAATTGCGACGGGCCTGTGCCGATATTCGGCGCAATGATGGTCGCCGTTGCCGCGGGCGCAATATCGAAGCTGCCGTATTTGGTGACAACGAGATTTTGCGGAAGAGTTGCGGAAGTGGCGAGCGACGGGCGATCGTTAAAAATGGAATCGCCGTTCAGATCCTGGCCGATGGTGATGTTGAAAGGCGTTCCGGAACTGGCCATGAGGAATGGGCTGAGGCGAAATCCGTAGGGCAAGCTTACCGTGCCGGCGAAAAAGAAGCGCTGGCGGACGTCGAATGCGGCGCGGCCGTAATCGGCGGCCAAGTCGTACTGATTTGCAGGAAAGCTGGAAGTGCCGGCGGTGTCGCTATCGGCGTAATTGAGGACGTACCAGCCAAAGAGCGAGAAACGTGAGCCCGTGCGCAAGTTGAAATTGGCGATGAGCTGGTTCTGCTTGAAAATGCCGTCGGATTCGAACTGATCCACGTTGCCGATATTGCCGAGCGGACGCACGCCGCTCGTAGGATCGGAGGGATCGAACGTGCCGGGCAGCGGTGCATTGATATTGCGCGTGAGAAGTGCGTGGACGCCCTGCGAATGAATGTAAGTGACCGCCATGTTCATCGATTTCGAAAGCTGGCGCTCGAGGCTGACGGCGCCTTGCATGGTGTAGGGCGCGCGCAGATCGGGGCTAAGACGATAGATGGTGGGAATGCGAGAGGGCAGCGAATTGATCGCGGGAATGTCGGGATAAAAGGTCGGGGAATTCACGACGAATTGCTGCTGGTTGATGCCGTTGAGCTGCTCGGTTTGCAGAACGTACGTGTCGATGAAGCGATCGTAGAACATTCCCCAACCGGCGCGGATGACGGTCTTCGGCGCAGCGCCCTTGCCGAGGCCCCAGGCGATAGCTACGCGCGGAGCGATGTCGGCGTGATCGCTGATATTGTCCTGGCTCTCGAAGCGGAGGCCTCCGCTTAGAGTGAGATTCGGGCGAATTCGCCAGTCGTCCTGCGCGAA
>DAITPO010000027.1:15013-20384 GCA_036833535.1 Candidatus Acidiferrales bacterium | reverse complement strand
GGAGGCCTCCGCTTAGAGTGAGATTCGGGCGAATTCGCCAGTCGTCCTGCGCGAAGAGACCGACGTCAAATTGATTGAGCGAGGCTAGCGGAATTCCGCTGGTAATGTTGAACTGGCTCGGGCCGCCGCCGAGTTGCTGCTCGATGAAGGCGAGTGTATCGCCCGCGGCCAGGCCCGCCTGGGTGATCTGATAGGCCTCGATGCCGTTGATGGTCTGTCCCTGAAATTGCCGCGCGCCGAAAGTAAACGTGCCGTTGAAATTGGAATTGGCATCATTGTAGAGCCGGTTGACGCGCAGACGGCCGCCGAATTTCAGATAGTTTTTCCCGAGCGACATCGAGGTGTAGTTCTGAAGCTCGTAGTTGTCGCCGATGTTCAGAACGTTGCCGAGAGTGTTTCCTCCATCGACGAACGCGCCGGGGACAGAAATGGTGGTGCCGAAATTTGCAGAAGCCTCGTTCAGACGATCGCGCGTGAATTGAAAGCGCGTTTCGTTGACGGTGGTGGCGCTGATGACGTAGGTGTCGGAAGCCTGCACCACCTGCTCGGAATTGCTGGAATTGTATCCTTGCGTCGGCAGCGAGAAGAGACTGATGCCGTCGTTGGTGTCGTTGGAGACGACGTAGCGGTAACGCAGCGTGACGGTATTGTTCTTAGTGGCTTGCCAATCGAGACGCGGGCTGATGCTGGTGCGGGTTCGTGGATTGGCGACTGCGACGCTGAAGGGAGTGGGATTGAAATTGGTGTCGAGGACGACGGCGTTGACGATGGACGTGTCGCCGATGTTGCGGCGCTCAGCGTCGAAGAAGAAGGAAGCTTTTTTGGTGATGGGGCCGCTGACGTTTCCGCTGAAAAGAAATGTGTGATAAGGCGGCTCGGTTTTGACGAAGGGATTTCTGGAATTGAATGCGGAATCGTTTGCATCGAAGAGGAACTGACCGTGAAATTGGTTTGTGCCGGGCTTGGTAAGGATTTCGATGCGGCCATAGCCGAGCTTGTCGTACTCGGCTGAAAATGGATTCTGATTGATGCGAATTTCGCGGATCGAGGATTTTGGAGGGAGTTGGCCGCCGGTGAAGCCGTCGATGTAGATTTGGCCGCCATTCGGACCTGCGGACGGACCGGCGAGAGCTTGGAGTTCGGCGGATAGCTCGTCGGGATCGTCGGATAGCGCGTCGAGATCTTTGCCCTTGAGTACTAGAGCGCTGGCGTTGTTTGCCGGATTGACATCCACGTTCGTGGTCGTGTCCGTGACAATTACTTTTTCCTTCTGCACTTCGATTTCGAGTTGCACATTCAGAACCTGAATCTGGTCGGCGGTTATGGCGACGCTGTCTTTTTGGTAGAGAGCGAAGCCGGTCGCACCGACGGTGATCCCGTAATTGTCCGGCGCGAGGTTTTTGAATTCATAGCTGCCCGTTTTATTGGTTTGGCCGGTGGTCGTCTGTCCGCCCGACGACGTGACCAGGACAGTTGCGCCGACTACAACTCCTCCCGATGGATCGGTGACCTGGCCGCGCAAAGTTCCGGTTGGCGTCTGGGCTGCGGCCGAGGGTGCTTGCAGACAGAAGATAACGGCGAGAATAAGCGAGAGCGCCATGAGCGGCGCTGCTGAAATTTTGATGCACTCTCTTTTGGACCCGGCTGTCATTCTTGCTCCTGAGAAAATTGGGCGCGGCGGGGCGCCGGAAATTATTGAGATGCGGCTTCTCCGCCGGACGCCTCTAGATTCCACGGCGTGAGAATCATCGGTTGGCTGCCTTTTGGCGAGGCCGCGAGGATTGCTTCGACGCCGCTCAACATGGTGATGGCTGTGACGGGCCCATCGCCGCTGCCTTGCGTTGCCACGATCATCAGAGCGTCGCCTTTTTGCAAATCCGCCAGCGTTGCTGCGGGAACGCGGTTCAACATTTGCTGAAAATCCTGCGCGCCTCCGGAGCGGCCGCCGCCTGCGCCACCGCCGGACCTTGTGCCGGGTGCGCTGTTGCCCGCTGGCGGAGTGGCGGAATTTCCTGCGGCGCTTCCTGATGGTGCTGCTCCGGGAGTACCGGCTGCGCCGCTCATACGCGCGGCAATGATTTGCGCCATCATCGCGGGAAGTTTGCGGAACTGAGAATCGGACGTGAGCTTCACCGTGACCGGCTTCTTCGTTTTCAAATCCGTGACTGTGAGAATGTTGGCGGCGGCGTCCGTCGAGAGCACCGTGCCGGCGATGTTGCGAAACGCGCCGGAGACGATTTCTTCCGCGGTAAGTTCGTTGCCGTCAGGGCTGCGGTCGCCGCGGGCGCGGAGTTGATCGCCCGGTTGAATCTGATCGAGAGAGCCGAGTTTGGCGTCATCGAATTTCACGGAGTCCGGAGCGTAGCGGCGGATGATGGTGGTCTTCGAGGTGTGAATTGCGACGCTCTTGGTGCCGCCGAGCGCCGCGGCTGAAATCGTAATGGTGCCGGCGGCGGGATCTACGGCGGTTACGAGGCCGCCTACGCCGCGCTTCTGCCAATCGGCGCGTTCCTGGGCTTGCTTTTGTTCGATATCGGATTTCTTCATCACAATGATCGAAGTGGCGGCGACGGATTTGGAATCGTCCGACGGCGTGCCGCGGACCAGAATGCGATCGCCTACCTGCAGATCCTGGAGTTTGATGGACGTAGCGCCGGTTAGATCTTTTTGGCCGGGAGCGGTTTTGATCAGGCGCGTGGAGTCTTCGACGGTGACTGTGATTTCTGCGCCGGCATCTGTGGCCAGAGTGAGCGAATTGCCGGTGATGGATTTCACCGTCCCGACTGGACGAGATGCTGCAGTTTGAGCAGTGGGCGCGGGAGATTGTTGCAATGCCTCGACGGTCAGCGCTGAAGCGCTGAGCGCGAGAAGCAGCGCGAGCATGGGCGTGAGCAATTTCCTCGAGATCATCAATCGCTCCTACTTCAGAGGAAAGCGGTGGCGGGTCTAAGTGCGTTGGTGCGAGGCCACACAATCCCTCAATGTTTCTTCTCTATTGTGACGCAACAGGTTCCCGAATGTTTCAGGATGTTCTGGGTGTGTCGACGTCGTGGTTATTTAGCAGGCCTGCGGGGCTATTGGATGTGAGATTAGCGTTACGCGGAGTGTGTGGTGAGGCTAGTCACTTGGGTTACTCGGAGCGGACGCCCCTACGACTGCAAGAATATGTCTCAGAGTTGGGCCAAGAGTAGATCGCGGAGTTTGCGTTGATGGTTGGCGCCAAGTTTGGCGCCGTCGAGTGTGAGATAGAAAACATCGATGGCGCGCTGGCCTTCGGTGTCGATCAGGGCTACCTCCAGATTGCAGCCGTATTGGGCTAGGACTGAGGTGATTTGATAGAGAAGGCCAGGATGATCCTGCGTGGCAATTTCCATAAGCGTGGAATGCGCGGAACAGAAATCGTCGAAGCGGATTTGCGTGGAGACTGGAACTTTGGGCAGCGCGGGGCCGCGGAGATTCTTTCTTCCGCGCATCAGGCTTTCGAGGCTCACTGTGCCGCAAAGAACGTCGGTGATGCTGGCTTTGAAGCGATCCATCTCGGTGGGATTCAGCTCGAGAGTGCGGTAGGGATCGGTGAAATGGAAAGTGTCGACGATCACCCCGCCGGAATTCGCGAAGGCTTCCGCTTTCCAGATGTTCATGCCCCAGGCGGCGATGGTGCCGCTGATTCCGGCGAAGAGCTGGGGCCGATCGGCAGTAAGAACCGTAAGTTCGTAGATGTGACCGTGCGATTCGAGATGCAGTTCGACGGCGGAAGTTTCCAGGCGGCGCGACATTTCGAAATGGCGCGCGACTTCCTGGGGCGAATGCGCAAGGAGATAGCGGCGCGGCAGGCCCTCGAGAAATTCGCGGAGATCATGGCGATTGGCGTCGGTGGAAACCAGAGGGATGATGCGCTCGACCCATTCGCGGCCGTCGCGATTGGCGTGCACGCGCTCTTCATCGAGGCTGCGATTTAAATAATTCTCGGTGGAAACATAAAGCTGCCAGAGCGATTCCGCTTTCCACGGCGTCAGCGCTTCGGGATTCACGGCGCGAATGTCGGCGTAGGTGAAGAGGCAAAGCAACTTTAGCCGTTCAGGCGTGCCGACTCTTTCGGCGAAGTTGCGGATCGTTTGAGTGTCGAAAATATCGCGGCGGAGAAGATTCGCAGACATTTCGAGATGATTGGCGATGAGATAGCGAACCGTGCTGCTCTCTGTGGCATCGAGGCCCAGGCGCGGGAAGATTTCATCCACGGCTTGGAGACTTCCTTCGATGTGATCATCCTGGGGCATGCCTTTGCCGACATCGTGGAAGAGCAGAGCGAGGAACAACAGCTCCGGCTGTTCGAGTTCGCTCAAAAGATCGGCAAATTTCTTTTCCCATTCGGAGGTTTTGCCGCGGAGGTTCTGTAGATTCTCGATGGTGATGAAGGAATGGGCGTCCACGGTGTAGTGATGATAGAAATCGCGAATTACGAGCGAATCGATGGCCGCGAATTCCGGGAAGAGACGTACGAGAACTCCCTGGGAGTGCATGGCGCGTAGGGCGTCTGTGGCGTGAGGCGCGACGAGAATTTGCTGGAAGTGCGCCCAGAGGCCGGGGATCGCGGCGCCGTCGTTCGCGAGCGCAAGAAGCGCGGCCTCCACTTCGCGCTCGGTTTCGCGACTGAGTCTCAGGCCATCGCGAGCCACCACTTCGTAGAGCGAGAGAAGTTGCTCCGCATCTTGAAGGCCGGCAGGCTCGCGAACGGCCAGGCGCCCGACTGAGACGGTGAACGGCGAATTCGAGAATCTTGCTTTCCATTCGCCGAGGCGATCGGAGAGAGAGCTTTTCTCGGGGACGGCGTCGTCGAGAAGCTGCGTGGCGAGCGTGAAGATGACGCGCGCGTGGCGGAAATAGCAGCGCATCCAGTCGGCAGGCGGCATGGGCGTGTCCATCTGGACGGCCAGACCCAGATTTGCGGCGACGGATTGCAGTTCGTAGGTCAGCGCGTTGTCGTCGCGGCCCTGGCGGAAATGGACGAGGCATCTTGCCGCGGCGAGGAAATCGAAGGCGCGCTGGGCTTCCGCGTTGAGCTTCGGCGAGGTGCGGCCCGGATGCGGGGGAAACTGTTTTTCGCCGGCCAGTTCCGAGATGCGCTCGAGCCAACAGGCGGTGTGGAAATCGCGCAGCCCTCCGGGAGAATTTTTCAGGTTGGGCTCGAGATGGAAGACGGTTTCGCCATATTTGGCGTGGCGCTGGCGGGTCAGTTCCGCGAGATTTTCGCGCAGCGCGGAGCGATTGCGGGAGACGACGGTGGGCAGCACGTGATCGTGCAGTTCGGCGAAAAGTCGCTCATCGCCGCTGAGGAAGCGGCAATCGAGCAGCGAGATGTTGAACTCGGGAT
>DAITPO010000027.1:7047-14913 GCA_036833535.1 Candidatus Acidiferrales bacterium | reverse complement strand
CGCTCATCGCCGCTGAGGAAGCGGCAATCGAGCAGCGAGATGTTGAACTCGGGATTCTCACTGTGGAATTTCGTGCATTCGGAAAGCGAGCGCGTCGCGGGGCTAACGCGCATGCGCATATCCCATAACGCCTGGCAGAATTCTCGAGCGGCGCTTTTGACGCGCTCTTCGGTGGAACTGTCAGCGCAGAGGAAGAGAAGATCGACATCGGAATAGGGAAAAAGTTCGCGGCGGCCGTAACCGCCAAGAGCTACGAGAGATAATTTCGTTGCGGGCTTGGATTCGTGCGGAAAGAAATGGCGGAAGAGATCGACGGCGATCCGATCAACGAGAGCGGCGCGCTGCTCGGTTACGCCGCGGCCGTCGCCCGTGGCGTCGAAGTGCTGCTGGATTTTGGCGGACTCGGCTGAGTAGGTCTCGCGCAGTACTTGGCCCGGAGTTGACAACGCCATGCTGTTGATTGCCTTAATGGCCGGCGCCGCGGCCCTGTTGCAGCGCGCGGGGACTCATGCCTCTAGAGTGCATGCTCGCCTCGCTCGTCGTTGCGGATGCGGATGGCTTCATCCACCTTGGATAAGAATATCTTGCCATCGCCGATTTTGCCCGTCTTCGCTGTCTTGAGAATTGTCTGGACGGTTACATCCACGAGTTTGTCGGGCAGGACCATTTCGATTTTGATTTTCGGCAGGAGGTCAACTTCGTATTCGCGGCCACGGTATGTTTCGGTGTGGCCTTTTTGGCGGCCGTGGCCGCGGACTTCGAGCACCGTCATGCCCGCGATGCCGATTTCGAGCAGAGCTTCCTTCACGGATTCGAAACGCGACGGTTGAATGATTGCTTCGATCTTTGTCATCGCTTCTTTTCTCCCGTTCGAATGAGCCTGCTAGGATTCGAGATTGTACCCTTCCTCGCCGTGCAGCGAGATATCGAGGCCGCGGACCTCTTGATCTTCCGGAACGCGCAAGCCGACGAGAACATCGGTCACTTTCAAAATGATTAGCGTGCCGACGACTGCGAGGACCCACGCGATAACGATTCCGATGAGTTGATTCAGGATTTGATGCGCGTTGCCATCGAAGAGGCCCACATTCAGTGCATTGCCCTGGGCATCTTTGAAGACAGCGTTTACGAGTTTTGTCGCGAAGAGGCCGGTGAGAAGCGCGCCGATTGTGCCGCCGGCGCCGTGGACGCCGAAGGCGTCTAGTGAATCGTCATAGCCGAAGAGCGATTTTACTTTCGTAACCATCAAGTAGCAGCCAACGCCCGCGCAAAGGCCGATCACGAGCGCGGACATCGGGCCTACGAAGCCGGAAGCGGGAGTAATTGCTACCAGGCCTGCTACTGCGCCGGAGATCGCGCCAAGTACGCTGGGCTTGCCGTTGCGAATCCATTCCGCGGCCGCCCAGCCGATGGCTGCGGCGGCGGCGCCGAAATGTGTGGCTACGAACGCGCTGGTCGCGAGACCACTGGCGTTGAGCGCGCTGCCTGCGTTGAAACCGAACCAGCCCACCCAGAGCAGGCACGCGCCGATGAAGCTGAGGACTACGCTGTGCGGCGGCATCGGTTCCTTCGGATAGCCGACGCGTTTTTTGAGATAGAGGGCGCAGATCAGCGCGGAAACTCCTGAGGTGATGTGCACTACTGTGCCGCCTGCGAAATCCAGCGTGGGAAATGCGCCGCCGCTCGAATTTAGAAGGCCTCCTGCGCCCCACACCATATGGGCCATTGGGGCGTAGACGATGAAGAACCAGAGCGTGGTGAAAACTACCATGGCGCTGAATTTCATTCGCTCGGCGAAGGCGCCGGCGATCAGACCTGGCGTGATGATGGCGAACATGAGCTGAAAGATCATGAAAGTTTGCTGCGGGATTGTGGCCGCGTAGTCGGCGTTGGGCGTGGCGCCTACGCCGCGGAGGAAAACATAGCCGAAGCCGCCGATGAAGCTGTTGCCGTGAGCGAAGCAGAGACTATACCCGACGATCGCCCAAACGACCGTGATGATGGCCATCAGCGCAAAGCTTTGCATCATTGTGGCCAGGACATTTTTCTTGCGCACCAAGCCACCATAGAAGAGCGCCAGACCCGGGCCGGTCATCATCAGGACGAAGGCTGAGGAGACGAGCATCCAGGCGTTGTCACCGGCGCTGCGGGCGTCATTGGCTGATTGTTCGAGGGCGCGGAGGCGGTCTTCGGTCGGTTGCTGCCAGAGAAGAGTCGCGGCGGAAGCGGCGGAGAGCGAAACGGATGGAGATGACGCATTGGCGCGCGCGCCCAGCGACGCTGCTAGCGGGCCGGAAAGCAGAAAACATAACGCCAAGCCACACGCCACCCTGCGTCTCATATCGAATTGCTCCCTTCGTCGTGAAACCCGTCGCGTTTATGCGGCATCGGTGATTGCGCCTATGCTGCTGCTTGAGACTTGGCGAACGTATTTTGCCAGGACACCGGAGCGATAGCGCGGCTCGGGCGGTTTCCACTGCGCCCGGCGCTTTTCGAGTTCTTCGCCCGGGATATTTAGTTGCAAGAGGCGGGCTTCGGCGTCGATGGTGATGGAGTCGCCTTCTTTTACCAGCGCGATGCCGCCGCCTACGGCGGCTTCGGGGGCTACGTGGCCGACGACCATGCCGTACGTGCCGCCGGAAAAGCGGCCGTCGGTGATCAGGCCTACGGAATCGCCGAGGCCCGCGCCGATCAGTGCTGATGTCGGGGAAAGCATTTCGCGCATACCTGGGCCGCCTTTGGGGCCTTCGTATCGAATTACGAGAATGTCGCCGGGCTTGATTTTGTGCGCGAGGATTGCAGTGAGAGTTTCTTCTTCGGAATTGAAAACGCGGGCGGGGCCGGTGATCTTTTTCATCTTCACGCCGGAGATTTTTGCCACGGCGCCTTCGGTTGCTAGATTGCCCTTCAGAATTGTGAGATGGCCGTGAGGATAAACGGGCGAGTTCCACGGATGAATCACGTCCTGGTCTTTCCGCGGCTCGGCGGGAACTTGGGAAAGCGTTTCGGCTACGGTTTTGCCGGTGATCGTTAGCGCGTCGCCATGGAAAACGCCGTGCTCGAGGAGAATTTTCATGACCTGCGGGATTCCCCCCGCGGCGTGCAGTTCTGTGATGACGTATTTTCCTGAGGGCTTCAAATCGCAGAGGACAGGGACGCGCGGGCGGATTTTTTCGAAATCGTCGATCGTGAGCGGGACGCGCGCGGCTTGAGCGATCGCCAGAAGATGCAGGACCGCGTTTGTCGAGCCGCCTGTGGCCATTACTATCGCGATGGCGTTTTCGAATGCTTTTTGCGTGAGGATTTGGCTGGGAAGAATTTGGCGGCGGATCGCTTCGGTGAGTGCGCGCGCGGATTCGGCGGTGCTTTCGAGCTTCTCGGATTCGCCTGCAGTCATTGTCGAGGAATACGGGAGGCTCATGCCCATGCCTTCGATGGCGGAGGACATTGTGTTGGCGGTGTACATGCCGCCGCAGGAGCCTACGCCAGGACAGGAGTGACGCTCGATTTCGAGAAGCTCGGCGTCGCCGATTCGTCCGGCGCTGTACTCGCCGACCGCTTCGAAGGCGCTCACGACCGTCAGATTCTTGCCGTGAAGATGGCCCGGTTTGGTGGTGCCGCCATAAACGAAGATCGCGGGGATATTCAGGCGCGCAATGGCCAGCATGCCGCCGGGCATATTCTTATCGCAGCCGCCGATCACGATCACGCCGTCCATGCGCGCGGCGCTGCAGACGGTTTCGATGGAATCGGCGATCACTTCGCGCGAGACGAGAGAGAATTTCATGCCCTCGGTGCCCATCGAGATTCCATCGCTCACCGTGATCGTGCCGAAGATTTGCGGCATGGCTTGGGCATCGCGAAGCACGCTTACCGCGCGCTGGGCGAGGTCGTTCAAGCCCGCGTTGCACGGCGTGACGGTGCTATAGCCGTTGGCTACCCCGATGATGGGCTTGTCGAAATCCTTGTCGCCAAAGCCCACGGCGCGGAGCATGGCGCGATTCGGGGTGCGCTCGACTCCCTGGGTTATGAGCTTGCTTATTTCATTTACACTCATTTGATATTTGCCTTTTAGAAGAGAATGAGTTTATCGGTTGGTGCGGCGGCGGATGCATTAGAAATTTTGACGTTGGCTATCGAAAAATTCGCGACATTCGCGCGCCCACCCGGATTCGGATTGCGGCGCGCGACGGTACTGGGATTGCTTACATGAATTTGGGGCGCGATACAAGTGGACTGCAGTGCGAATTCAAGAAAATACAGATCCTTCGTTCGCCTCGGCGAACTCAGGATGACAGCTCTTCACTTTCCGCGATAACGGAGTTATTTCTTGCCCGCGGCTGCGGTTTCTTCTACCGCGATCGTGACCGGTTTCAGGAAAGTCATGCGCTGGCGCAAACGCGCGCCTACTTCTTCGATCAGTTGGTGCTGTTCTTTGCGGCGCGTTTCATCGAATTTCGGGCGGCCTGCTTTGTTTTCGGCGATCCACTCGCGGGCGAATTCGCCGTTCTGGATGCGCTCGAGCATTTTCTTCATGGTCTGGCGGGTTTGTTCGGTGACGACTTGCGGGCCGCCGGTGTAATCGCCGTATTCGGCAGTGTCGCTGACGGAATAGCGCATGTAGTTGAGGCCGCCCTGGTAGATGAGGTCCACGATTAGCTTCAGTTCGTGGAGGCACTCGAAGTAAGCGATTTCGGGTTGGTAGCCTGCGTCCACCAGCGTCTGGAATCCGGCTTTGATCAGCTCGCTCACGCCGCCGCAGAGGACGGCTTGCTCGCCGAAAAGATCGGTTTCGGTCTCTTCTTTGAAAGTAGTTTCGATCACGCCCGCGCGAGTTGCGCCGAGGGCCTTGGCGTAAGAGAGAGCGAGTTGCTTGGCCGAGCCGGTGGCGTCTTGATGCACAGCGAGGAGCGCGGGTGTGCCGCCGCCTTCTATGAAAACTTCGCGGACGCGATGGCCGGGTGCTTTAGGCGCGACCATGGTTACGTCGATATCGCGCGGGAGTTGAATCGTACCGTAGCGCACATTGAAGCCGTGAGCGAACATCAGCATCTTGCCCTTGGTCAGATGACGCGCGATTTCTTTTTCGTAGATTGCCGGCTGAGCCGTGTCCGGAGCAAGAACCATGATCACGTCGGCCCAGGCTGCGGCATCGGAGACGGAGTGAACCGTCAGCCCCGCGGCGATAGCCTTCTCGCGCGACTTGCTTTCGGGATGCAGTCCGACGCAAACCGTGCAGCCGCTATCGCGCAGGCTCAGCGCGTGGGCATGGCCCTGCGAGCCGTAACCGATGATGGCGATCTTTTTCTTTTGGATTGGAGCAATATCCGCGTCTTGATCCTGATAAATCTTGGCCATTCCCTGCTCCTTTGCGTTTCTGCTTTTAATCCTGCTATCGAAATTGCTGCGATCAAACGGAGTGCGAAGCTTCCGAGTCGCCCGAATCGGCGCTCAAACTCGCTCCTTGCCGGGCGCGCGGGCGTTTCACTCCGCGCGTCATTACGACCTGGCCGGTACGCACCATTTCGAGGATTCCGAACGGGCGCAAAACATCTTCGAGAGCGCGAATTTTCTCTTCGGTGCCGGTGATCTCGATAATCAACGAATTGGGCGCCAGATCGACGACGCGGGCGCGAAAGACGCGCACGATTTCCATCAGTCGATGGCGCGATTCCTCGTGAGCCTCGACTTTAATCAGCGCAAGGCTGCGCGCGATGGTGGAGATGTGCGTTACGTCCTCGACCGACAGCACGTTGACGAGCTTATAGAGATTCGCTTCCACGCGCTGCGCCGCGCCTTCGCTGATTCCGGCGACGATGGTCATACGCGAAATGCCGGGGCGTTCCGTGTGCCCGACGGCGAGCGATTCAATGTTATAGGCGCGGCGGCGGAAGAGCGAGGCGACGCGGTTCAGCACGCCGGGCTGGTTCTCGACGTAGAGCACGAATTGGTGGAGCGTTTCGCTTTCAGGCATCGGAGGCTTCCTCGACGAGTGGGCTCGGGCGGCGGATCATGGCGTGCAAATCCGCGCCGGCCGGCACCATGGGATACACGGAATCTTCCTGCTCGACATGAAAATCGATCAGCGCAGGCCCGGGATTATTTCGCGCGGCTTCGAGAGCGGGCCCAACCTCGGCGCGAGTGCGCACCGACATGCCTTGGATGCCGAATGCTTCCGCCAGCTTGGCGAAATCGGGACTGATGATCGGCGTCGAGGCATAGCGGCCGTCGTAGAAAAATTGCTGCCACTGGCGGACCATGCCGAGATAGCCGTTGTTGATAATGGCGATTTTGATGGCGATCTTTTCTTGAACGATGGTGGCAAGTTCGGGCATGGTCATCTGAAAGCCGCCATCGCCGGCGACGACCCAGACTTCGGCGTCGGGCCGGGCGAATTTTGCGCCGATCGCAGCGGGAAGCGCGAAGCCCATCGTGCCGAGACCACCCGATGTGATCAGCGTGCGCGGTTTTTCGTGGTGGTAATACTGCGCTTCCCACATTTGATGCTGGCCGACATCGGTAACCACGACGGCGTCGCCATTCGTGGCGCGCCACAGATCGTGGATTACGTGCGCGGCGTAGAGGTGGCCGCTGTCCGGAAGATTCTGGATGTCGCGGACTGCAGAATCGTGCTTCAAGCTGTTGATATAGGCGAGCCAGTCGCCGCGGTCGGTTTGCTTCACGCCGGGAAGCAGATGCTGCAGAATTTCGCGGAGATCGCCGATGAGAGGAATGTCCACGCGGACATTCTTGTTGATTTCCGCGGGGTCGATCTCGATGTGAATTTTCTTGGCGTTGGGCGCATACGTTTTCAGGTTTCCGGTGACGCGATCGTCGAAGCGCATGCCGAACGCCAGGAGCAAGTCGGATTCCTGAATGGCGGTGTTGACCCAGGCTTCGCCATGCATGCCCATCATGCCAAGCGAAAGTGGATGCGAGGCCGGAAAACCACCGAGGCCGAGCAGAGTTTCGGCTACGGGAATGTGCGCTTTCTCGGCGAAGGTCATCACTTCGCGCATGGCGCTCGAGAGAATGATGCCGTGTCCTCCGAGAATTACGGGCCTGCGCGCTTCATTGATAAAAGTGAGCGCTCGCTCGAGCTCCTCCTGCTTGGGGAAATGCACCGGCTCATGGCGGCGGACTTTCGGCGCGGCCGCTTCCCAATTGAATTCACAGGATGTGTTCTGCGCGTCCTTGGTGATGTCCACGAGCACGGGGCCAGGCCGGCCGGACGCGGCGATGTGAAATGCCTCGCGCAGGCTGGGGGCGATGTCTTCGGCGCGCGTGACTAGATAATTGTGTTTGGTGATCGGCAGGGTGATGCCGGTGATGTCGGTCTCTTGAAACGCATCGGAGCCGATGAGTTTGCTGCCGACCTGGCCGGTGATGCAGACAATGGGCGAAGAATCGAGCATGGCCGTGGCGATGCCTGTGACCATGTTCGTTGCGCCGGGGCCGGAGGTGGCTATCGCAACGCCTACGTCGCCGCCGGCGCGCGCAAAGCCATCGGCCAT
Organism: Candidatus Acidiferrales bacterium; assembly: GCA_036833535.1. Taxonomy (GTDB): domain Bacteria; phylum Acidobacteriota; class Terriglobia; order Acidiferrales; family UBA7541; genus Palsa-147. The sequence goes on along the minus strand of DAITPO010000027.1, from coordinate 7,399 downwards.
GTGCGTGCCGCCTTGTTCATGGCGCACCAAGACATGGTGCACGTGATAGCGCGTCATCGCGTCGTATGTGGGGAGAATCGCGCCGCCCGGATATCCAAAGACGCACTTCACGCCGAGGCGTTCGAGACATTCCCAGACGATCTCGGCGCCGGTCTTGATCACTTTGCGCGGCTCCTCTTCAGGCTTGGACGCTTCGGGCGGCCGACGCCGCACCGCGCGGTCGCCCGTCGAGCTATTATCTGATTTCATCTAGTAGGCCTCATTTTAGCCTTGTGAGTCCAATTTATATTGCTGTCGGATTCAATAAATACCGCTTATAGGGCGGCGGCTATGGATCCGGCCTCGCTCCGCG
>DAITPO010000027.1:1342-6947 GCA_036833535.1 Candidatus Acidiferrales bacterium | reverse complement strand
GATTCAATAAATACCGCTTATAGGGCGGCGGCTATGGATCCGGCCTCGCTCCGCGATTGTTTGGGCGCTTGTAGCCGCATCCTAGCTCGCAAGATGCCGGCAGGGACGCCGGCGCTACCTAAAACAAAAAACCCGCCTGCCAGCTTTTTTTCTGGCGGCGGGCTCGAAGAGCTGATTTGCTTTGCTGCTAGCTCAGCTGCCCCCGGCGCCAGAGGACACACCCGGTACTACGACAGTAAGGCCTACGGGTCGAATCGCGTTCTGGCTCAGGCGCGGCATCGAATAAATCTAGTCGCTCGTAAGTTAGTTGTCAACGATGGAGTGGCGGCGGGATTCAATCCGAGGTGGGCGCGGCGCTATTTCGAACGGCAGAAACCGGGGTGTTGCCGGTAGAAGCTTCGGAAACACGCTTCGCCGCGGGATAGCAGCCTAGAATCCGGAGTTTTTCGGCATTGACGCGCAATTCATCGAGCGCCGCAGCCACATGCGCATCGGCTACCGAACCCTCGATATCGAGATAGAAACTGTAGTGCCAGGGGCTGCCCTTCAGCGGGCGGCTCTCGATTTTCAGAAGATTGATTTCGCGGTTCGCGAAAGTGCCAAGAGCAGAATGCAGCGCCCCCGGCTGGTGCTTCAGCTTCACAACGAGAGAGAGCTTGTTGGCGACTGGGCTGACGCGCGGCTCGTCGGAAAGCAGCACGAAGCGCGTGTAATTTTCGCGATGATCTTCCAGATGTTCTTTCAAAACCGTGCCGCCATAAATCTCGGCAGCGCGCCGGCCGGCAATCGCAGCGACTTTCGGATCTCCACGTTCGATGACTTCGCGCACGCTTCCGGCCGTGTCGCCGGCCACCACACGCTGGATACCGGGATTCTGCACAAAGAATCCGAGGCATTGCGCGAGCGCGACCGGATGCGACTGCACTTCGCGAATTTGAGCGAGGCTAGTGCCGGGACATCCGATCAAATTGTGCGCAATCGGAATGGCGACTTCATTGACGATCAGAAGCGATCCTTCGAGCAGAAGATCGTAGGACTGATGGACGGACCCGGCCAGCGTATTTTCAAGAGGCGCGAGCGCAAGGTCGGCAATGCCGGCGGGAATGGCCGCGAAGAGGCCCTCGAACGTGTCGCAGGGCACGAGCCGCACGTTCTCGCCGAGCAGCGAGACGATGGCCTCTTCGCTGAAGGCGCCGCGCTCGCCTTGAAATGCGACGCGCGGGCTGTCTGTGCGATTTGGCATCGAGTGGGATTCCTCAGGCTCGCCGGGCGCTCATTCGGACTTGGCCATCGCGCGATCGAGCTTCTGTGCGAGCTCGGCAGCGCGCGTCGAATTGCCGATGCGCCGCTCGGCCGCAGCCGTCAACTGCAGCAGCAGAGAGCTGTCGGGCGCTTCGCGAAGCGCGGATTCGTACTCCTCGGCCGCTTCGACGAACAGGCCGAAAGATGAATAGGTCGAGGCGCGGCCGAGATAGCGCACTATAGCGTCGCGGGAATTCCACTCGGTCAGCATTTGATTCAGATCGTCTTCATCGCGCGTGGCGAGCAGAGAGAAGGAAACCTCGTAATTTTTGCCCGCGGCGTCCTGCATTTTCAGCAACAGCGGCGCCGAGGCTCCGCGCTCGCGATACGCGGCCAACACCTGGCGAAAGCCGTCCGAGTCGAGCGAACCACTCGCTCCTGGAACTGCGGCCTGACGCCAGAGTTCGTGCTCGCTGCCCTGCGGCGAAAGCGAGAGCGTGACGTCGCCCTGAATTCCGGCGGTTTTCCAGCGAACGATCAGATGCTCGATTTCGGCCGTGCCATCTGACGGCGGAGACATGAAGATAGAATCATCGGGCGACGCGCCGCGCGTGAAAGCGGGCTCGGCATACTTCGCCATGCCCTGAAGTATCGCGCCCTGCTGGACCGCGAACCAGCCATCGGATTTGGAAATGGGCTTGCGGCCTTCGGCGAGAACCACGGTCATGCTGCCGGGCCCGGTGCAGCGCAGTTGTTCGCCCGCGATCAACGGGCGCCGATTGCCGTTGCCGACCGCCAGGGGGCGCGGCGTGTCGTTGCCTGATTCTTTCACTTCAGCTTTGCAATTGACATCGGTAACGATGCCGGCAAACGCGGTCTGTTGCGCCCGCGCAGTTCGCGGAGTGCCGGCGAGCCCAGCCAGCACCACCAGCAGCAAGCCGCACACGCGCAGCCAGGACGGGAGGTTTTGAATAATCTTAGTGTCCACGGGTTTCTTCATCGAGCTGCCTGTTGCCGCCCTCGTCCTGTTTGAACAATAACAAACCCCATCCCAGCGTCAATAGATGCGCAATGAACTGGACGGTGCTCACCAGGCGTCGTTCCACCAGGCCTTCAATGAGCAGCGCCGTGGCGACGAAGAGCGAATCGTCCCACATCAAATGGTGCACGTTGACGGCATAGACCCCCGCCGCAAACGCGACGACGGCGGTAATGACAGTCAAAACGGTACTTAGCCTGTGATGCGCAATCCCGCCGTGGGGTTCCGCGGCTCGATAGCGCCAGCGCACCAATGCCACAGGGATCAAGACGAGAAGCGAAAGCGAGATATCGAGCGCCGTGCGGCCTTTGAAAGTCAGCTTCTGCAGCGGGTGGTGCAGCAGCGTATAGGCGGCGCAAGCGTGAATGTAGACGCCGGCAAAGAGCTTTCCCCGGTGGCCGGGAAGTATGTGGCGATCGCCGCTGGATGTCGCCTGTTGGCCGCGGCCAATCAGGACTATCTTTCCATCCAGCAGGTGCGCATCCGTGCCGATTCGCGAATCGTCCCATGCAATTGTTCGCGCAATGATTCCATCGAGTGGGCCATAATTGACGTAGAACTCGGTGGAGTTGAATCCTTCCTTGGTGACGTTGCTCACACGATCGATCGCCCAGGACGCCCATTTGGCCGGTGGCGCTATCGGTACTCCGGCCGTCGCGGCGGAAAGCGATGGGACGGTCCAATCCTGCGTGTTGTGATTTTCGTCGATGTAGTGAACGACGACGGAATCGACCATTTTCTTGGGCGTTTCATCCTCGCCGGCCAGCGGAAAGCCGGCGTAGGCCGCGAGCGGGGCGTAATCGGGTTCATAAAGCGCGAACGCAGGTCCGAGCAGCAGCGATTGAAACGTGGCAACGTAAATCGGCACGCCCGGCCGCGAACTGGCGGGGTCGAGCTTCCTCAGCTTCGCGCAGTAAGTGAGAAATTCGTCGTCGTCCGACATCTGATCGGGATAGGGAGTGAAATCGACGTCGACGCCGATGGCGCGCGGGCGTTGCGCGGCGATTTTCTGAACCAGATTTTTGAGCTGCTGGCGGTCGGTGTAATCGTAGTCATGCGAGGTCGCTCGCCTTGTAGGGATGCCGGTGATGTCCACGACCGTTATTTCGAGATTGGCCGGATCGAACTTAGACATGAGTTGGAGCTGCAGCACATCGTAGGTGGACTCGCGGAATTGCTCACCGAACGCGGTCTTCTCGATGCCCCAGTTCACCGTCGTGAGCAGCAGTGCGATCGCCAGGCCTATAAGAACGTCGGCGATGATGTGGGAGCCGTGATGCGCGGCGTGCGGCTCGGCGGATTTTGCGGGAGCTCGGCGCGCTGTGGATGATTTGGCCGGAGGTGAGGGCTTGCCGCGACGGCGATGCTTCATGGCGATCCGGCTCGTCTTCCCGGGGACTCCGAATTTCGGTGCGGTCCATACTAAGTAAAGAACCCTGGTGCGTCAATCGAGGCTGCTTTTGGCTTGCCGCAGGCGACTGCCGGTGTGCTTGTGAATCGGAGCTTGACGCGATATGCATGCCGTCCTACCATTGTGAAAGCACGCTCGAAAGGGCGTGCACCGAATTTCATGCAGAGTGGCTGAGGGGTACGGGCCCTACGACGCCACGACAACCGGACCAGGTAGTTTAACTGGTCGCTCGGTGCCAATTCCCGCCCGGTTCGCGGGGGACATGAAGATTCGGAGGCGTGGTGTCGAGCCTCATTCCCCTAAACCCGGATGAGGCTTTTTGTATTTATGGGCGCGCAGGGCCCAGCGCAGCCGCGGAGAGTAGGCTATGAGCGTGCATTACTCGTTGCGATGTCGCGAGTGCCATCGCGACCACGGCAATAAACCCTCGTCGATCTGTGAAGACTGCATGGCTCCTCTGGAAGTGCATTACGACCTCGACGCCGTCCGCGGGAAATTCACTCGCGAGGCGATTGCTGCGCGTCCGACGAATCTTTGGCGATATGCAGAGCTTCTGCCGAAGCCCGAGGGGTACGATTCGGGCCTGCCGGTGGGCATGACGCCGCTAGTGACCGCACCGCGGCTTGGAGCGCGGATTGGAAGCCGGCGGCTGTTGGTGAAGAACGACGCGGTTTGCTTCCCGACACTTTCGTTCAAGGATCGCGTCGTCGCAATGGCTCTGGCGCAGGCGAAGAACTTTGGATTTGAGACTGTGAGCTGCTCTTCGACTGGCAATCTCGCGAATGCAGTTGCGGCGCAGGCGGCGCGGCATGGCTTCGAGGCTTGGATCTTTATTCCCGCAGATCTTGAGGCGGCGAAAGTGGTGGGGACGCAAGTTTATGGGGCGCGCGTTACTCGGATCGCTGGCAACTACGATCAGGTCAATCGGCTATGCTCGCAGATTGCCGATCGCTATCGCTGGGGCTTCGTGAACATCAATTTGCGGCCGTATTATGCGGAGGGCTCGAAGACGGTCGGGTATGAGATCGCCGAGCAGCTTGGTTGGCGCTTGCCGGATAACGTGGTTGTGCCGATGGCCGGGGGCTCGTTGATCACGAAGATAAGCAAAGCGTTCGGCGAACTGGTTACGCTCGGGCTGGTTGAGGCGAAGAACGTGAAATTCTTCGGAGCGCAAGCTACGGGCTGCTCGCCGATTGCAGATGCGGTGAAGAATGCGAAGGATGAGATTGATCCGCAAAAGCCGAAGACCATTGCGCGCTCGTTGGCGATCGGCAATCCGGCGGACGGAATTTATGCCACGCGCGTGATTCGTTCGAGCGGAGGCTGGGCAGAAGATTGCTCGGATGCGGACATCGTAACCGGGATTGAATTGCTCGCGGCGACCGAGGGAATTTTCACCGAGACCGCGGGTGGAGTAACGGTCGCATGCGCACAATCGCTAATCGCACAGGGCCGCATCGGCGCCGATGAGGAAACGGTGCTGTGCATCACGGGCAACGGCCTGAAAACGACGGACGCGCTGGCCGGGCGTTTTCAGCTTGAAGACGCGATCGAGCCGAAGATCGCCGCATTTGAGAAATTCATGGGGACTGCGGTGGCAGCCACAGCCACTGCCTAGCGCGTAATGGCCGTTCGCGTCCAAGTTCCGGCGAGCGCGGCCAATCTCGGACCCGCCTTTGATTGCGCGGCGATTGCGCTGAATCTCCATCTGCGAGTTTCAGCCGAGCCGCGCTCGTCAGGCGGATTCGAGGTTCGTTATCGCGGAGTGAATGAGGACCGGGTCCCTAGCGGCGAAGAGAATCTCATTGTCAAAGCGATCCGAAGTTTTGCCGCAGCGGCCAAGGCGGAAATCGCCGGCGCTCGAATCGAAATCGAAAACGACATTCCTATTGGCGTAGGCCTCGGCTCGAGCG
>DAITPO010000027.1:0-1242 GCA_036833535.1 Candidatus Acidiferrales bacterium | reverse complement strand
TGCTGCGAAATTGATTGCACGCGACGCGGCACCAACTTCGACCGATGGCCACCGCGTTCCTACAATGTATCGAAGCTAGCTGCCGGCGGCGGCACTCGCTCGAGGCGAGAGAGTACAGGTGCGACGCGTGCGGCAGCCTGCTCGACGTCGAATATGAAATGCCGGCGCCGGATCGCGCGGCGTCGCTTGCATCGTGGCAGAAGCGCAAATCGAGCAGCCTGATCGAAGACCAAAGTGGCGTCTGGCGTTTTCGCGAGCTTCTTCCTTTCATCGCTGAGGGCAAGGGAGTCGTCACGCTGGCGGAAGGCAACACGCCGCTCGTCGAAGCTCCGCACGCGGGCAAATGGGCCGGCGGAGTGAAGTTGACGGTGAAACATCAGGGTGCGAATCCCACCGGCTCGTTCAAAGATCTCGGCATGACCGCCTGCGTCTCGCAAGCTGCCATCATGGGCTGCGGAGTCGTCGCGTGCGCTTCGACTGGAAATACCTCAGCGTCGATGAGCGCGTACGCCATTCGCGCCGGTATGAAATCTCTCGTCTTCGTGCCGGCCGGAAAGGTCACGCCCGCGAAGCTCGCGCAGGCGCTCGAGTTCGGCGCAACAGTGATCGAGCTCGCGGGAAATTTCGATCAAGCGTTTCAACTTCTGCAGTCCTTGACCCGCGAGTTGAATCTCTACCTCGTGAACTCGCTCAATCCATTTCGTCTCGAAGGCCAGAAGACCATCACCTTCGAAATTCTCGAGCGGCGCGGCTGGCGCGTGCCGGATTACATCGTCGTTCCGGGCGGGAATCTGGGAAATGTCTCGGCGATCGGAAAAGGGCTCTGCGAATTGAGGCGATGGGGATTCATCGAGAGGCTCCCGCGGCTCGTCGTCACGCAAGCCGAGGGCGCAAATCCCTTCTATCGCATGTTGGCTGCGGCCGCTGCCGAGTTGACGCCAATCGCGGAGCCACACACGGAAGCGACCGCCATTCGCATCGGCAATCCGGTGAATTGGAAAAAAGCTCTTCGGGCGATTCGCGCGACGGATGGAATGGCCGAGTCGCTGAGCGATGATGAAATCTTCGAGGCCAAGGCGGCGCTGGCGCGCGATGGCATCGGCTGCGAGCCTGCTTCAGCGACGACCTTAGCTGGGATCCGCAAACTTCGCTGCCGCGGAAAGATTGAAGCCGGCGCGGATGTCGTAGCAATTCTCACCGGGAATCAGCTCAAGGATCCGGAGAGCAGTTTGCGTCGGCGCA
>DAITPO010000026.1:23687-34650 GCA_036833535.1 Candidatus Acidiferrales bacterium | reverse complement strand
CACTCTCTGAAAGCCCTCAGCAGATTCAAAATGCTCCTAACGATGATCCGCTCCTAAGCAACGGAGCCCCAGCATTTGGGTGGGAGCCCCCGCATTCATGCGGGGGAAGGAGCGCTTAAGCGCTCCGGGAAAAAAGCCCACTCCGCGACGATGCGCTTTAGCGCTGGGCCCTTGAATCAGCTCCCGCGCCATCGCGCCCGGTCCCGAAACTAAAACAGTACTAAAACTAAAGTACCATTGACTTACGTTTACTCTAATGCTATCCATGCATCAAAAGTGCGCAGTCCCTAAGCGCGGGACTGGCTCTCCTGAGCCCGCCGGAAGCTTGTCCTGAGCGCAGCCGAAGGATCCGCACAAAATAATTGAATATGCTGGAGCAAGCCAAAATGCGTGGCGCATTCGCCATCCGCCGTAGGGGAGGGTCTTCAGACCCTCCCGCCGTTCGGCCATCTTCTCTCGCCCTCACACCCAACCGCCGCCCACAACCTCAAATTCTTCGTAGAGCCGGCTGCCAGCCGGCGTTTTTGACTCAATACGCCCAAACGCGCTCAATTCCGCGAGAACGCAAAATCAACCGAGCCGCGAATCACCACGACGCCCCCGCATCCCGCCCAAAAATCCTAATCGATACAATTCCAAAATTAGAATTCCGCCTAACCCACTCAAAACAAACGACGGAGTTCATTTCTAATCGATACAAACTCAAGCCAGGCACTTTACAAATAATGCTTGAACCACGCCACGGCCCGCGCGACCACGTCGCGATTGTGCTCCGGATTAACAAACAAATGCCCCTCATTCGGATAGATGACAAATTGCGTCGGCGCATGATTCGCCTGCAACGCATGCCAGAACTCATACGATTGCGGCGGCGGGCACTCCCCATCGCGGTCGCCAACGACAATCAAAGTCGGCGTCTTGGCCTTCTTGATAAAAGTAATCGGCGAGCTCTTCGCATACACCGCGGGATCGTCGTAAACCGGCGCGCCAAAATACGGAATCATCCACTGGTCAATCGAATTCTCGCCGTAGTAGCTCTGAAGATTCGAGACCCCCGCGCCCGCCACCGCCGCGCGGAACCGGTCCGTCTGCGTCACGGCCCACATGGTCATGTAGCCGCCGTAGCTCCAGCCGGTGATCCCCACGCGGTTGTTGTCAATCGGCGCCGCCGCGAGCGATTCCGTGACGCCCGCGAGGATGTCGCGAAAATCGCCATAGCCGAAATCCTTCACGTTCGCGCGCGTGAATTCCTCGCCCGAGCCATAACTTCCGCGCGGATTCGGCTCCAGCACAAAAAATCCCGCCGCCGCAAGCGCAATTTCATAATTCCACTGCACTGGCCACACTGGCGAAACCATCGCCGCCGGCCCGCCATGCACCGCAACAACCAGCGGATGCTTCAGCGAAGTATCCACATCCAGCGGATAGTGCAGCCAACCCTGCACTTTGAAATTGTCGCTGGTCCAATGAATGCTCTGCGCCGGGCCCCATGCCGGATCGAGCCCCGCATTGCGCGAAGTGATCGGCTTCCAATCGCCAATCGCGCCGGCCCAAACTTCCGGCGGGCGCACGAACGATTGGCGAATCACCGCGGTCGTCACGCCGTCATTCGCCACCGACATGCCCGCGCCGAACCAACCCGAAGAAATCGTCTCGACGTCAGTCCAGACCACGCTGATCGTCTGCGCTGTCAGATCGAGCAGCGCCACGCCGGTCCGCCCGTCCACGTAAACGGTAATCAAAATTTGCCGCCCGCCATTGATCCACGCAAGCGAGCTCGGCGTCGCATTGATGTTCGGCGTCATATCGCGCGGCTCGCCGCCGGCCGCGGGCATAAGATAAACATCGCCGCCCACGGAAATCTCATCGCTCATCAATCCGCCGATAAACGCAATCGTCTCGCCGCCCGGCGACCAGTGCGGCACGGCAATCTGCATCTTCGGCTGATAAAACAATTTGGTCTCGCCCGTCACCAAATCCACGGTGTAAAGCCCCGCGACATACCAGTTGTCATCGCCATTGCCGTGCGCGGCAGTGGTGATGAATCGCGTGCCGTCCGGCGACCAGTCGAATTCGTAAACATACATGTCGGCGGGCGAAATCTGCCGCACCGTTCCCTTCGCCGCGTCCACCAGAGTCAGGCGCTGCTCGTGAATTTCCTGGCCGACCACGCCTTCATCCGGCGTTTCGGCAACGAGCGGTCCCGCAGCGCGCGTGGCGTTCTCGGTGAAAAGCAGCGCAATCGTTTTTCCGTCGGGCGACCAGCCCGGCGCAGCGAGAAATCCCTTGAGCTGCGTCAAACGCCGCGCCGCGCCGCCCGCCGCGCTGGCAACATAGAGCTGCGACTGCCCGGCTTTCGCAGCGTCCGAAAGAAATGCAATCCGCTTGCTATCGGGCGACCACGCGACATCGCTCTCCGCATGCGCCGTGCCGGCGGCGCCCGCCGTGATCTGCCGCGCGGCCTTCGGATCCTTCACGTCCGCAACATAGATCGCGGAATTCGGCGACGGCGCTCCATTCTTTTCCGTCAGCGATTCGACCCACGCGACCTGCTTGCCGTCGGGCGAAATCGCTGTTTGCGAAAATTCGTGAACGCTAAACATGGCCGCGACCGCTTTCGCTTCCGGCGAATCGGGATCAATCTTCGGCGCGAGCAGCGGATCTTCAGCTTTCTTGGGAGCAATCGTAGCCTTTCCCACCACGTGCACGCCGATCTTCGGCCGCGCTGTTCCCGGCTTCTGCGCCGGCGCCTGCTGTTGCGGCGCCTCTTGCGGTGCAGGTTGTTGCTGTTCTTGAGAAGCGGCGATGAAAGTCGAGAGCAGGATCGCAGCAGAAATCAAAATCAGTCGGCGCACGGTTCGTCCCCTTCTTCGGAAGCGATCGAAATTATTTCGCGGCAGCCGGACGCGGCAGAACAATCGGCAAAATCAGATGCGTCGGATGCTCGCGGTCGTGAAAGATTTTCTGATCGGCGGATTGCATGCGCGTCGTCTTGCCCAGCGGCTCGCCGGTGTTCGGGTTGCGATCAAATTTCGGCACGCCGCTCGAGGCAATCTCCACGCGGATGCGATGCCCGACCTTGAACATCTCGCACGTGTTCCAGACGTCCACCGAGTAGCGATAGATTTTCCCCGGCTCGATGGGCGAGGCCGATTCCATGCCGTCGCGATAGCGCGCGCGCACCATGCCGTCGCTCAAGCGCTCGGCATAGCCGTCGGTCCAGACATCAATCAGCTTCACCATGAAGTCGGTATCCGGCGCGTTCGAGGAGGCGTAAAGCTCGGCGCGAATCGGGCCGCAAACTTCTGTGTCGCTCTTCATCGGCTCGCTGGAATAAACGAGCACATCGTCGCGCGCCTCGACCGAGCGGTAATCATCCGGCCCGCCGATTTGCGCGAACGAAGGCGCGGTGATGAAAGGAGTCGGGTTTTTGGGATCGTAGCGATAGCCATCGGGCGGCTCGGCCGCGGGCTCGGTGGTCGAAAGCGCGCCGTCGCCGGAAAGCGTGTTGGCGCGGCCCGCGCTGTGAACGTAAAAAGTCGTCCACTGCGTGCGCGCCATCGGCCATTCGCTCTCGTTGGTCCACTCGTTCGAGCCCATCACGAAAATCCGCACCGGCGGCTCGGCCATGATTCCGGTGTCCTTGCCCTTCAGCCAGTAGTCGTACCAGCGCAGCATGTAAGCATCGAGATCGATGACGTCGGCCGCGCCGAAATCCACATCGCCGAGCTTGCTCGTGGAATTGACGGCGTGCGGCCACGCGCCCATCAGCAGCTTTTGATTCTTGCGAATTTCCGGCGTCGCGCCCTTGGTGGTCATGCCGATGTAATTCAGCGGCGTGCCGACTTGCTCGTCGTCATACCAGCCGGAAATGTGCAGCACGGGAACGCGGACGCGCTCGAATTTATTCTGATAGCGCAGCGGCTCCCACCAGGCGTCGAGCGTGGGGTGATCGAAAAGATCTTTCCAATTTTGATCGCGGCGGCCCGCCACTTCGTCGAGCTCAACGAGCGGCAGATGCTCGTAGACGCGATTCCAGTCAACGGCATCGATATTCTGCAGCACGTGGCCTGCAGTGAAAAAATACCAGCTGATGTCCTGCGGAATCGGAATTCCCGTGGGCGATTCGACGAAGGGATCGGAGGGCGAAACGAGCGCGATCATGGTGGTGAGATGCGGCGGCTGCTGCACGGCAGTGAGCCACTGATTCGCGCCTTCATAGGAACCGCCGTACGTTCCGACTTTTCCGTCAGACCACGGTTGCGCGGCGCACCATTCGATGGTGTCGTAGCCGTCCTGTCCATCGGCGCGATAGGGAACGAAGGTGCCGTCGGAATCGCCGCGGCCACGTACGTCCTCGTAAACGAAGACGTAACCCCGCGAGACGTATTTGCGCATGCGATCGATGGCACGCGCGCCGCCGCCGGCCTTGACGTACGGCGTTCGTCGAACGATGGCGGGGAATTTTCCGGGAGAATCGGGGCGATAGACGTCGGCGGAAAGCTCGACGCCGTCGCGCATTTTGATGCGCACGCCGAATTGAATCTTCATGGTGTAGGCAGTCTCGGCGGCGGGCGCAGGATTTTGAGCTACGACGTTCCTGATCCGCGAGGAAGCTGCGCTTCTGGATGGTGCGGCGAAGTTCGGGATGCAAAATCCGGCAAGGATTGCTGCAATGGTGATTACGACGCGATTCATTTCTTAAGATGGCTCCGCGAAAATAGTTTGCGTGACAGGGCGACACATACTGACGCGCCGTTGCAGCGAAATCAAGGCTTTCGCGGGGTTGCGGAGCAACTGCGGCTTCCGGCTGGTTGTGTTTTGATCTCGAAGGAGGACGCAATGGAACGTGGTTGCAGGTGGGTTGCCTAAAAGGCCCAGCGCTAAAGCGCATCGTTAAAGAGAGCGCTTTTTCGGAGCGCTGAAGCGCTCCTCCCCCGCATGAATGCGGGGGCTGCCACCAAAACCCTCTATCTTGACGGCATCGCGGCGAGGTCGTGCCTGCGCGGAGATAAATTGCGTTGGCAATGAAAAGACGTTTGGCGGTGCGCAAATTGGCATATTCTGGCGGGCGAGCTTGCGGTGCAGCGTGGCTTGGGAAAATTGGATCGAGGGGAAAATAAATTGAGAGCATCGGTGCGACGAAATGTTTGGATTTTGCTGGCGATCGCTTTGTGCTGGCTGGTGGGGCCGACGGCGCGGCCGTTGGGAGCGGAGCCGGGTTCGCGGGCGTGGCGTGGGGCGGGCTCGCACGCCTCGCCGCAGGACGCGGGTGCTGAGAATACGGCGAAGTTCCGTTTGCACAAATTCGAGCAGGCGATCGGTGAGGAAACTTATGTGGAGACCGCGGCGGCGGGCGGCCGGAATTTCTCGATCAGCTTCGAATTTACGGATCGCGGGTCACCAGTGCCGCTACAAGCCCACTTCACGTCCCAGAATGATTTGACTCCCACGGAATTCGAGATCAGCGGGCGAAATGCGCGAACAGCGTCGATCGACGAGGGAGTCGAGGCCGGCACCGAGAAAATTCGTGTGCGCGAGGGCAAAGCGTGGCGAGAGGAGGCGCGCCCCGAGAAATTCTTCACCATCGCCGGATATGCGCCCGCGACGATGCAGATGCTTCTGGTGCAGTACTGGAAGGCGCATGGATCGCCCGCGAAACTGAGGACGTTCCCAACCGGCGAAGTGAAGATCGAGGCGCGCGGAAGTGATGAGATCAAGATTGGCGATAAGACCGAGCAGCTTCAGCGCATCACGATTGAAGGCGTGATCTGGGGACGCGAGACGCTTTGGTTCGATGCCAAGCTGCAACTCATCGCCGAAATCAGCGTGGATGCGGAGTTCGATCACTTCGAAGCCATTCGCGAGGGCTACGAACCGGCGCTCGGAACGTTTGTGGCGCGAGCCGGAGCCGGCGAGATGGCGGCGCTCGCGGAAATGGCTAAGGGAATTTCCGGAGTGCGCGGCGATTTGATCGCGGTGGTGAATGGAACGTTGATTGACGGCACGGGAAAGCCGCCGCTCGCGAATGCGACAGTCGTGATCGAGAACGGGAAAATCATTGCGGCCGGCCCGCGCGCGCAAGTCAAATTTCCGAAGCGAGCGAAGATTATTGATGCCGCCGGGAAAACAATTCTTCCCGGCCTGTGGGACATGCATGCGCATTTCGAGCAGGTGGAATGGGGGCCGATTTATCTGGCGGCGGGCGCGACGACGGTGCGCGATGTCGGCAATGAACTGGAATTCATCACCGCGGTGCGCGATGCGATTGCCAACGGCCGCGGTCTGGGCCCGCGCATTCTGGCGGCAGGGGTCGTGGACGGCGATGGGCCGCTGGCGCTGGGCGTCGAGCGCGTGAACAATGCGGAGCAAGCCAAGGAATGGGTGGACCGCTACCACGATCTCGGATTTCAGCAGATCAAGATTTACAGCTCGGTGAAATTGGCGAGCATCTCTGCGATCACCGCCGAGGCGCATCGCCTGGGAATGACGGTGACGGGCCACATCCCCGAGGGCGTAGACGCATATCAGGGCGTAGAAGCGGGGATGGATCAGATCAATCATGTGCAGTATGTCGCGAATATCATGATCAAAAAGTTGCCGGCGGACGCGAAGCGAGTCGATCGCCTAGAGGCCGTGGGGAATATCGATTTGAACTCGCCCGAAGCGCAGCACGCGATTGCATTTCTGAAATCGCATGGAACGGTGATCGATCCGACGCTTGTGGTGTTCGAAGGATTCATCGTGGGACCGGATATAACGCTGGCGAGCCTCGAGCCGGGAGTTGCAAAAGTTGCGCCGGAGCTTGCGGTGCAGTTTGCCGGCGGAGGAGTTCCGCCGGAGTATCGCGAGACTATTCGAAAGACATTTTCGAAGTATGTGGCGATTGTAGGGGCGCTGCACAAGGCGGGGATTCCGATTGTTGCGGGGACGGATCAGTCGGTGCCGGGGTACAGCCTGTATCGCGAGATGGAGCTTTACGTGGAAGCGGGATTCACGCCGATGGAGGCGATTCAAGCGGCGACGATTGTTCCGGCGCGGGTGATGAAGGTCGATGGCGAACTGGGGACGATTGAAGCGGGGAAACGCGCGGATTTGATTCTTGTGGATGGCAATCCGCTCGAAAATATTCACAACATCCGGAATGTGAAGACGGTGATCACGGGTGGCGTGGCGTACGATTGCGCGGAATTGTGGAAGAGTGTGGGATTCAAGCCGTAAGTAGCGCTGGCGTCCCCGCCGGCATCTTGCGAGCGCGAATGTCGGCGAGTGCAGCGACTGTGAGCGGACTCAGCGCGAAACTAATTCCGGTTTTGTGATCCGCGCGTGACGGTTGCCTATGGCAGATTCTTAGGTCGCCGGATGCCGGCGGGGACGCCGGCGCTACCAAACCTTCGGCTTGTGCTAGAATTTGGTTCTCGCCCTCGCCGATTTTCGGCGGTTTCCAATGCAACGCTTGGACCGGTCAGATTGTTCTGCTTGAGATTGCGGCGATGCACTAACGCAGCAATTAGAATTTTCCGGGGATACTGAAGGCACGATGGGAAAAGGGACACAGATCGCGCTGGCGGCGCTGCTGATCATACTGATCGCGGCAGCTGTGGGCGTTTTCTGGACGAGCGACTGGCGCTCGCCCGCCGCTCCGCCGGAAGATGCGGCGACGAAGGCGGAACTGGCTGCTGCGGCGCTCGTCGATCAGAAGCCGCTGCAAAACGCGCAAAAGCTTGCGCCGCTGGCGAATACGCCGGAAGAGCTGGCGCTGGTGCAGCAGGCGCTGCGCGTCGCGGATCAGGAAGTAGACCTGGCGTTCGATGGCGCACTGCAGACCGCCATCAAGCATCCGCCTACGCCGACACCAGCGATCAAAAAACTCAACGCGCGCATTGATGCGCTGCAATCGCGGATTGACGTCGAGGAAGACGAGAACGAAAAGCTGACGAAAGCCACGGCTGCCGCTAAAGGCGACGCGCAGGACAAACTCCAGGAGCAGCTCGATCTGCTGCAGGGGCAGCTCGAACTCGACGACGACGATCTCGCCAGCGCCAAGCAGGAACTGGTAAACGCAGGCGGCGACAAGCAATCGCTGCTGCAGCACATGAAGGATCAGCACGACGCTTCGACGAAGGATACGAAGGACGCGCTCGACAAAGCCGGGGCCGCGGCCGCGATGTCCGGCAGTGAAACCAATTCGCTCAATCTGGTGGCGGAAACGCGCGCGTGGTGGAGATTGCATTCGAAGCGGCGGCAAATCGAGGCGGTGCAGCAGGACGTGGTGCGTCTGGAACAAGATCTCGCGAAGAGCCACGACACACTCGAAGCTCAACTAGCGAGCGAGACTGCAAAAAAACCAGAACTGCGGACGGCGCCGGCGCAGGATCAGGGAGACACCTCCGCGGCAATGACGACGCTGGCGCAGCTGGCCGACGATCAGAAAGCGATCGCGCAGATCGATCGGCGGATTCAGGCCGCGAAAGATCTGGATGGGACTTACGGAAAATGGACTCAGCTCGTGGAAGTGCGCGAGCGGACGGCGCTGCACGAAGTGCTGGTATCGGTGGTCATCATCTTGATCATCGGCGTGCTGACGGTGATCGGGGATTCGTACGTGAGCCGGTATTTCTCGCAGCTTCCGGTGGAGCGGCGGCGATTGCGGACGATCAGCACAGTGGTGCAGATCGGAGTGCAGGCTGCGGCGCTGTTGGTGATTTTGTTGATTGTGTTTGGGCTGCCTACGCAGCTTGCCACGGTTCTGGCGCTGGCCGGCGCGGGATTGACTGTGGTGCTGAAAGATTTCATCGTCGGATTTTTGGGTTGGTTTGTGTTGATGGGGAAGAATGGAATTCAGCTTGGCGATTGGGTGGAGATTGAGGGAGTGGGAGGCGAGGTCGTCGAGATTGGATTGTTGCATACCGTGTTGCTCGAGACTGGGAATTGGACTGATGCGGGGCACCCGACCGGGCGGCGCGTTTCTTTTGTGAATAGTTATGCGGTCGAGGGGCACTATTTTAATTTTTCTACTTCGGGGCAGTGGTTGTGGGATGAGTTGCAGGTTTTTATTGCTTCAAGCGAAGATCCGGCGCCGATTGCGCAGGCGATCCAGAAAATGGTGGCGGCGGAGACTTCGGCGAATGCGCGGGTTGCCGAGGAAGAATGGAAGCGGGTTACTTCCTCGCGAGGGTTGCAGGCATTTTCGGCGGAGCCTGCGGTAAGCGTGCGGCCGACGAGTTCTGGGATTGAAATTACGGTGCGATATATTACGCGGGCTAGCGAGCGGCATGATTTGCGGACCCGCTTGTATCAGGCGGTGATTGAGATGCTGCAAGGGCGGCCGGGAGCCGGGGCGGTTGTGGCGGCGCCGGCTGGGGATGCGGCGGCGGTGACTCCGGTGCCCGCGGGTTCGGGGCCGACGGCGGGCTCTCCGAAAAAGTAATTCTTCTACGGTCGGAAGATAAATCAATCAAGGCGAATCTGCTCTTGCTGAGTTGCGCGGCGCGATTTATGCTGCGCCGCGTGCGATGTTTTGTGTGGAGGCGATGATGAATGATTGGACGCGGCGAAAATTCGTTGTGGCTAGTGCGATCGGCGGATTGGCCGCGAGTGGGCGGAGATTGTTTGGGGCGGCGCCTGGCGTGGGAGATGCGGCTGTTCAAAGTGTTGCGGCGAAGGCGCGGCCGATCATTATTTCTGCGGCGAATGGAGTGAAGCATCTGGACGACGGAATGGCGGTGCTTAAGGCTGGCGGCGATACGCTGGATGCGGCGTTGGCGGTGGTGACGAAAGTTGAGGACGATCCTGAGGATGATTCCGTGGGCTATGGCGGATTGCCGAATGAGGAAGGCGTGGTGGAGCTGGACGCCAGCGTGATGCATGGGCCTACTCGGCGGGCTGGTGCGGTGGCTTCGTTGCAGAAAGTGAAGAATCCTTCCTTGGTGGCGAAGGCGGTGATGGAAAAGACCAATCATGTGTTCATCGTGGGCGAAGGGGCGCTGCGATTTGCTGCTGCCGAGGGATTTCCGACGATGAATTTGCTGACGGACCGATCGCGGCTGGCGTGGTTGGCTTGGAAGGCTGCGGCCTCGGAAAATTGGCGGCCCGGATTGGATAGCCCGGAGTGGAAAGAGAAGATGGCGGAGCTATTGGATACGCCGGAGCGGCAGGCTTGGGCGGCGCATATAGAGGAAGTTGTGGCCCATCCGCCTACCGGAACAATCAATTGTTTGGCGGTGAATGCCAAGGGCGAAATTTCGGGGACTACTACGACTTCGGGAATGGCGTGGAAAATTCCTGGACGCGTGGGAGATTCGCCGGTGATTGGGGCTGGGCTTTTTGTGGATGGTGATGTTGGAGGAGGCGGTTCGACGGGGCGCGGCGAGGAGAATATCAAGATTTCTGGCGGGCACACGATTGTGGAGGCGATGCGGCGTGGGAAATCGCCGAAGGATGCTTGCCTTGAGGCCGTGGATCGCGTGGTGCGGAATTATGCGATCGATAAGGCGCGGCTGAAGAAATTTCATTTGTTGTTTTATGCGTTGAATAAGGATGGGGAGCATGGCGGGGCTTCGCTTTGGGGTATCAGACCCGATGGAAGCCAGCATCATTACGCGGTGCACGATGGGACTGGAGCGCAGCTGGTGCCTTGCGCCGGATACTTTGATGCGATGGGCGGGGATTATTAGGCGACGGAGAGAATCGTCAGGGGCGGGCGAAGCCAATGGTTGCGCATTGCATGGTGCGAACGCGGGCGGAGCAAGCCCCGCCCCTACGAAAAGAAAAGCAACGGCAAATGCAAATGCAGATCCTTCACTTCGTTCAGGATGACAGCGCTTTCTTTCTGCGTCGGCGTGCAGACGGCGAACGCTTGACGCTGTATTTTTCCTCCAAGTGCGAGACTTTCCGCGATAATTGAATTATGGAGCAGGCTAACGTCGTCATTATTGGCGGTGGTGTCGTCGGGTGCGCGATT
>DAITPO010000026.1:19128-23587 GCA_036833535.1 Candidatus Acidiferrales bacterium | reverse complement strand
CGGACGAAGTGGCGGCGATGCTGGGATCGTCGATGGCCAAGCATCGCATTTATCCCGTGCGTGGGGAATATTGCGAAGTGGTGCGCGGGAAAGCGGATTTGATTCGCGGGCTGGTTTATCCGCTGCCGCATGCGGATGGATTGAGTCTCGGCGTGCATTTGACGAAGACGCTATGGGGAACGGTGCTGCTGGGGCCGACGGCGCGATACGTCGAGGACAAGAATGACTACGAGCGGGACCGCGAACCGGTGGAGGATTTTGCGCGCGGGGCGAAGATGATGGTGCCGGAATTGGAGGCTGCGGATTTGGTGCCGGGTTACTCAGGAATTCGCGCGAAGCTGGTGCCGCCCGGCGGGCATGGGATTGCGGATTTCATTATTGAGCGGGATCCGGATATTCCCGCGGTGATCGAATTGATGGGGATTGAATCGCCGGGGTTAACTTCAGCGCCGGCGATTGCCGAGCAGGTTTTGGGGATCGCGGCGGAAATTCTGGATTAAACGCGAGCGGACGTTACTTCACTACTTCCGAAACGAACACCAGCTTTATTCCTTTCGATTCTATTTGCGGAAGTTGTTCGCGTAGGACTGCGAGTGTGGCTGGATGTGGATGGCCGATCGTGACGGCCCAGCCTTTGCGCTTTGCGTCGGCGATGGCCCGATTGAGCTGCGCGACGATCGCGGCTTGCGTGGGCGTGTCGTCCAGGAATTGCGCATTGCGGAAAGCGGCGCGGACGCCGTCTTTCTCGGCGGTGTCGTAGGCGACCGTTTCCTTCGTGGTGCGGCTATCCACGAAAAAAAGCCCGCGGTGCTGGAGCGACTCCATCAGCGCGTTCATCAGCGCAGGATCGGCAGTGGCGCGCGAGCCTTGATGATTATTCACGCCCGCGGCATGAGGAACAGTCTCCAGCATCGTGCTTAAAATTTGATCCACCTGATTTGAATTCATTCCCACGCGCAATTCGACCGGTTCTGTTTTCGCGTCGGCTTCAATCGCCTGCATCGGAAGATGGAGCAGAACTTCGTCGCCATGGCTGTGCGCGTCATTGGCCACTTCGGCGGAATTGGGAAGGCCGGGGATCACGGAAAGCGTGAGCGGGTACGGGAGCTGGAGGATTTCGCGCACGGGCGGAAGATCGTGGCCGAGATCATCGATGATGATGGCGAGGCGCGGCGCGCTCGCGGGCAGATTCGATGGATGCGGCGCGGCGGCGGTGACGTGCTCGAAGATATGGATAATATGAGTACGCTGGTCGCCGCGGGAGTATTCGAATCGAGCGCCGCCGCCGTTCGTGGCCGTCTCTGAGCCGTGCGTGAGGTGATGGCGGCGGGCTACGGCGTCGAGTGCCGTCTGTACCGCAGCTTCTTTATTGAGATCGTCGAGGATGATGAAGATCTGATCGTCGGCGAAGTAGCTTTGGCCGCCGGGGAGATTGTCCATCTCGGGGCGAACTACGATTTCTGATTGCTTTCCGGCTATGTTCCTGGCGGCGTCCGCCAATTCCTTCGAGACCGCGTGAATTTCATTTGCGGAGAGGCGTTTTTTCCAGCATCCAGCCAAAATCAGAGCGAGAGCGATGCATGGAATCAGGACGCAACGATAGGATCGACGAAATCGGCGTGGCGCACGCGGCGGATTTTCTGTCGATGTTGATAGAAGGTTTGACGCCGGGCGGGCGCAGCAAGCCGCGCCCCTACGAAACCGTCGCGGATCAGTTGAAGTAGCTCGCGGCTCGCCAGAATCGCTGGGGAGCCGCGCGCGAGACACGACGTGACTACGCGGCCTTCTTGGCTACGCCGCCCGCCTGGACGATTTGAATCGCTTTCTTCAGCAGCGGATCATCCTGCGAAGCCACTTGTCCCGGCGGCGGAGAAGTCGTCTGTTGCAAATCGTTCAGCGCCGCAACGTCGTCCGCAGTTTCCTGCACGGTCGGCGTGACGCCTTCGGCGGGAATCGATTTTCCAGCCGGAGTGTAGTAGTTCGCGATAGTGAGAATGAGCGCCGAGCCGTCATCGAGCTGAATGACGCGCTGCCAGGAAGCGGTCCCGAAAGTGCGATCGCCAATCGTCTCTCCGCGATGATTGTCAGAGAGCGCGGCCGCCAGAACTTCCGCGGCGCCCGCAGTGCCATTTGAAATCAATAAAGCCACCGGCGCTTTCCAAACCTGCTTGGTGGCATCAGCGGTGAAAGTTTGCTCGGAGACAGTCTGCCCCTTCAGCGACGCAATCGTGCCGGAAGGAAGAAACAGCTGAGCGGCGCTGACTCCGTCGGCCGGCTCGCCGATGGCGCAATCGCGCAAATCGAGGACCAGCTTGTGCGCGCCCTTGGATTCAAGCTGCACCAGCTTGTCGCGCAGGCGAGCGACCGTTCCGGCATCGAGCGCCGGCAGCCGCAGGTAAGCGACATCGCCTTCATATCGCTCTTCGAGAATCTTCGGCTCGGGAATTTTCGCCAGTACCAAATCAATCTGCTCCGGCTCAACTTTAGCGCGGCGAATCACGGAAAGCTTCACGGTGGAGCCCGGCTGGCCGGTCAGCAGCACGCGCGCCTGGCCGATGGACATCTGGCTGGTGGTGAATCCAGCGATCGATTCGATGTAGTCGCTCGAATGCAACCCGGCTTGCGTTCCGGGGCTATCCGGCAGCACCGAAATCACGATGATGTAGCCATTGCGCTTCGAAAGCGCCAGGCCCGAGGTGCCGGTGGCCTTGCTCTGAATCTTGTCTTTGTAATCGGTGTATTCGAGCGGGCTCAGGTAGCTCGAATCAGGGTCGAGAGAATCGAGTAGTCCATGCAGCGCCCCGCTGGTGACCTGGCGCATGTCCGGATCCTCGACGTAATCGCGCTGCACGTGCTCGAGCACTTCGCTATAGACGGCGAGGGAGCGATAACTCTTGTCGTCCGGCGGACGCCCCATCACATGGCCGGCAACCACGAACACCATGATCAGGATGGATAGCGAGACGACAATCTGCTTCATCAAACGGCTCATTGAGTTTCCTTCGGCCGGCTATGACGCCAATCCGGTTCCCTGGACCGCCTTCACGGGTGCCCCACCCGGTGAAGGGTTCGGCCTTTTCGCCTAGTCTTCAAGTATAACATTCCAGCCGCGAACACAGGGCCGGAGATGATGTGATGCTACTTGTGCGCCAAGGTTTGCCGCGGCGGCCCCACCTCGAAGGAGTCTTCCTGGCCCAGAGGCAGCGCCGAGGTGACGTAAGTATGCGAAATGCGGTCGTGCCAGGTGAAATGGTCCTCGTCCCAGAAGGCCCAGAGAAAACCGAGCATCAGCGCGCCGCCCGAGAGCAAATAAGCAAATGCGCGCCATTGCAATTGGCGGTTTTCGGCGAGTGTGCCGTCGAGGCGCACGACGTAAAGCCCGCGAAGCTGCATTCCCGGCGTGGCGCCACCGAAGATGGTGAAGATTGAGAAATAGAGAGCGTAGAAGAGAACAAACGCCGCGCCATAGACGGCCGCATCCACGCGCGCGAAATAGAAGTGGCCGCCGAGCGAGCGGAACAGACCAAGAAAGCCGACATAGGCCAGCGTAAGGAAAATTAAATCGAGCACGCCGGCCTGGCGCCGCTCGTGAAGATCGGCCACCGGGATGAGAGCCGTTTGCGGATGGGCGCGGGGATCTCCGGAAGCTGAGAAATCGAGTTCGGGTTGCAGCGGAGAGATCTCGACGCGCTCCGGAGCGCGCGGGGGCGCGGTCTTGCGCACCGGCCGCGGAGGAAGATCGAGTTCCTCGTCCACGTCCACGACGAAGAATTCCTCTTCAGTTCGCGGATGAGATTCCTCGTGAAAGGGAAGCGGCGATTGCGTATCGTCGGGCATTACGCGCCGGCGCCGCGCGCGATAGAGTTCCAGGCGCCGGGCAACCTCGACGTGCCAGTCGGGTTCTACGTCGTTGGCGGCCACCGTGGCGAGTTCGTCCGGTTGCGCGGATTCGGTGAGTGGCGCGTCACAGAAAGAGCAGCGGGAGGCGTCTTCAAACAGAATGGCGCCGCACTTCGAGCATATGTTAATCACCTGTACGTTTTGCGCCGCGGACGTCCCGGTGATTGGGAGCGGAGGTATCGTAGCACAAATGCGGACGTGGGGAGCGCTCGAAGTGAAGACGACGTGCGTTGCCTGAAATTTGAACTGCGTGTTAGTCTCGGACTTCTTTCCGCCGCCATGCGCGGCGCGATCGGGGCCAGAATCCTTCATCGAAGCCTATTGTTCGCGGTTCTCCTCCTGACGGTTGCTCTCGCTCCGGCTGCCGGAGCGCAAACGACTCCGCCGAAAAAGCACGTCGCAGCCCCGGCGATAGGCCAGCACCGGCGCGGCGCCATCGCCACGCTTGAGGCGGAGAAGCAAACACAGGTGGGGCGCGTGGCGTACGCCGACGGAAACGTCGATCTGCACTACGAGGACGTGCGGCTGCGCGCCGATCACGTGGAATATAACGACGACA
>DAITPO010000026.1:0-19028 GCA_036833535.1 Candidatus Acidiferrales bacterium | reverse complement strand
CTGCACTACGAGGACGTGCGGCTGCGCGCCG
Source organism: Candidatus Acidiferrales bacterium (assembly GCA_036833535.1). Classification (GTDB taxonomy): domain Bacteria; phylum Acidobacteriota; class Terriglobia; order Acidiferrales; family UBA7541; genus Palsa-147. The sequence goes on along the minus strand of DAITPO010000026.1, from coordinate 18,997 downwards.
ATCACGTGGAATATAACGACGACACCGGCGTGGTCATCGCGCGCGGCCACATTCAGCTCGACCGGCTCGACGAGCACGTTGAAGCCGACGAAGCCCAATACAATCTGAACGACGGGCGCGGCACATTCCATCACGTTCGCGCTACGCTGGGAATTCAGCGGCGGCCCAATCCGACGCTGCTCATCAGTCCGAATCCTCTCCACTTTGAAGCCGAAGAAGCCGAGCGTCTCGATGAGTCGACGTACAAGGTGCACAAAGGCTGGATCACGGTCTGTCGCCCCGACCGGCCAACCTGGAAATTTTATGCGCCGCAAGCCACGGTGCACCTCGAGAAGAACATCCAGCTCGTGAATGCGGATTTCCGGCTGCTCTACGTTCCCATCGTATATTTGCCTTATGCGACGCTGCCCGCCTCCCGCGGGCGCCAGTCGGGATTCATGATTCCGGATGCGGGAAGTTCCACGGCCAAGGGATTTTTCTTCGGCGATTCCTACTACTGGGCGCCCACGGACTGGGCGGATGCCATGGTGGGCGCGACGTATCTCAGCAAACGCGGCTGGAGCCAGAGAGGCGATATCCGCATGCGGCCGTGGGAAAACGCCAAGCTCGACATTTCCTACTACGGCGTGATCGATCGCGGATTGCCGGAGCCCGGCGGGATTGAGAAACAGGGCGGGCACGAAGCCCATCTGGGATTCGACGCCTTTCTGCCGGATGGTTGGCGGACGGTGGTGGACTTGAATCAGCTCACTTCGCTCACTTTCCGGTTGGCGTTTGCCGAGACATTTTCGCAGGCGGTGAATTCCGAAGTGCGGAACACCACGTTCGCGACCAAGAATTTTTCAGGATTCAGCTTTGATGTTGCGGCGGGGAGTTACAAGAATTTTTTGAGCTCGTCGCCGCAGACGTATATTTCGCTGCGCTCGGCGCCGGAAGTGCGGTTCGGTTCGGTGGATCAGGCGCCCTTCGAGCACATTCCTGTTTATTTTTCCTTTGATTCGTTTACGGGCGCGGTGCATCGCAGGGATACCGTGACGGGTTTCGAGACGCCGAGCTTCGTTGAGCGCAGCGAGATTGCGCCGAGCGTGACCATTCCGCTGCATTGGGGGCCGTGGCTCGGTGTGACGTCGAACTTCACGTTGCGTTCCACTTCGTATGGCGGGCAGCTTACTCCGGCTGGGCAGTATCTTGGGCAATCCTTCGTGCGCACTACGGAAGAATTCACGCTGGATATCCGGCCGCCCTCCTTCGAGCGCATCTGGGAGGGCGCGGGCGCGAAGTGGAAGCATACGATCGAGCCGGAGTTCGTCTATCGCTACGTGAACGGCGTGAATGATTTCGGCCGCTTCATTCGCTTCGATGATGACGAGACGCTGACCGACACGAACGAAATCGAATATGGCATCCGGCAGCGATTGTTCCGGCGATCGGGAGATTCGGGCGGCGACGAGCTGGTGAGTTGGGACATCAAGCAGAAATATTTCTTCGACCCCACATTCGGCGGCGCGCTGATTCCCGGACAGAGAAACGTGTTTCAGGCGCTCGATGCGCTGACGCCATTTGCTTTCCAGGATGAGCCGCGGCACTTTTCGCCGGTGATCAGCGATATTCGCGTGACGCCGGGAGGCCGCTACGACGCGCAGTTCCTGGTGGATTTCGATCCCACACGTGGACAGATGACGGCGATTGGAACGCTGCTGAAATTGAAGCCTTATCGCGAATCATTCATCACCGTGGCGGATTTTTCGACGCTGAATCTTCCGCCGGCGCAGCCGACGACGAACTTTCGCGTCAGAACGGATCAGGCGCGCGCTCTATTCGGCTACGGCGACATGAATCGCCGCGGATGGAATACGGCGGTGGGCTTCAGCTACGATCTGGCCGAGCACGCGTTTCAGAACCAGGTGGCGCAAATCACTTACAACGGCTCCTGCTGTGGGCTGGGATTCGAATACCGCCGGCTTTCTCTCGGAACGGTGCGCACGGAGAATCAGTACCGCGTCGTGTTGTTGATCGCGAACCTCGGCTCGGCCGGGAATCTGCGGCGGCAGGAGAAAGTGTTCTAACATTGCTCCGTGCCGGCCGCTCCGAAAAACGAGCTGTGTTTTCTCTCCATCCGCGAGGCGTCGCAGATGCTGCGGCGGCGCAAGATCTCGCCTGTCGAATTGCTGGATGCGGTCCTCGAAAGAATCGAACGCCTCAATCCCGAACTGAACGCATTTATTACCGTTGCTGCGGAGCAAGCGCGGGCGGACGCGCGTCGCGCCGAACGCGAAATCGCGCGCGGCAGGCACCGCGGGCCGCTTCACGGCATTCCGCTTCCTCTCAAAGACAATATCGAGACGCAGGGAATCCGCACGACGGCAGGATCGAAGATTCTCGCGGATTTTGTTCCAACGCGGGATGCCGATGTGGTCAGCGCGTTGCGCCAAGCCGGCGCGGTGATTATCGGCAAGACGAATTTGCACGAGTTCGCTTACGGAATCACCAATGAGAATCCGCATTATGGCCCGGCGCGGAATCCCTGGGATCGCACGCGCGTTTCAGGCGGTTCGAGCGGCGGATCGGCCGTGGCGCTCGCTTCGGGCATGGGATTCGGATCGGTGGGTACGGATACGGGCGGCTCGATTCGGATTCCTTCGGCGCTTTGCGGGATTGTCGGGCTGAAGCCGACGTTTGGGCGCGTGAGCACTCGCGGCGTGATTCCGTTGTCGGTGAGTCTCGATCATGTGGGTCCGCTGGCGCGAAGCGTGGACGATGTGGCTTTGCTGCTGGCGGCGATATCGGCGAAAGAGCATGCATTTCGCGCGCCGGCTGCCGGCGGGCGGAAATCGCGGCGGCTGCGCGTTACGCTGGGCTGGCCGCGCGATTTCTTCTTCGAGAAAGTGGATGATGAGGTTGCGCGGGCCATTGAAGCCGCCGTGAAGTTGCTGGAGAAGCGCGGCGCGAAGGTGCGGCAGGTTTCACTCCCACATCTTGCGGATTCGGCGGACGCCGGAACGCAGATCGCGCTCGCCGAAGCGCTGCACTATCACCAGAGCGCAGGATTTTATCCCGCGCGGGCCGCGGACTATGGCGCCGACGTGTGCTCGCGGCTCGAGTTGGGCGGCAATGTGCGCGCAGCGGATTATTTGCGTGCGCTCGACGCGCGCGCGCCGATCGTGGCGGAATTCGACGCCGCGCTTGCAGGTGTGGACGCGATAGTGGCCCCGTCGGCGCCGATTACCGCGCCCCGCATCGGCGAGAGCGTGGTGAAGATTCGCGGCGAAGAAGAAACCGTGCGCTCCGCACTCGTGCGCGTCTCGCGCCCGGCGAATTTCACGAGGCATCCGGCCATTTCAATTCCCTGCGGATTCACCGAAGAAGGGCTCCCGATTGGAATGCAGCTAATCGGCCGCCACTGGGACGAAGCGCGCCTGCTCGAGATCGCGCAATTCTACGAATCCGAAACCGACTGGCACACGCGCCATCCGAAGTAGCGCCGGCGTCCCCGCCGGCATCCGACGATCACAATTCCCACCACGAGCAACACTCACGCGCGGACTACCAAGCACAACCAACACCGTTCATTTTGCTCTGCGCGCCGCGGACAATTGCGAGCTTCGTTTCACCTCTCAATCGTAAGATGCCGGCAGGGACGCCGGCGCTACTTTACAGACCGCCGCCCAGCCGATTGCGCCCACCAACATTCCCGCCAGCACATCCGCCACGTAGTGGTATCCGCCATAAACTGTCGCGATCATCATCCCCACGAAAAATGGCAGGCACAGCCAAAAAAGCCACCGGCGATAGCGCCACGACGCGAGTATCGCCACCATCGAGCCCGCAACATGCGCCGATGGAAACGCAGCTCCGTGAACGCGGCCGAAACGCTCGATCAGATTGATCAGCGCGGTCGAGGCGCCGCCTTCGAGATGCGGCTGCAGCGCGGCAAGCGCGAAATGCGGGCTTTCGATGGGGAAGAGAATTGAGATTACGTAGACCGAGTAGTGCGCGAGAGCGGTCGCGGTCATCACCGTCCAGAACGCACGTGTCTCGCGGCGAAAGTAAAGAATCGCGGGCAGCGCAACCAGATAAATGAAATAGGTCATGTAGCACGCTTGCATGAAGTCGTTCAGCGGCGCGCTAGCGAAATGCGTCAGCCAGAGCGACGGATGAACGTGCCCGAGCGAATAATCGAAGCGGATCAGCCATACGTCGAACCAGCCGGGAAATATCAGATGGACGAGCCCGCGCAACTCCTCGAAAAAGTAAATGTACAGCGGCAACGGGTACCAATGACGCAGAAAGCGCAGCCGCGCGTTCGGCCATCGCGCCGCGGCATACGACAGCACTAGGATTCCGACTGCGATGCTTTGATGGATCAGAATGTAGAGCGATGATGACGCCAGATTCTGCTGGAACGCAAACACGAGTGTGTTGACCAGCGTCAGATAAAAAAAAGTTACCCATTCAAACGCCCCGCACCCCGAAAGAATCTTTGTACCGCTGGCGTCCCCGCCGGCATCTTCCGACCGGAATGCCTGCCAACTTCCGCGCACGTCCGCGTACTCATTCGAAAGCAACATCATCTGTCTCGCTCCGAACAAGCGGCTAGCGCCGAGCCCGTAGCGCAATCGCGCGTCATCGCCGTTCGCTGATTCCAGCGCTCGACCGGCCATCCGCACGCGCGCGCGATGCGCCGCAGTCTGAACGCCGGATTTATCGCTCGCGGATTTCCCACGGCGGCGAGCATCGCGATATCGCCCCCTGAGTCGCCGTAAGCGAAGCTGCGTGACAGATCGAGTTCGCATCGCGCGCCGAGGCTGTGCACCGCGCGCGCTTTCGCTTCGCCGTTCAGCCATTCCCCAGCGAGCCGTCCGTTCCAAAGCAGCGCGCCTGAATCATTTCGCGCGCGGCTTTCGTAGGTTTTCAACTCTGTTGCCGAAACTTCCGGCTCGCCCGGCAACAGCCCCGCGACGGCGCGAGCCAGCGCCGCGAGCGTGCCGCTGATGATGAAAACACGATGGCCTAGCGCGGCGTGCTGTTCGAGAGCGCGGAGCCCTTCGGCGAAGAAGGGAAGCGGCGCGCGGCGGTCGGCCAGCCACTCCTCGGCGAGCGACGCGCTCAATCCGGCGAGATAAGAGCGATCGGCTTCAGCGAAGGGCGTGCCGATCGGCGCGTTCTCGAGCACATCCACGAACCAGCCCACGAGCGACGCAACGCGGAGCACGCGCCGCCGCAGCAAGTAGCCGATGAATCGCCGTTCGAGCGAAGGTGAAGGGAGCAGCGTGCCGTCAAGATCGAAGAACGCGCCGATATCGCGGCCGTCACTCATCGCGCGGCCTCGGCGATGGGAGCATGAGCCGCTGCCCTTCGCGCCAAACGACTGGCTGCACGCGGCGCAGATGGACGCAGCGAGAAGAAGCGCCGCCCTTCCCACAGCACAGGAATTGCACGGATGAAGCAGAAAGCCACGGTCGTCCCGACGAGCACGCGAGATCCAAGAGCGATCCACGCAGTGGCGCGCGTCGTTAGCTGAAAGACATACGCATGCGCAAGCGTCCACTCAATGCCGAGATAACAAAAGCAAACGCACTTCAACGCAGCGTAAGCAGCCCGGCTCGGCCGCGACGCCACCAGAGCGCAGCCCCACCATGTCTCGAGCATGGAATTCTTTCCGAATCCGCTGCGGCCGGAGCGCGCCGCAACGCCGCGAAAGAAATCCGTAATCGTGCCACGCGCGAAGAAGAAAACGGGAACCCAGACAGTCACCAAGCCGCCGGTGGCGAAAAACGTGAAGAGCAAATTCTCAACGATGCGATCGCCGAGAATATCGAACTGCGCGCCAAGCGCAGTCGCGAGATTCTTCCGCCTCGCGAGATAGCCGTCCAGCCCATCGAGCGCGATCGCGGAAACAATCAGCGCGAGCGCCCCAAGATCGGCCGCAACGCTGCCTCCCGCCCACAAGAATAATCCGACAGCCGCGAACGCGGCCACCACGCGCGCGCTAGTGATCTGATTCGGCGTCATCGCAGGCCTCCTCGACAGAGCGAAGGGCCCGCGAGAAAGAACGGCGATCGCTCGCCGCTCCCGGCGTACTTCCCGCGGGCCTCGCGCAAGGAATGGCATGCCCGATGCCATCGTCCCGAAGCGCCTCAAATCCAGCTATGACAATCACTTGCCGGTATCCGCCCAGTCCGTGAGCAGCATCGGCGATGCCGGATTTCGCCGACAAGTGGAGTGGCGACGCCTAATTCAGAAACAAGACGGCGCCTCCGTAGATGTGAGAAAATGAAAAATTGTGCAGTAGCCTTTTCAATTGCCAGGCATCCAATCGGAGCAGACGGAGCAGCAAAATTGGTTGATGTCTCAATCTTCGCGGCATTTTTGGCTGGCCTGGTGTCGTTTCTCTCGCCGTGTGTCTTGCCGCTGGTTCCGGGCTACGTCTCGATGCTCTCCGGCGTGGGCGTCGAAGAGTTGAGCGAAGGCGAAGGAAAGATCACCAGCCTGCTGGGCTCAGCCTCCGCCTTCGTGCTGGGATTCTCGATCGTCTTCATCATGCTGGGCGCATCGGCGAGCGCCGTCGGTTCATTCCTGCTGCGCAATCGCAGCCTGCTCGCTCCAATTGCCGGCGCGATGATTCTGCTTTTCGGCCTGCACTTAATTGGCGCGCTCGGGAAAATTTCGATTCGCGCAGGATTGATCGTCGGCGCAATTCTCGTCGCAGTGGGCGCATTTCTACTGGCGAAGCCGGACCTGACCAGCCCAAAGTTTCGCGCCGCTCACCTCTTCGCCCTCTCGCTAATTTTCCTCATCGGCCCGGTCCTGACGCGCTGGCTGAATCGCGACCTGCACTTCCGCAAGCTAGGCGGCCGGCCGGGCGCAGTCAGCGGCTTCCTGATGGGCTTCGCATTCGCCTTCGGATGGACGCCCTGCATCGGCCCCATCCTCGGCGGCGTGCTCGCAGTAGCGGCCACGCGCGAAACGGTCTCGCAGGGCGTGTTTTTGCTGGCAGTTTATTCCGCGGGCCTCGCAATCCCATTTCTGCTGACGGCCATCGGCCTCGGCAGCTTCATGAAGTTCTACAAAAAATTCCGCCGCCACATGCACGCAGTCGAAGTATTTAGCGGCGTGCTACTGCTCGCCGTCGGCGGGCTGGTTTTCTTGAATCGGCTGACGTGGCTCTCCGGCAAGCTCGGCTTTCTGAATCGATTCTTGCTCTAATTGGAGCGTACCGAATGAAGAGAAATCGTCTGCTTCTGTTTCTAGGGCTGGTCTTGGTGTTCGTAGCGACAGGAATCCGCGCGTGCAGCCCGATGAAGCAAAAAGCCGCAGCCAACGAAAAAGCGGACCCGAAAACCTTCAAGACCGCGCCCGACGTGACTTTCAAAGGCCTCGACGGCAAGGTAGTTTCGCTGGCAAGCCTGAAGGGCAAAGTCGTAGTCGTGAATTTCTGGGCCACATGGTGCGAACCCTGCCAGATCGAAATTCCCTGGATGATCGAGTTTCAGAAGAAATACGCCGACAAGGGCTTCACGATTCTAGGCGCCGCAATGGACGAGGAAGGCGCGTCCGTCGTCGGTCCGTACCTGCAGACAGAAAAATTCGACGTGGATGGGCAGAAGCTCTCGATAAATTACCCGATCGTCCTGGGCAGCGACGAAGTCGGCGATAAATTCGGCGGAATATTGGGCCTGCCGACCAGCTACGTGATCACGCGCGACGGCAAAATCGCCAAGCACATCATGGGCTTAGTGAATCACGACGATCTCGAGAGCATCATCCAGAGCAATTTGTAGTGTTGCTCGATGAAATTTTGCACCATTGCCACACTGACGCAGAACCGCGGGAGGGTCTGAAAACCCTCCCCTACGAGACGCCGGGAACTAGCCACGGACTTGCAAACGATTCATCGCCTGTCCTAAGCTGCACTCATGATGGATGAGCACGAATTCCAGCGGAAATGCGACGCGGCGTTCGAATCGCTGCTCAAGCGCCTCCAGGAGCTTGGCGACGCGCACGATTTCCAAGTGGAAGGCGGCAGTGGAAAGCTCGAAGTCGAGTTCGAAGATGACGACGAGACGCGCTTCGTAATCAGCCCGAACGCGCCGGTCCGTCAAATCTGGATTTCCGCGCTGACCACCAGCTTCAAGCTCGGCTGGTCGGAGCAACAGCAAGCCTTCGTGCTCGATAAGACCGGCGAAACATTGAATCAGGTGATGAGCCGCATTCTGACGCAGCAACTAGGCGCGGCGGTGAGCGTGTGAAAATGAAATCAGCAGCGATTCGAACGATGGCCTGCGCGGCACTTGCGATCTCCGCAGCGCTACTTCCCACTGCTTCAATGGCTCAAAACGGCGCGGCGAGTCCCGCCGTTCAGCCGAATGCTGGTGCGGTGGTGACGCCGGTGGCCTACGTTTCTCTCGAGCAAGTTCCGCGGGGCCACACGGTCGACGTGGCGCTAATGTTGAATATAACTTCCGGCTATCACATCAATTCCCACACGCCCGCCCAAAGTTATCTAATCGCGACCAACGTAACGCTTGCCGATACTTCCGGATTCCAACCGGCGGGTTCCAATTATCCCGCAGGCCAATCCATCAAGTTCTCGTTCTCGGAAGACAAGCTCTCCGTCTACAGCGGCAGCGCCACAATCTGGCTGCGCTTCCAAGCCCAAAACGACGCGCCGCTCGGCGAAATCACATTACCAATAGTCGTGCGCTACCAAGCCTGCAACGCGACCGCATGCTTGCCCCCGGCAAAGCTAGCCGTCCCAGTGCACGTCTCCATAGCCACCGCAGAAACAAAAACGCATCCCAGCCATCCCGAAATTTTCAAGAACGAACCCAAGCTCTAACGTACCGCTGGCGTCCCGCCGGCGTTTTTGACTCGGACTATGGCGCCAACGAACCAAGTGATGATTGGCATTGCGGCCGTAGGGGCGGGGCTTGCTCCGCCCGCTCGGTGTAACCCTCACGAAAATGTTTGCAATTGGCGCCGCTAGAATTGATCTCGCGGATTTGTCTTTCGGCAGCGTCCGCAATTTCCACGATGTCAGTTTGCCGGCGTTGCCTGGTTTCCCGCCACGAAAGGCAGCGCCCGTCGAAGTCGCGCGACCACGCGATCGCGCCCAAGCGCAACCATCGTATCGAAAAGCGGCGGCGCAACAGCCCGCCCAACAATCGCCACCCGCGTAGCATTGATCAAAAGCCCGGCCTTAACGCCCTCCGCCGCCGCGAGTTGCCGCAAAGCCTGATCGCAAGCATCGTGATTCCAATCCGGCAGCCCAGCAAGACCATCCGCAAGTTTGCCCAGCAGATCGCTTAACTTCGGATCCTTCCAAAATTTCGCCCGCGCCTCATCCTCATAATCGAATACATCGCTGAAGAAACCGCGCCCCCAACTCGTGAAATCCTTCAAATAGCGCGTGCGCGGACGTAGCAAATTCACTGTGCTCGCCAGCCAAGCACGCTCGCCGCTTTTCCATTCCTCCCGCCACAGGCCGTCCATGCGCAGTTGCGCCTCAACATGCGGCAGCAATTCCTCAATTGGCATCTGCTGCAGATATTGCGTGTTGAACCACTCGAGCTTCGGCCGGTCAAAAACGGCATTCGTCCGGCTCACCCCGCCAAGCGAGAAGCGCTTAAGAAGCTCGGGAGTCGGCAAGTATTCGGTGTCATCGCCCGACGACCAGCCAAGCAGCGCCAGAAAATTCCGGAACGCCTCGGGCAGAAATCCTTCCTCAACGTACGAACCCACGCTCGTCGCTCCATGCCGCTTCGAGAGCCGCGTGCGATCCGCGCCGAGAATGAGTGGTACATGCGCGAAAATCGGCGGCGTCGCGCCAAGCCCCAGATAAAGCAGCACCTGCTTCGGCGTATTCGAAAGATGATCCGCGCCGCGAATCACGTGCGTGATCCGCATGTCGATGTCATCCACCACCACGCTGAGCTGGTAGGTCGGCAGCCCATTCGAACGCAGCAGAACGAAGTCTTCGATCTCTTCATTCTGAATTTCACGCGCTCCGAAAACCGCGTCTTCGAATATTGTGACCCCGGAGCGCGGCACGAGACACCGAATCGCATGCGGCTCGCCTGCCTGCTGCTTGGCGGCGCGCTGCTCGGCAGTCAAATTGCGGCACTCGCAAGGCGCGCGACGCGCCGCCTTCGTCTCAGCCCCGGCAGATTCTGAATCTCCCTCGTCGTCCGTCTCGCCAGCAGGCGGAGCCGCATCAGCCCCGGCATATTGCGAGGCGCGGCAGTAGCAAGCGTAAGCCGCGCCATTTGCCAGCAAGCTCGCCGCAGCTTTCTGATACATCTCCAACCGCTGCGATTGAAAATAAGGCCCCTCATCCCACTGAATCCCAAGCCACTTCAGACTATCGAGAATTCCATCCACAAGTTCCGGCCGGTTCCGCTCGACGTCCGTATCCTCAACGCGCAAAAGCAGCGTTCCGCCTTCATGCCGAGCAAAAAGCCAATTAAAAAGCGCCGTGCGCGCCCCTCCGACATGCAAATATCCAGTAGGCGAAGGCGCAAAGCGCACGCGAGGCTTGGAAGATGTTGTCATGTGCCGGTGAACTCTAGTCGAGTGTTAACAATCTTCAATGTTAGCGGAAGCGCCGCGTAAAATCGAGCGACCCGCGGAGGATGTCTGCGGCTCAGTTTCCGGTGAACTCGCACAGATTATCGGAAACTGACTCACTCCGCAGACCACCAGCGACTCGCCACCGGCCCACAAAGTACCAAAGTACTCTTGCCGCCCGCACCCCCCCAGCCCTACAGTAATCGAGGTAGCAGAGAGTGAAAAAAACGGTATCACCCTCAGGTCCCCGGTGGTGGTTAACCCCAACGTAACTCAGGGCCATACAAGCCCGGGCGACGTTTATATTTTCTGCTACGCTCGGTTTGAGGTTGTGTCTTTCACCGGCTCAGGCTGCCGGTTGCACTGTCCTAGTTAAAATGAGCGGAATCGTACTTTTCGCGAGCGCGCTGCTCCTCTCCATCTTCTTCGCCTCGATCTTTCGAGAGAAGCGGCAGATGTATCTGCGTCTGTGGTCGCTGGCGTGGCTGCTGGTGGCCGTGCACTATCTCGCGCTCATGGTCTCTTCCAGCTCGACATCCCTCGCCACCGTTACATTTGCCGGCAGTCAATTGGCCTGGAGCGTTGCCCTCGCCGATTGGTCGTTGACGCTCGCCATTCTGGCGCTCCTGGGCGCCGCGCGGCTTTATTCCGGGCACAAAAGCTGGGCGCAGAGTTTGATCGTCGCCGCGTTCGGCGCAGTCGTCTGGGCGCTGGCTTTTTCGCGCGGCTGGGTGATGGTTCCCGTATCGCTCGGCGCAGGATTGCTGCTTCTGCTCGTGGCCGGTGTTTTCGCGAAGGTCGGCCGCAATCAGGAATCGCGCGCCGATACCTTGCTCGCGCTGGCCTTCGCCGCCTGGGGCTTGCTCGTCGCGCTCAACGCCGTTCAGCCCATGATCCCGTCTCTCGCGGGCAAAAATTTCGGCCTGTTCGTCGTCGTGCCGCAATTCTTCACCGGCGTGCTGATGGTCATGGGCGTCTACGAAGAACAGCGCCGCCGCGTCGAGCGCAACATGCTCGCGCTCTCCAGCCTCAATCTCGCCACTTCCAGCTTCGCCGGCGGCGAAATCCAAAAAATGCTGGCACAAACTCTCGACCGCGTCCTCAACGTAGCCCGCATTCCAGCCGGCGCGCTCTGCCTGCACTACGGCGATCCCGAAGGTCCCGCATCGGTAGTCACCACCGGCCTCGGCAGCACTTTCTGCGAAGCCGTGCAGGACGAACGCCTCGATGTTTACATGGTGAAAATGGTCGCGCGCCTCGGCGGCCTGATGGTTCTCGCGGAACTCGAGCGCGATTCCAATTGGGAATCCCTCGAGCGCGAGCCGGCCTTCAAAGCAGTCCGCAAACAGCTTCTAAGCCAGGGTCTCCTCACCGTCGTAGGAATCAGCCTGCAAGCCAAAGAGCGCGTCTTCGGCGTGCTCCTCCTTGGCACTCCCGACAGCCGCAAATTCACAACCGCCGAACTGCGCCTTCTTCTCGCGCTCGGCCATCAGATCGGCTTGGCCGTCGAAAACAGCTATCTCGTGCAGCAAACTTCCCGCCGCAGCGAAGAGCTGCACATCCTGAACGAAATTGGCCGCGTGCTCAGCTCCACTCTAGAAACCGATTCGCTGTTCGAGCGCATTTACAGCGAGATGAGCCGCCTGCTCGACGTCAGCAGCTTCTATATCGCCTTCTATGAGCCCGATCAGCCGAATGTGCGCTTCGAGCTTGAAATTGACGACAAAGCGCGCCTGCCGAAACGCACGCGTCCCGCCGGCAATCACTTGATCGAGCACATCGTCAAGAATCGCCAGCCGGTCCTGATTCGCGAGCACCTCGCGGAAGAATTGGAACGCCAGGGAATCGAGCTTCTGCAGGAAACAGGCTGCTTCTGCGGCGTCCCCCTGATTTTGCACGATCGCGCTATCGGCGTGATGGCCGTTCACAGTCGCCGCGAGCGCCTTTTCGACGAAGGCCACCTGGAAATGTTGCGCGTGCTGGCCAGCGAAGCGTCGGTAGCCATCGAGAACGCCCATCTCTTCGGCGAAGAGCAGCGCAAAACGCGCCAACTCTCGCTCGTGAACGCAATCTCAAGCCACGCCATCGCCACTCTCAATCCCGACGAAATGCTTTTCAAAATCGCCGCGGAAATGGAGCGAGGCCTCACCTACGATCACATCGGCATCGCCACGGTAGATTATTCCGCCAAAGAACTCCTCGTTCAGGCCGAAGGCGGCCGCCGCCGCGACGCTCTCGGCCGTCGCATCGCTTTCGGTGACGGTTTGGTCGGCCAAGTCGCCCGCACCGGCCAAGCCGAAGTAATTCGCGAAGTTCATTCCGGAACCATAAGGCCCGTTCTGCCGACATCAGTCTCCGCTGCCGCGTTGCCGGTCAATTACGCCGATCAAATGCTCGCAGTTCTCTACGTCGAATCCTCCGAGCCCTGCGAATTCACCGCCGACGAAATGCAGCTCCTGCGCACGCTAGCCGATCTTTTCGCCGGCGCATTCCACAACGCGCAAACTTTCCAGAAAGCCCAGGAACAAGCCATCACCGACGGCCTAACCGGCGTAAAGACGCATCGCTTTTTGATGGAAGCTCTCTCCGCCGAATGGAAACGGTCCACGCGCGCCAATCGCCCGTTCTCCATCGTCCTGATGGACCTCGATCGCTTCAAATTCGTAAACGATTTCTACGGCCACCTCGAAGGCGACGTAGTCCTGCAAAGAGTAGCCCACATCCTCGAGCAAAATTGCCGCCGCTCCGATGTAGTAGCCCGTTATGGCGGCGACGAATTCGTAATTCTCATGCCCGAAACAACGATCGACCAATCGCGCGCCCTAGCCAGCAAGCTCCGCGGCTGGGTCGCCTCCGATCCTCTCCTCCGCGACAAGAACGTCACCGGCAGCTTCGGCATCGCCGCCTATCCGCTTCACGGCTCGACGCCGCAAGAACTCATCCAGGTCGCCGACTCTTCGATGTATCTCTCAAAACATCAGGGCGGTAACGCCGTCTCCACCACCGAAGACAAAGCCTCCGGCGAAACCAAAAAATGGAAGCAGGATGTTCTCGAAGCCTATCTCGGCGTAACTCTCAAGCGCCAATTCGTCACCGGCCCCGAAGCCTTCGACGAAATTCGCCGCCGCATCGAACAGTTCACGCGGTCTCTCGCGGAAGAAAATGAAGGCGCATCGCCAGATCAATTGCACCCGTCGGTAGTCGAGACGGTCACGTCGCTAGCGCTCGCCGTGGATGCGAAAGATCAATTCACCAACGGACACTCGCAAAAAGTTTCCGCCTACGCCGCGCTAATCGCCGCCGATGCAAATCTCAGCGCAGTGGAAATCGAAGAAGTTCGCCTGGCAGGCCTTCTCCACGATGTCGGCAAAGTCGGCATTCCCGAAGCCATTCTGAATAAATCCGGCCCGCTAGATGCCGTCGAGTGGGAAACCATGAAATCCCACACCGAGCTCGGCTCGCAAATTCTCGATCCCCTTCGCGCCATGGATCGCGTACGCAAAATGGTTCGCCACCATCACGAATATTTCGATGGCTCCGGCTATCCCGAGCGCCTCTCCGCCGAAGAAATCCCGCTAGGCGCCCGCATAATCGCCATCGCCGACGCCTACGACACCATCACCTCCGAGCGCGTCTACAAAAAGCCGCGCACCGCCGAAGCCGCGGTAGCCGAACTCCAGCGTTGCGCCGGCCTGCAATTCGATCCGCAACTAGTAACCATCTTCGTAGAAATCCTACGCCGCAACCCAGATCCCATAGCCGACATCGAAATCGCCGAACCCAATCCCGAAAGCGCCGCAAAGTAGCGCCGGCGTCCCCGCCGGCCTCTTACGACCGCGAACTCCGCCACAAGCACCACTCACGCACGGCTTGCACAACGCGATTTTCCGACGGTACCGCTGGCGTCCCGCCGGCCTCTTACGACCGCGAACTCCGCCACAAGCACCGATCGCGCGCGGCCCGCTCTACCGACCCTTGACGCCCAGCGCCCCTCCCCCGCATCCTGAAAGACGTTTCAACGCCGAAAGGAGCTCTCCCCATGCAATCCGCCACCGTCGTCTGGATCCGCAACCAACAATTCCTAGCCACCCTCCCCTCCGGCCACGCCATTCCCTTCGACAACGATCCCACCCCAAACTCCGCCGCCGGCTCCATGGAAATTCTCCTAGCCGCCCTAGGCACCTGCACCGCCACCGACATCATCATCATCCTAGCCAAGAAGCGCCAAAAGCTCGAAGGCCTCGAGCTGGTCATCTCCGGCGAACGCGCCCCCGACCCCCCGCAAGTCTGGACAAAACTAGAAATCCTCTACCGCCTACGCGGCAACCTAGACGAAAAAGCAGTCCGCGACACAATCGAACTAAGCGAAAACAAATACTGCTCCGTAGCCGCCATGCTAAACAAAACCGCCCAAATCACCTACCGCTACGAAATCCTCCCGCCTCTCTCCGCGTCGTCACCCTGAGCGCAGCTAAGGATCTAAATTTGCCGTCGCCGCTTCTTCCGTAGGGGCGGGGGTCAATCGCTGTGCGATTGCGAAGCAATCGACCCGCCCGCTCCGCGTAACCAAAACCAAACCGCCAACCACATTCTCCACTCGCCCCAACACCCGATTTTCTTGCCGCTGCCGCGCGCGATTGCGTACAATCGCGCCTTGTATTTTTGAGGGAGCATTAATGCCGCGAAGGATCGCAGCAAAAATCACAGGCGTAGCCGGCTACGTTCCGCCGCGCGTCGTGACCAACGCCGAGCTCGAAAAGCGCGTGGACACCAACGACGAATGGATCCGCACGCGCACCGGCATCCGCGAGCGCCACTACGCCGATCCCGGCGTAGCCGCATCGCATCTAGGCACCGAAGCAGCCCGCAAGCTCCTAGCCCACAAGAATCTAGATCCCGAAGAAATCGAGCTGATCGTAGTCGCCTCCGTCACTCCTGACATGTTCTTCCCGGCCACCGCCTGCCTGATTCAAGACCGCCTCGGCGCAAAAAATGCCTGGGGCTTCGATCTCTCCGCCGCCTGCTCGGGCTTCGCCTACGCGCTCACGGTAGGCGCCCAATTCGTCGGCGCCGGCACGCATAAAAAAGTTCTGGTAATCGGCAGCGACGTAATGACCTCCATCCTGGATTTCACCGATCGCGCCACCTGCGTCCTCTTTGGCGATGGCGCCGGCGCAGTCCTTCTCGAACCCGCCACGTCCGATTCCGAAGGCATCCTGGATTTCAGCCACGACGTAGACGGCAGCGGCGGCTGCTGCCTCTACATGCCCGGCGGCGGCTCTCTCCATCCCGCCACGCACGAAACGGTCGAGAAGCGCATGCACTACGTCCACCAAGAGGGCCAGCAAGTCTTCAAATACGCCGTGCGTCGCATGTGCGATCTCTCCGCCCAACTCCTGGAACGCAACGGCTTCACCAGCGACGACCTAACCCTGGTAGTCCCGCACCAAGCCAACCTAAGAATCATCCGCGCCATGCAACAACGCCTAGGCGTAGACGATTCCAAGGTGATGGTAAATATCGACCGCTACGGCAACACCACAGCAGGCACAATCCCGTTAGGCCTAATGGACGCCCTAGCAGAGAAGCGCCTAAAGAAGGGTGACCTGGTCCTGCTGGTAGCCGTAGGCGCCGGCTACACCTCCGGCTCAGTCCTTCTTCGCTGGGCTTACTAGGTAAAGGCTTACGGTAGGGTTACGATTCCGTGAACGTGGAAAGCTTTGGTTAGAAGGAGCGCATCTCGGCCACTACTAGCCGATTGCGCTGCATGCGCTCTTCGACTACAACTGCTGCGTAGCGGGCGCAGGAGACCATTTCCCGGTGCGACCAGTCGCCTGCCGGGGCCGCGAGGCGGCTCAGGCCGGCAACCGCGCGTAGGGCCACGTAATAGAGCTTGACGGTCCACAGCCGGCGATCTTCGCCCGCGAGGTTCGGGCTGACGTCCAGCCACCTCGTGGCGCCTTCAAGATCGCCGTTATCGACGGCTGCGGCCGCCGCGCCCATCGCCTCCCGGGTCTCTGCGGAGACTTCCCGGGCCGCAACGGACAGGAACGCTGCCCGCCAGGCGTAGAGCCCGAACTGCAGGAGGGCTGCTACTGAGATCACGAAGATGAGTGCGGCGATCATGTTTAACGAGACCATTGTGCCGTTGGCGACCGCACTGGACAATAGGCCAGTAGTACCAATCGTGGTATATCCTTATGGCTCTGTAGCTTAGATAGGGAGGAAGCGATGCTTTTTAAACGCCTGGGACTTGCGGCCGGGTGCGCCCTTGCACTTGCGGCCAGCTGGCTGGCGGTAAGGGCCATTCCGGCCCGCGGCGGTGAATCCGACGAGGCCGCCATCCGCAAAGTCTTCGATGACCAGACGGCAGCCTGGAATCGGGGCGATACCGACGCCTTTATGGCGGGCTATTGGAAGTCCCCGGACACGGAATTCGTGGGCGCCAGCGGCATCCTACGCGGCTGGGACGCGGTTCTGGCGCGCTACCACCGCGTCTATCCCGACGCCAAGGCCATGGGGCACCTAAGCTTCTCGAATCTCGAGATCAAGGTACTCTCCGCCGACGCGGCCTATGCGACGGGCGAATATCAGCTCCAGCGGGAGAAGGATCGGCTGTCGGGCGTCTACACCGTGATTGTGCGGAAGCTGCCGGAGGGTTGGCGCGTGGTGCACGATCACACGACAGCGTATCCGGCGCCCGCTGCTGCCGAGAAGACGCAGTAGGGCAGCGCTCCTACTATCTCGTTGGTTTTTCGGTGATAATGGCCGTCGCTGCCGGCCATTTGAACTGGGCTCGAAAGGATCGACGCGATTGCGAGTAGTGATTACAGGCGGGGCGGGATTTCTTGGCTCGCATTTGTGCGATGCGATGCTGGCGCGTGGCTGGGAAGTCCTGTGCCTCGATAATCTGGTGACGGGCGCCGCGACCAATGTGGCGCACTTGCAATCGAATCCGCGTTTTCGATTAGTGCAGCAGGACGTCACGCGTTACATCGAGATCGCGGACGGCGTTGATGCGGTGATGCATTTTGCTTCGCCGGCAAGCCCCGACGATTATTTGAAGCTGCCGATTCCGACGCTGAAAGTGGGCGCGCTCGGGACGCACAACACGCTGGGACTCGCGCTGGCGAAGAAGAGCCGTTATCTGCTCGCTTCCACTTCGGAGTGTTACGGCGATCCGGAGGTGAGTCCGCAACCGGAAACTTATTGGGGACATGTGAATCCTATCGGGCCGCGCGGAGTTTATGACGAGGCCAAGCGATTTGCCGAGGCCATGACGATGGCCTATCACCGCTTTCACGGCGAGGATACGCACATCGTGCGCATCTTCAATACCTATGGCCCGCGTATGAGATTGAATGATGGCCGAGCGCTGCCGAATTTTTTGTATCAGGCGCTGACCGGCCAGCCGATCACCGTTTACGGCGACGGCAGCCAGACGCGCAGCTTTTGCTACGTTTCCGATTTGGTCGAAGGGATTCTGCGGCTGCTGGAATCAAATGAACACGAGCCGACGAACATCGGCAATCCGCAGGAGATCACCATCAAGGAATTCGCCGAGCGCATCCGGCGGCTGACGGGAACGAAATCCGAAATCATTTACAAGCCGCTGCCGCAGGATGATCCCAAGCAGCGCTGCCCGGACATCACCAAAGCGCGCCGCATTTTGAAGTGGGAGCCGAAAGTGAATTTGGAAGAGGGATTGCGGCTGACGCTGGAATACTTTCAGACGAAAATCGCGGAGACGGCAGCGAAGGGATGAGTAAAAGTGCCCGCAGATTCGCGTGAATAACGCGTAGGTGTGAGAAGGCGGAGAACAAAACCTCAGCGGCTAAAGCCGTCTTGCTTTTCTGCGATTGCGGCACGGCTGAAGCCGTGCCCTGACAAACCATCTCGCAGATCGCTACGCGGTGCCGTTGACCATGGTGCGGACTTCTTCGTCGGGGCGGCCCATGGAGTGATATTCGAATCCCAGGGCTTTCATTTCGTTGGGTGAAAGCAGATTGCGGCCGTCGAGGATTAGCGGGCGGGCCATCGAATCGCGCATTCGCTGCCAGTCGAGTTCGCGGAATTGCTTCCATTCGGTAGCGATCACTACAGCGTCGGCTCCATGAGCCACTTCGTACGCCGACGCGCCGACTTGCAGATCGGGATGCGCCTCGCGTGTTTTTTCCATCGCTTCGGGATCGTAGGCGTGAACTCGCGCGCCTTCTGCTTTCAATCGCTCGATTAACGCGACGGCCGGTGAGAAGCGGATGTCATCGGTATTCGGCTTGAAGGCGAGGCCGAGAACTCCAATTTGCTTGCCGCGGAGAACCCAGAGCGCGCGCCGCAGTTTTTCGACCAGATGATCGATGCGGCGGTTGTTGATGTTTTCGGCTTCTTTCAGCAGCGAGAAATCCACGCCGCAGCGATGGGCGAGGCGCAT
>DAITPO010000025.1:32068-34780 GCA_036833535.1 Candidatus Acidiferrales bacterium | reverse complement strand
ATTTTGCCGTTGGAGGCTTCTGGCATCATGTGGCAGGTGCCTTCGAAGATGGCGCCTGGCTCGATTAGCAGGCATTTGGAGTGGACTTCTCCCGTTACCACGCCCTTCTCGTGAATTTCTACTCGTTCTGAGGCGCGGACTATTCCTTTGAATTTGCCGCCTACGATTACTATGCGGGCTTCTAGTTGGCCTTCGACTTCGGATGCGTCGCCGAGGATTAACATGCTGTGGGATTTTAGCGTGCCTTGGACGCGCGAGTTTACGCGGAGGGTGCCGGAGCTTTCGATGTCGCCGACTACCTTGATCCCGCGCTCGAGGAAGCCGGTCCATTCGTCGGAGTCGGTGATTTTGCGTTCTAGCCAGTCCCAGGGCACGGGGGATTCTCCAGGTACATAGTAGCCGAGTTGGGGGTTTCGTGCGGGGGGAAGGTTTGGGATTTAAAGGCCGCTTGAGAAAGGACGAACCTCAGCGGCTAAAGCCGTCGTTGTTTTGCGAGCGTTGCGGCATGACTGAAGTCATGCCCTGACAAGGCGTCGGACTTCTCGCGAAAACGATATCAGCTGAATTGAGACTACCGCCGTGGCGCTGGAGGCACGGCGTTCCGCGAAAGGAAAAAAATGCCACTACTTCTCTGCGCTGGCGATGACTGCGGGTGGCTGTTTCCGACTCCAGGTCCTTTAGATCCTTAGCTCCGCTCAGGATGACGGCAAGAACATACCGCGCTTCTGTCTACTACATTACTAGCGTTCTATCATCAATAGATCGTAGAGGGTGGTTAAGTATTCGTTCTCGTAGTAGTGGAAGATTAGGTGGCCGCCTTTGCCGCCTACGAAGGGCTTTAACGTTACCTTGGTGCCGTACTTTTGCTCCATCAGACCTAGCATGTGGCGGACGTTTGGGTCGGTTACGCTTACTTCGCCAGGCTTTGGGGCTTTCGTGGCTTTGGCCGTCATGCGCTCGATTTGACGGACGGAGATGCGGCCGCGGGCGGCTTTTTTGGCGGCGTCGATTTGGGATGCTGGATCGGTGATGGTTATCAGGGCGCGGGCGTGGCTGGCGGAGATTAGGCCTTCGCCGATCATCTTTTTCACTTGCGGATCCAGGCGCAGCAGGCGCAGCGAGTTTGAAATTGTGCTGCGATTTTTGCCGGTGCGTTCGGCGATCTGTTCCTGGGTCATGCCGAAATCGTGGGAGAGGCGATCGAAGGCCATCGCTTCTTCGAGCGGATTGAGATCTTCGCGTTGCAGGTTTTCGATTAGCGTCATTTCAACCGCGCGCTCATCGGGGACATTGCGCACTATGGCTGGGACGCTTTTCATTGCGGCGCGTTGGGCGGCGCGCCAGCGGCGCTCGCCGGCGATTAGTTCGTAGCGGGGGCCTTTGCGGCGGAGTAGGACTGGTTGAAGGATGCCGCTGGCGGTGATGGACGCGGCCAGCTCTTCCATTGCGGCTTCGCTGAATTTGAGGCGCGGTTGGTGCGGGCTGGGATCGATGATGTCGATGTCGACCTGGATTACGGCTTCGCTGCCCGGGGCCAGAGCTGGGGCCGTTGCAGCGGCGGTGCCTTGCGCTTGGCCCGGCGGGATGCCTGCGGGCATGCCTGCGCCCGGGACATCTATTCCCAGGCCCGGCTCGCGAATTAATGCGCTAAGCCCCCGCCCCAAAGCGTTTCGTGCCATAGGCGACAACCTCCTTGGCGAGCTGAAGATAGCTTTCAGCGCCTTTACTATGTATGTCGTAGAACATTACTGGCTTTCCGTGGCTGGGAGCTTCGGCAAGGCGGACGTTGCGTGGGATGACCGTTTCAAAGACCTGGGCTCCGAAGAAGCTGCGTAGATCGGCGGCGACCTGCTTTGAGAGCGTGGTGCGGTCGTCGTACATGGTGAGTAGGATGCCTTCGATCGCTAGGGAGGGATTGATGGTGCGGCGGAGGCGCATTAGGGTGTCTAGTAGCTCGGAGACGCCTTCCAGGGCCAGGTACTCGGTTTGGATCGGGACCAGGACGGAATCGGCGGCGGCTAGGGCGTTCAGGGTGAGAAGATCTAGGGCTGGCGGGCAGTCTAGCAGGACGTAATCGTAATTCTGCTTTAGCTGATCGACTATGGCTTTCAGCTGGTACTCGCGGTTTTCCATGTTGACCAGCTCTACCGCGGCGCCTACCAGATTTTTGTCTGAGGGGATTAGGTCTAGGCCTTCTACCTGGGTTTTGAGCAGGACCTTGTCTATGGATTCATTTAAAATCAATAGGTTATAGAGGGTGCGGCGGGAGGGATCCTTCTGGAAGCCCAGGGCGGTGGTCATGTTGCCTTGGGAGTCGCAATCGATTACTAGGGCGCGGCGTTCTGTGGCGGCTAGGGAGGCTCCGAGGTTGACAGTGGTGGTGGTCTTACCGACGCCGCCCTTCTGATTGGCAATGGCGATGACTCGCCCCAAATTACCCCCCGAGCGAGGGGAATTTAGCAGAAGGATTGAGGAGTGTGCAAGGAATTTCGTTATACGTAGGTAAAAATACGAGGAATCGTTCCACGTGGAACAGCTAAAGTGTTACTTGAAATGTTTCACGTGGAACACTTTCTTGCTGATCAGCGCGAGCCGAGTACGATTAGGCGGTGTTTTGAGCCGGGAATCACGTTGGGTGGGTGCCACCTCCAGGATTTCTTGCGTTCTAGTTCGGATTTGCCGTCCGGGCCGGTCCAAACCATCACACGGCCG
>DAITPO010000025.1:27856-31968 GCA_036833535.1 Candidatus Acidiferrales bacterium | reverse complement strand
AAACCGGCGCCGGTGCCAACGTCGGCGAGCCGACCATGTAGATCGGGGACGGCTTTTGTCGCCAAAAGGCTTTCGGCGAAGTGCGTTCGGACGATTTCCTCGGGAGATTCGATGGCGGTTAGGGAAATTCGGCGGTTCCAGCGGAGAAGTAGATCGATATAGGTGCGAATTTGCTCGCAGAGCGGATCGGCGGCCGCGATCTCGAAGGATTGGAGCACGATTTGGATCTGCTGAGTGGGAAGAGAAATTGTGGGCTCGGGATTCATAGCGGTTACACGCTCATGCGGGAAACCGACACGAGAAGAATCGTGCGTGCATGGTCATGGATTCGAGTCTGCGCTGGCTGGAACTTGATCGGCGGGAGGTAGGGCGCGGACCGTCAGCAGGCGCGGGGCTAGTAGGCCTACCGAAAGATCGGCTACGAAATGGGCGACCATTGTCGGGATTAACGAGCCCGTCCAGACGCGGACTGCCGAGAAAATAGCGCCGGCGAAAAATGTGACGATTAGGCCGCGGCGGCCTTGGTAGAGATGGGCTAGGGCGAAGAATACGGCGGCGCCTAGGATGGCTATGGCGATCGAGCCGTTCGAGACATTTAGGAATAATCTTTGGATGAAGCCGCGGTAGATGGTTTCTTCGCAGAGGGCTACCGTGGTGACCAGGGCGAAGAAGGCTAGGCGCTCTGGGGCGTTTTGGGGCATTAGCTTGATTGTTAGGGTGCGCATGAATCCTTGCTTTTGGCTTGGCAGCGAGGCCAGGCGGCGGATGCTAGCGGCTTGATTAAAGGTGATTAGGGCGGAGAGGGCAACGCCTACTATTACTGTGAGCCACGGGGACGGAAGCGCCAGGCCTAGATCGGAGAGATGGTAGCCGTGGGCCGTGGCGCGCCAGAGGATGATTGCGGTGGCTAGCCATTGGAATGCGATCGTGGAGGCGTAGAGGGCGATGCGATCTACACTGGTGAGGGATTCGCGGCGCATTAGGGCGCGAATGCGTACGGCGCCTCGCCACGGGACTACGATGGCTAGGACGATTAAGATGGCGATGAAATCCCACGGAAGCGTGGATGGCAGCATACGGGGATGATAAGAGCACGAACGGTGTTGGGATTCAAGGGCGATGGAGACGAACTCGATCTACGAAACGGCGAAACCCTGAAATCGATTTCTGCAGAGGAAGTGGCGGCAGCGGAGGTGAGGCTTACACGGAGCGGACGCAGCAAGCCGCGCCCCTGCGGCTGGGAAATCACTCATCGCGCGGGAACCCAATAGTGCCATTCTCGATGGCAGAGTTAGTAAAGAGCGTCCGTATCTCAGCGATCGATTGACTTGATTGTCTTTGATATTTTGGGAGTGCGGTTGTTGACAGCGGGGCCTTCAGCGCTTATCTTGCGTTTTCGCGCAGGCCGGATTGAGTGTCGTGGGGCGCGGTGGAGATAATGAAAATACTTGTGATTGGCGGAGGCGGACGGGAGCATGCGTTGGTTTGGAAATTGAAGCAGAGCGCGGAGGTGCAGAGAATTTGGTGCGCGCCGGGGAATGGCGGGATCGCGAATGACGCGGAGTGCTTACCCGTAAATACTTCGGTACTTGCAGAAATGGTTAGCCTTGCGGAGAGGTTGCGGCCTGATTTGACCGTGATTGGGCCGGAGCTGCCGCTGGTGCTTGGGCTGGCGGATGAATTGCGGCGGCGGGGATTCGCCGTTGTCGGGCCAGGGCGGGATGCGGCGCAGCTCGAGGGCAGCAAGGTTTATACGAAGGAGTTTCTGGCGCGGCACTCGATACCTACGGCGAAGATGTATGGCGTGTTCGAGTCGGCGGCGGAGGCCAAGGCTGCGCTTGGCGGCGTTGCGTGGCCTGTGGTGATTAAGGCGGATGGGCTTTGTGCGGGTAAGGGCGTTTTGGCGACTTCTTCGCGGGCGGAAGCGGAGGAATTCATCGATCGGGCGATGGTGCGCGGGGAATTCGGGGAGGCGGGGCGGCGGATCTTGCTCGAGGAGGGATTGCGGGGACAGGAACTGTCCTACATTGTGTTAACGGACGGGTCGCGAGTGATTGCGATGGCGCCGGCGCGGGACTACAAGCGGGCATATGACGGTGATGAAGGGCCGAATACCGGGGGAATGGGGGCTTATTCGGACGATAGTTTGCTGCCCGTGGAGCTCGAAGAGCGCATAAAACGCGATGTCGTCCAGCCGACAATTTCTGGATTGCGGGCGGATGGGCTGGATTACCGGGGATTTTTGTACTTTGGATTGATGATTACCGCGGAGGGACCGAAAATTCTGGAATATAACTGCCGTCTGGGGGATCCGGAGACGCAGGCGATCATGCTGCGGGCCGATTTTGATTTGGCGGAGCTTCTTGTGGCTTCGGCGAAGGGAGACCTCGGTTCGTGCGCGGCTCGCTGGAAGCCTGGTGCTAGCTGCTATGTGGTTCTTGCGGCTAAGGGATATCCGGAGAAGCCGGAGATGGGAGCTGAGATTTTGGGGCTTGAGCGAATTGCGGGAGATTCTGGGCGCGTGGTATTTCATGCGGGGACACGACGGAACGGAGAGCACTACTACGTTAGTGGTGGTCGCGTTTTGGGAGTCGGAGCGATCGGGGTAAGTGTAGGGGATGCAACGAGATTGTGCTACGACATGATTAGTATATTGTCTGCGTCTGGCTGTCGCTATCGGAACGATATTGGTCTTGTTTCTGGGGCGGCGCTTAGTGCGGCGGCGGAGGTTCGGCATGGGTGAAGTGGCGCATGTGTTTGTTTCTCCTGGGCATCGCCTGCTTATGCGCGAGTTGGAACGTGCGGACGTGAATGGCGAGAGTGTCGGTCGGGGTTACTTGGCCGGGCGCAGCAAGCGGGCACCCCTACGACCGAAGACCTGTTGCTGCGGCGATGTCAACGGGTTTAGTTTGATTCTGAAATTTCAGATGAGAGCGGAGATAGATCTCGTAGTTGATTGAGTGGGTCCGCGGGCGTTGTTTGCCTTCGGATTTGATTGTGGTCGTAAGATGCCGGCACGGAGGCCGGCGCTACATGACTATTGGAATCATTATGGGATCGGATACGGATTTGCCGGTAATGGCTGAGGCTGGAAAGACGCTTGAAAAATTTGGCGTTGCATATGAGATGGAAGTTATTTCGGCGCACCGGGCGCCTGCGCGGACGCATGAGTATGCTACTACTGCGCAGGCACGTGGGTTGAAAGCGATAATTGTCGGGGCTGGCGGGGCGGCGCATTTGGCTGGAGTGGTGGCTTCGCTTACTACTTTGCCCGTAATCGGCGTGCCTATGGCTACTACTGCTTTGAATGGGTTGGATTCGCTTTTGGCTATTGTGCAGATGCCGGCTGGAATTCCTGTGGCGACGATGGCGATCGATAAGGCTGGGGCTGTGAATGCGGCGATTTTCGCTTTGGAGATCTTGGGGCTTTCGGATGCGCGGGTGGCGGAGAAGTTGGCGGAGCATAAGAGGGAGCTGGCGAAGTCGGTGGCGGAGAAGAATGCGCGGTTGCAGGAGGAGTTGGGGAAACGTCGGGGTTGATCCTTCCTTTAAAGCGTTTCTGCCGGGGTGGATGACGGCACTGCGGCGGAGATGTCAAATTTGAAATTTAAAATTTCAAATAAGGGCGAAGAGGGAGAACTTTGCCCGCGTGCATCTTTCGCTGGAGGAAGGCTGTTGTCTTCGTAGATTACTCTTGTGTGGCGGGGGAGTTGGGCTGCGTGGACTACGGCTACGCCTGCCAAAACCGCGCAGCTCGCGAAGAAGCCGAGGACGGCACCGGCGAAACCCTCGACGAGCCAGCGGCCGTTGTTGCCGTGCTTGGCGTCGCCGATGGCTCCTGCGCCGACTCCGATTGCGCCGCCTGCTACGGCGCCAATGGCCATCCAGCGCGTCGGGTTGGGCAGGTGTGAGGAGCGGCGGAAGCGAACGATGCGGCGGATTTGTTTTCGATCGAGGTCGTGCTGCCAGTTGGTTTGCGCGGAATTGTTATCTGCGGCGTAGATGCGCAGACCCGAGTCGCTTACTTGGTCTAGCTCGCCATAGAACTGATCTCCGCTCTTGAGTTGGATTTCCAGAGTTGTTCCGGGCTTTATTTTTTTCACGTTGTCCCA
>DAITPO010000025.1:23140-27756 GCA_036833535.1 Candidatus Acidiferrales bacterium | reverse complement strand
TGCTGCGGTTTCCTGCAGGCCTCGTTGCCAGTTTCGCTTGCTGGCGTCGCGGAAGATCAGAGTGTCGGGATGAAAGCCTGCGGCTATCAGCATGGTGCGGGCTAATTTCAGGAAGCCTGGCCAGCGCGAGGCTACGCCTACCAATACGCCCTTGGGAGCGGGTAACCAGTTTGCTAGCGAAGCTGGTACTGAACGAGTTTGCAGCATCAGCAATTCGGCGCTCTCGGGCAGAGCTTGGCGCACAATTTTTTCTTTTCCTGCTAGTGCTACTGGAATGGCGCTTTCTAGTTGCTGCTTGAATTGCGAGTGTTGCGGGGCGCAATTTTTTACCGGAATAGTTACGGCTTGCTGGATCTCTAGAGTTAGGATGCGGCGCAGTTCTTCGTCTGGCTCGATTAGCAGGAAATGATCTGGGGGTTGCAGATCGAACCAGTGGCGGAGGCGTGCGCGCACGGCGGCCATGGGGATGCCGAGAGTGCGGGCGGATTGGAGGAGATCGACTACCAGTTGATCGAGAGCACATTCGGAAGAGAGTCCATCTTGTGGTTTGGTTGGGCGGACGTAGACGCCGCTGCCTCGGCGGAATTCGACCCAACGATCTTTGGATAGCTGGCGGTAGCCGGCGCTGACGGTGTTGGGATGGAGACGGAAGCGGCGGGCTAGTTCTCGGGTGCTGGGCAGGCGTTGGCCTGGGCGGAGATCGTCGCTGAGGATGGCTAGGATGATTTGGGTGACGAGTTGTTCGCGGAGGGTGACGGAGCTTTTGGGGGAGAACCAGAGTTGCATGGCTGGGGCATTTTAACCTTGGATGGGAGTGGCGGGGGAAAAGAGAACGCGGAGATTTCAAATTTCAGATTTGAGATTTAAGAGAACGACTAAGAGGGATCGTTCCGCGATGTGAGTCCGCGGTTGAGCGCGGTTGGTGTTGGCTTTTGTGGTCGTAAGATGCCGGCAGGGACGCCGGCGCTACCCTGGTGGCTTTTCTAGCGTGGGGGCTTCGGGGGGGCGTTGAAGCGTTGGGGCGCCTTCGGGGCGATTTTTGTCTGGGGGTATGCGTTCTTCGGGTGACGGAGGGATTAGCCATTGGAAATTGTTGGCTTGAGGGATGATCGCTAGTTGGGTGCGATTGCCTGCGGCTATGGCTTCGATTGCGGCTCTTAGGAATGGCAAGCCTGCGGCTACTAATTGTTTGTCGGTTTCGGCGTGGAGGATTGCGTCTGCGCCTGCTGCTTGATCGGGGGAGGAAGTGCGGATTTTTTCCAGGCGTTCATCGTGGGCCAGGAGCAGGTCGCGCAGCGGGGTTTGATTGTCGTCGGCAGGATAGTGAATTTCGATTAACGCGTGCGGGTCCTTTTTTTCCGGGGGCCAGAATTGCGTGTAACGCGGGCGCTGCACTCTGGTTTGCCAGTAATCGCCGCGCTCGGGTTCTTGATGGATTGTGTAGCTGAGTTGCCAGATTTCGGGGCCGTAGCCCGGGGCGTAGTCGGCGAGGATTAATTCGGTTAGCGGCTCGGTCTCGCTGAGGCTCAGGTGGCTGTGAATGTTGCCGGCGGCTTCGTTCAGGAGAACTAGAAAGCCGAGGCCGGTTTGCTCGATGTCGGTGGCGGTTTTTTCTGAGTCGCTGGGAGCGGCCAGGTGCGGTCTGTTGGCGCCGACAGCATTGCTGCGGGCGTGTTGGAGACCTTGGGCCAGATTGGCGATGGTTTGGCGCGAGGATGGTGAGATCCAGACTGTTGCGCCCAGCAGGATGCCGGCTCTTTGGCCGCTGATTGGGACTATTGGGGGAGTGAGCGTGCCGGGCTCGATTTTATTTTCTATTGTGGCGATTACTATGGCGTCTTTGTAGACGGCTAGGATTACGCGGCCGGAGGATAAGTTGGCGATTACTTCTTCGGTGAGTTGATCGGCGTCTTGGGCGCGGGTGGGGCAGGAGACGAGGAAGAAGAGAGTCGCGAAGATTAGGATGGATTTTGTCGAACGGGGCATTTTGTATTGCGTACATCATAAAGGAAGTTGGGAGATTTCAAATTTCAGATTTGAAATTTCAGAGGAAGGCAATGGTTGGTCCGCGGTCGGCCGGAGTTCTTGTTGATGATTGTGGTCGTAAGATGCCGGCGGGGACGCCGGCGCTACCGTGCTTGAATGGCGGTTATCGCTACTACGTTTACTATGTCTTCTGTGGTGCAGCCTCGGGATAGATCGTTGGACGGGCGAGCTAGGCCTTGGAGGATTGGGCCTAGGGCGCTGGCGTTGCTGGTGCGTTCGACGAGTTTGTAGGCTATGTTGCCGGAATTTAGATCGGGGAAAATCAGGACGTTTGCGCGGCCTGCTACCGGGGAGCCTGGGGCTTTGCTTGCGGCGATTTCGGGGACCAGGGCGGCGTCGGCTTGGAGTTCGCCGTCGATTGTCAGATCGGGGCGGCGGGCTTTGGCTATGCGCAGAGCTTCGCGAATTTTTTCTAGTTGCGGATGATTGGCTGAGCCTTTTGTGGAGAAGGAGAGAAGAGCTACTCGCGGGGCGGCTTCCAGGAAATTGCGGGCGTTTTCGGCCGTGGCTATGGCGATTTCGGCTAGTTCCTGGGCGTCGGGACCGGGGACTACGCCGCAGTCGGCGAAGAGCATGGCGCCGCTTTCGCCTAGGGCCGTGCGGTTGCATGGCGGAGTGACCATCAGGAAGAAACTCGAGACTAGTTTGGAATCTGGGGCCAAGCCGATCGCGTGGATCGCGGCGCGAACTGTGTCGGCGGTGGAGTTTGTGGCGCCGCCTACGGAGCCATCGGCGTCGTTGGCGGCTACCATTAGATTGGCGAAATAGAGTGGAGTGCGGGCGGCGGCTTGGGATTCTTCTTGCGTGACGCCTTTGGCGCGGCGGCGTTCGTAGAGGATTTGGGAGTAGGATTCCAGGCGCGGGTTGGAATTGGGATCGATAATGGTGATGCCGGAGAGAGAGACACCTGCTTTTTTTGCGCTGGCTTCTATTGCGGCTGGGCGGCCTAGTAGAGTGATGCGGGCGAAACCTTCGCCGGTGATAATTGCTG
The DNA here is from genome assembly GCA_036833535.1 of Candidatus Acidiferrales bacterium. Lineage (GTDB taxonomy): Bacteria > Acidobacteriota > Terriglobia > Acidiferrales > UBA7541 > Palsa-147. The sequence goes on along the minus strand of DAITPO010000025.1, from coordinate 24,719 downwards.
CGGCGGCGATTACGCGCGGGTCTTCGCCTTCTGGTAGGACGATGCGCTTGGGGGAGCTGCGGGCGCGATTTTTTAGAGTATCGAGGAGATTCACGGCGGATTCAAAGTATCATAAATCTGTGGCGCGGGAGATTGGCGTTGCGTACGTGATGCTGGTTGCATCTTGCAGGAAGAGAGTGATGCTCTCGCTCAGGGAGATGGAATGACGGGACTTTTTGGGAGGGGTGGATTGAAATCTTTGAAGAGTTTGCGGCACGGCGGAAGGCGTATTTCGGAGATTTTGGAATTGCACGACCGATTTACGCGCGGAGCGGACGGAGGCGTGCGCGCGGATTTGAGTTCGGCGGATTTGCGGCGGGCGGATTTTTTCGGCGCGAATTTGGCTTATGCCAATTTTTCCGGCGCGAATCTGGAGGGAGCGCGATTTTTTGGCGCCAAGCTTACTTTTGCCGATTTGAGCGGCGCGAAATTGCACGGAGCGGATTTGCGAAAGACGGATTTAACTGAAACAAATTTGAGCGGAGCGGATTTGTCCGAGGCGCAGGTTACCGGCGTGGAAATGTTGCGCGCGGATTTGTCGGGCGCAAATCTGCGCGGCGCGAATCTGACGAATGCGAATTTGCGCCTGGTGAATGTGCGCGGCGCGGATTTTGCCGGGGCGAAATTGACCACCACGGTGATGACGGAGACGGATTTGAGTGGAGTGGATCTATCGGGAAATGATCTTTCTACTGCGCTTATGCCGCGGGGATGGAAGAAGCCGGAATTGAAGTAGGGCTACAGAACATGGCCGAAAGGTGGCTGGGCTAAAGACCCTCCCCTACGCCTGCGGGAAATCGCCGCGGGAGCCTGCGGCGGTGGCGCTGCGGCGGCGGGTTTCGATGCCCAGGCGCTTGATCTTTTGATTCAGCGTGCTCAGCGGAATTTGGAAGCGCTCGGCGGCTTCGGTTTGGTTCCAGTTGGTGCGCTCGAGCATGTCCACGATTACTCTGCGCTCTACCTCTTCCATGATTTGGAATAGCGAGTGGGAAGGGTTGCCGCTGCGCGTCACGCCGTCGCCGGGAAGATTCGGGAGAAATTCCGCTAGCTGCAGGCGAACGCCCTTGACGATTTCGCGCGTGCGGACGCTTTCCGGAAGCAGTTCGACGTCCATGGTTTCGAGATTCGAGAGAACCACGGCGCGCTCGACCACGTTTTCGAGTTCGCGGACGTTGCCGGGCCAATCGTAATCCATCATCAGCTTCATCGCGGAATTGGTGAAGGCGCGCGGCGGCTTGGCATTTTCGGTGCGATAGCGCTCGAGGAATTTCTCGACGAGCAACGGGATATCTTCTTTGCGATCGCGCAGCGGAGGCAGCTTCAACGAAATTACGTTCAAGCGATGGAAGAGATCTTCGCGGAAGCGGCCTTCGCGAACCAGCGTGGTGAGATCTTCGTTGGAGGCGGCCAGGATGCGAACGTCGACTTTGATCGTGTCCGTGCCGCCGAGGCGCATGAATTCGCGTTCCTGGATTACGCGCAGGAGCTTGGCCTGGGTCTCGGGGCTAATGGTGCTGATTTCGTCGAAGAAAATGGTGCC
>DAITPO010000025.1:0-23040 GCA_036833535.1 Candidatus Acidiferrales bacterium | reverse complement strand
AGCACCGCGAGCATCTTTTCGCTCTTGCCGATGATGCTGGGGAAATTGTAGCGCTGCTTGAAGGCGCGCTTGAGTTGGACGTTCTCTTCGCGCAGGCGGCGGCCTTCGATGGCCAGCGATACCTGGGCGATCAGCTCATCGTTCGACCAAGGCTTGGTGATGTAGTCCTGCGCGCCGCTCTTGAAAGCCTGGCGGGCCATGTCGATGGAACCGAAAGCTGTGATCAAGATGATGGAAAGATAGGGATCGCGGCGGCGGATTTCGCGCAGGAGATCGAGGCCGTTGCGATCGGGCAGGCTGACGTCCAGGAGCAGAAGATCGAAGGGCTGATCTTCGAGGCGCGCCAAGCCCGCGGCGCCGGTGTCGGCTGGGGTTACGTCAAAGCCTTCGGAGGAAAGCAGAGCTTCGAGGCCTTCTCGAATCTCTGCTTCATCATCAACAACGAGGATCGAACCTTTACGCATGTACAGCCTTCCGCGCGACCGGGAATTCCAAACGGAAAGAGGTTCCCTTGCCCGGAGTCGAGCGTACCTCAACCTTGCCAGCGTGCTCCTTGATAATACCGTAACTTACCGAAAGTCCTAAGCCTGTTCCGCGGCCGGAGCCTTTGGTGGTGAAGAACGGGTCGAAGATGCGGTTCAGGTGCTCGGTGGGGATGCCCGAGCCGGTGTCGGTGACTTCGACTTCGACGGAGCCGTTTTGGGAGAAGGTGCGGACTTCAAGCATGCCGCCGGAGGGCATGGCGTCGCGGGCGTTCATGAAGAGATTGAGAAAAACCTGCTGGAGCCGCGTGGTCGAGCCCAGGACCGCGGGGAGCGTGTCCTGGTAGGCGCGGACTACGTTGACCTGGGCGGTTCGGAAGGGGTGCTGGACCAGAGTGAGCGTGTCTTCGAGGACAGTGTTCAGGTCCACTTCGACCAATTGGGCGGCGCCGGTGCGCGAGAAATTGAGCAAGTTGTTGACGATTTCGCTGGCGCGGAAGGTCTGCTTGACGATCTTCTCGATGGTCTTTTGCTTGGGATCGTCGGAGGGCATTTGCTTGGCTAACATCTGGATATAGTTGGAGATGACGGCCAGAGGCGTATTGACTTCGTGAGCCACGCCGGCGGCGAGCAAGCCGAGGGACGTGAGTTTTTCGGTCTGGAGCATCTGTTCTTCGAGGCTCACGCGCTGCGTGATGTCGTCCAGAAGGATTAGACGCCCGATGCGCGTTCCGGTTTTACCGACCAGAGGGGCAATCGAAACATTTATTACCGCCCGGCGGCCGGCTGAAGTGTTCAGATGAAATTTGTAGATACCGGTTACGCGGTCCTCGCTCGAGCGCGAAGTGAGTTCGGCGACGAGATCGGCGGGCAGGGCCTCATTGAGGCGGCGGCCGACAGCTTCGCTGCGCGAGATTTCTAGGAGCCGGACCAGCTGGGGATTCCAGGACTCGATGCGGTCTTCGAGGTCCACAGTGAGGACGCCGATATTCAGAGATTCGACGATGTTCTCGCTGAAATCTTTGAGGCGCTCGATCTGCGTGGCTTTTTGCTCGAGCGAGTTGTAGAGGCGCGCGTTCTCGATGGCGATGCCGACGTAGTTGCCGATGGTGAGCAGCAGCTCGAGGTCTTCGCTGGTGAGGTAATCGCCGTCCATGGTTTTGCCGAGGCCGAGGATGCCGACGGTGCGGTCGTGGCAGCGGCAGGCGAGGAAATAATTGAGATCGAGCTGATCGAGAGTACGGCGAACGGAATCAGTTTCGGCGATGGCGGCGCGAGCGGATTCGAAGAAGAGGCAGCCGCTCTGGCGGAATTGCGGGCGCCCGGCATCGAGGAAAGTGAGATCGAGCGCGCCATCGGGATGAACTCCCATCGAACGGGACATCACGAAGGCCCCGGGCTGGGAGGGGTCTTCGAGAAAGATGGCCAGGCGGTCGACGAGAAGAGTTTGCGAGATGCGATCGAGAATGGAGCCGAGCAGCGGCTCGAGACGGACTTCGTTAGTGAGCGTGACGCCGAATTCGATCAGCGTGCGGCGGTAATCGAGGCGGTCGCGATAGAAAAAGTGATCGAGCAGAATTTGCGTCCAGTTGCGGACAGGCTCGAAGAGAAACGCGGCGACAACGATGGCGACGACCACTCCAGCGGGACCGGTGGCCCAGGCGGTATGGAAAAATTCGCCGATGAGCGCAACGGTGCCGAAATAAAGGGCGACGATGGCGCCGGTGGCGAAGGTGTAGGCGAGGCCGCGCTTGAAGATGATGTCCACGTCCATCAAGCGATACCGGATGATGGCGTAGCCGAAGCAGAGCGGAATCAGCGCGAGCGAGAAGACCGATAGCTTCATCCACGGTTGCGGAACGGCGCCGAAGAAATACGGGACGATGTAGCAGAGGAAAAATGGCACGATGCCCGCGATCGTTCCGGCGGTAACCCATTTCAATTGCTGGCGGAGAATGGCAGTAGCCGAGCGGCGATAGCTGAGCGCGAAAATCAGCGCCGCAGCGAGGAAGTAGATTCCCACGTAGGCCAGCTCGACGCGATCGAGCACGATGCGCGAGCCGAGTGGCGAGAAAACATCGATGACGCCCGCGGCGACCGAGATGTGCAGCAGCAGCAGACCCGCCGGCAGACTATAAACAGCGAACAGTTTTTGCCACAGGCGGCCGCGGCGTTCGGGGAAGACGAGTGCAAAGTGAACGAGCAGCGCCGGCGCAAGAAACATCGCGACGACATTGCCCCAGTAGACTTCCCAATCGAACGGGCTTAGCTTTCCGCTGTAATGGAAGCTGTAGAAGATGAACGATATGAGACAGAAAAGATAGAAATGGATGGCGCGGGGCGCGTTCCAACGGCGCGCGAAAATGAAAAGGCCGATGAAGAGATAAATCAAGCCGGTAATGCGAAGGTAATTCTCGAGCGAAGCCGGATTCTCGGCGTGCGCGGTGATGAGCTTGGTGTCGAAGGTGGAAGAGCCGCGCTTGATGCCATAAGTCAGCTCCGTCCATTCGCCCGCGCGGAAAAGCATCTGCGTGACTTGAGTGGAGCGGCGAATAGAAGCGCCGCGGACGGTTTCGACGTAGTCGCCTGCTTGAATTCCACTTTTTTCAGCGGGTGAACCGGGAGCAACGTGCCACGCCTGAACGCCCGCGGGAGTATCCAGCCAGGTGACGCCGTCGTCAGGAACAGGGAAAGTGCGGCGCTGATTAAAATTGTAAGCAGCGAATATTACGGCCGCAACGGTAGCAACGACCGTAACGATGGCGAGAGCCACCGCTCCGACTCGCTTTGGCATCCCGTCATTCACCGGCAAACCTCGGGCACGCGCGGACCTCGGACACAAATACCCACAAAGAATTGGTGCACGTAGACTTCCAGATACGAGCACTACGATGAGTTTGTATGTGGCTGTGAATTAGTGAGTTACAGATGCTTGGCCGGGAGTGCCGCGACTGCATATGGCTTTTGGGAGACACAGTTCCAAATCCGGTACCGGCCTTTTTGAGGGCCTAAAACTGGAAACTGACGCCGCCCCGGAACGAGCGGTACGCTGAAACCAGAAACACGCGCCCGTCACGCGTCTCAAGCGGCACATAACCCTCCGCCAGCAAGTTTCCGAAGTCGGCGGTAGCCACGGCGTGGCCCGGGATGAACTTGGGAAGCGGCTGGCGAATGATCACGCTGAGGTACGGATCGACATTGTAGGCGGCTTCGCCGTAAGCGTCCTGGCGCGAGACCACGCTGCCGTCAATCCACTTGTACCCGGCGCACACCTGCGTGCCCAGATGCGGAATGCGTGTGGTGAATTTCGCGGCAATGCTCTGACGATTGCGAGTCTCGAGCATGTCGCGCAGAGATTCCGTGGTGGAGGACTCCATTCCCGGCACCAGCGCGCCCGCCCAGGAGTAAATCACGGCGCCGCTCAAGTTATCGGAGAGCTTTTGCTCATAAACCACGCGGGCGCCCCAGGAATTGGAGCCACCGGCGTCGTAAGCGAAGGCGTTGGAATAAAAATCCTGCAAAAAGTCGGAACTGGACGTGTTGCCACGGCCTATCACGGCGGTGTTGCTTGAGCGATCATGGAAGATCGCGCCGGTGAGGCTGGCGTTCGAGCTCAGTTTGCGGAGAACGGCGATCTCCTCATGGAGATTGTCCTCGTAAACCGGACGATCATTGTGAAGCAGGACAGTAGGCAGTGAATCGAGACTGGAAATGGCGGATTCGAGCGAACTTGTGGAGGGATCAGAATCCTGCCAGGGATGGCTGGCGATGGTGAAGCTGGTCATCCAGTTTTGTGAGAGCTGGACGGCGACTTGAGCGCGCGGGCGCAGGCTGGTGGTTGTGCCGCCATAAGAAGCGAGGAGCATATCGGCGCCGTAACGTGCGTGAATGCGATCGCCGAGCTCGAGGCTGCTGTCTTCCGAGAGGCGGGCGCCGCGAAAGGCGGGGCCGCCGGGATTCATCTGCGATTCGCGCAGAACGAGCGTGGAGACGGGGCCAGTGTGAGGATTGCCGCTCGGAACCCACTGCGTCACGACACCACCGCTACCGGACCCGCTTTCGTAATTGAACTGACCGGCAAAGATAAGATTTCCGCGGACGCCGGCATCGAGAGTGTAGGCAAAGGCCGTGCCGGGAGAATCGGAGATATTCGAAATGGAGCCGGGATGCATGCTGCCGCTGGCGAGCTCGAAGAGGCTGTGCGCGTGGCGGCTTTGCGCCCTGTCAATTCCTGAAGGGACGGAGGGCTGGCCGCCAGTGAGCAGGACATCGCCCTCATCCCAGCGGAGAATCGGGCGAGTCGCGGCCGAAGTGCGCAGGACCCAGGTCCATTCATCAGGCGGCGTATCCTGATTCGGCGGGCGGCGGAATTTTCCGAGCGAGGAAAAAACGGAGCCCAGCTCGATTTGCAGTTTGGTGACGCGCTCATCGAGGACGTGAACGTGTTCCGCGAGGGCCGGAAGGTATCCGGCGAGAGTGGCGCGGATGGAGTAGAAGCCGGAATCGAGGCCATCCGTCGAGAAAATGCCGCGGGCGTTGGTAAGGAGCTGGACCGGCGCGAGGTTCGGCGCTTGCTCGGAAACCACATAGACGGTCGCGCCCATCTGCGGAGTGCCTTGCGGATCAACGACTACGCCCGCGATCCTGCCTGCGCGCGGCGCGGCGTTCAGCGGCGACACCACCAGACCAGCGAGAAGCAGCAGGCCCAATGCGCGAATCAAATTCAGTTTCACGGCGCTTCACCTCCCCCGAATCATGGAGTGGCAGCCTTAACAGTAAAATCAGCCGTCGGAGTGATGGATTCCTTGGTGACGTTGTCCGTCACCTGCACTTCGAGTTTGTATTTGCCGGGAGTGAGAGATTTGAGAGCGAGCGCTTTTTCGAGAGTGAGCTCATCGCCGCGCTGGCTGATTTGATCGCCGCCCTCGTTGAATTTAAGGATGGACTGCTTGTCCTTCATGACGCGATATTCGACCGTGGCGTTCGCTTTGTGCGTTTTGTCGTCCACCTTCAGATTGTAGATCTGCAGGAAGATGCCGAGATTGTCGTTGGTGGCGAAGGTGGAATCCATTTTCGGGCGGACTTTAACGTCGCCGAGAACGAACTGGCCGACGCCGATATCTTTCGCGGAAACGCGCTGGATTTGATCCGCGAGGATCAGCGAGCTGGACGATAGCTTGTCATCTTCGTAGCGCGGGACGCGGAGATTGGTGTTCACGACGCCCACATTGCCGCTATTGACGTCCTTCAGGACGATATCCAACCGATAGAGGCCGGGGCTTAGCGGCACGGCTTTTTGATAAATGGAAAAACCTTTGAGCGATTGCTGCAGGAGCGAGTTCGGCACATCGTGGCTGATGGTGTCTTCGAAGGTCTGAACCTTGCGCCCGCTGAGAGTGGTGATGCGGGCGAAGAGGTTCATGGTGGCGGATTGGATGCCGTCTTTTTGCGTGAAGCTCAATTGCTTGTTCGGAATTTGAATTGAAATGGGAACTAGGATCGTGTCGCTGGTGATGCGCAGATAATCCCAGCGATAGTCGAAGGCCACCTGATTGCGCACCAGACGCGAAGTGACCACCGCCTCGAGATCCTTGAACTTGACGGGCGGAGCTTGCTGAATTTTGGCGTAGAGATCGAGGCGCGAAAATTCGGACATGCTCTCGGGCTGGCCGCCCAGCGGCTGGGCCATGTGCGTGCCGTCGGTGTTGTTGAAGCGCGCGGTCTTGCTGGACATGCCCATCGATTCCATCATGGTCAGGCCGGCGCCGGGGACGTAGAGGAGAGCGTCCTTTTCGCTGGGGTCCATGGTCAGCTTGTATTCGCCGGTCATCGTAGGATCGACGAACTCGATTTCTACGTTGTTGCCGATCCCTTCAAGATAGCGATAGCGCCAGTCCTCGAACGGGAAGGTCGAGGTCTCACCGCCGCCCTCATCCGCCGGGCGCTCGTAGGAGCCGCCGGAGGGGTGCGAGTCCACCTCGTCAGGCGGGCCCCACATAATGTAAATGCGGCCGCGATCGGTCTTCCAGCCAGGGATGCCCGAAGCGTAGTGCTCATTCGTGTAGGCGATGCGGCGATAGTGCTCTTCCTTGAAGGTGTTTTCCGGCGAATCCGGGTCCGGATTGCGGCGCAGCCAGAATTGCTCGATAAATTGCTCGCGCTCTTCGTTGGTTTGGAGGCGGAGGAAGGCGCTGCGCTCTTCGGGAGTGATGATGTAGGTGACGTCTTCGTCGAGCCACTTCTTATAGGGAGTGTCCAACTCCTTGTGGAGTTGGGATTCACGGCGGCGGCGCTCTTTGGCCGTTTCCTGGGGCTTCTTCGTGGGTTGAGCATCCGGCTGCTGCTGATCGCTTTGGCCGGATTGCTTGTTGTCATCTTGCTGCTGTTCCTGGGCCTGTGCGCGAAGAGGTGCTGGAGGTATAGCTAGGCCTAAGACTACGAAAGGAAAGACAATGAGGCGCAAACCCCTGTACATGCCGACACCTCTTCAGTATGAGGAAATTCTAACCTGTCCCCCGGTACAGGTCAATTTAATCCCGTGCCGGGATTACCGTATTGAGTCAGAGGCCGGGGGATGCGGGAGGGTTGCCTGGTCTGGAGAGTTGGGGGGTGGCAAATGCGCGGCGCGATTCGGGACACCACAAAGGCGAGAAGGCCGAACACCGGGAGGGTCCGAAGACCCTCCCCTACTGCGGACGCTTCTCAGATGGGGCGAAACGGATTACAATGGTGCCGAGCAGTGCCTCCGGACGGAGCGCGATGGGGCGTCGAATGGTATCTGCGATGTGCCCTTCCTTTGAGCTTTGGGTTATCCCGACGAGGTAGCCTGCCGGAAACATTTCCGAGGACCGGGCCGTACTAAGTAAGGCGAAGTAGCGTCTATACACGATGGTATTACTGCGGGGACTCGCGTCATGAGCTTGACGAAGAAACTGGTGATAGGCGGAGTGGCGGTGCTGGCGCTCGTCGGGATTGTTTGGGCGAGCATTTACCAGGCAAATAAAGACGTGGTTACGGTGCAGACGGGGACTGCCAAGCGGCAGGACTTGACCAGCATCGTGACGGCTTCGGGCGAAATTCGGCCGCTGACCTATTCGAATATTCTGGGTGAGGGCATTGGGAAGATTACCCAGATCGTGGTGAAAGAAGGCGATCACGTCCGCAGAGGCGACGTGCTGATGCGCCTCGAGAGCATTCAGCCCGCGGCGGATGTGCAGGCCCAGGAAGCCGGGATCTTGTCGGCCGACTCGTCGGCGCAGGCGTCGAACGCAGCACTGAAATCGGCGCAGGCGACGCTGGTGCAGAGGAAGGCGGATCTCGAGAAGGCCAAGTTTGACTGGGAGCGGGGCCAGAACCTTTACAAGGACCAACTGATTTCGAAGCAGGACTTCGACACCTCGAAGGCGGCGTATGACAGCGCGGCAGCGGCAGTGGATGCCGCGGAAGCGCAGATGGCGCAGGCGAAGGCCATGAGCGAAGGCGCGAAATCGAATCTGCAGCAGAACCGGGCGATTCTACTGCACCAGAAAGATGTGCTGCGGAAAACGACTTATACCGCGCCGATTGACGGGATCGTAACTTACATCGCGGTGCGCGTGGGCGAAAATGTCGTTCCCGGAATTCAGAATGCTACGGGCAGCTATTTGATGACGATTTCGGATATGTCGGTGGTCACCTCTGAAGTGAAAGTGGACGAGACCGACATTGTGAATTTGAAGAACGGGCAGGACGTGGACGTTAAGATTGACGCCATGCCGGGAAAGAATTTTCCGGGACACGTGACCGAAGTGGGAGATCAGGCGATTTTGCGTTCCTCGGGATTGGCTACCACGCAGACTACTGCGAATACGCAAGAGGCACGCGATTTCAAAGTTGTGGTGACGCTCGATCACCCGCCGGACAATTTGCGGCCGGGGCTTTCGGTTACGGCGACGATCAAGACAGCTTCGAAGAAAAATGTGCTGACGATTCCAATTCAGGCGCTGGCAATGCGCTCAAAGAAGGCGCTCGAGGAAGCGGCGAAGGGCTCGAAGGGTGAGAGCAGCGTGACGCTGGCGGCGGCGAAGACGGAAATAGGCGCCGGAGACAAGCCGGCGGATAAGACCGACATCCAGGGCGTGTTTGTGCTGCGAGCGAAAAAAGCGGAATTCGTTGCGGTGCAAACGGGGATCAGCGGCGTAACGGATATCGAGGTTACCAGCGGATTGAATGACGGCGATCAGATTGTTACCGGGAGCTACAAAGCGCTGCGCACTTTGAAGCCCGGCGCAGCGGTGAAAGTGGATAATTCTGAGCCGAAGCGCGAAGGCCAGACCACGAGCTAAGCGCCGCGGACTTCGGAGAACCCAGATAGTGGAGAGTGTGATTCATGCCGGTTGAAGCAGGGGCGGCGCTGTCGTTCCGCGAAGATCTTGTTGCGGCGGGGATCGTCATTCATACGGACGATTTGTGGAAGACGTATGAAATGGGGACCGAGCAGGTGCACGCGCTGCGTGGGATCAACATCGAGATTCTTAAGGGCGAGTACGTGGCGATCATGGGGCCTTCCGGATCGGGGAAATCCACGCTGATGAATTTGATTGGCTGCCTCGATACGCCTTCGAAAGGCCTCTATTATTTGGCCGGGCGTTTGGTGAGCGAACTCGACGATGATGAGCTGGCTTACATTCGCAACAAGGAAATCGGATTCGTCTTTCAGACTTTTAATTTGTTGCCGCGCGCGACTTCGTTGCACAACGTCGAGCTGCCGCTGATTTATAACGGCACGCCTGCGGAGGAGCGGCTCGAGCGCGCCAACAAGGCGCTCGCGCAAGTGGATTTGGTGAACCGCGCGCATCACCGGCCGAATGAGCTTTCCGGAGGGCAGCGGCAGCGCGTCGCAATTGCGCGCGCGCTGGTGAATCAGCCATCGATCCTGCTGGCCGATGAACCTACTGGAAATCTTGACTCGCAGACGGGCGAGGAAATCATGAATCTGTTCGCGCGCCTGCACGAACAGGGCAATACCATCATTCTGGTCACCCACGAGCAGGATATCGCCGCGCATGCCCACCGGGTGATCCGTTTGCGCGACGGAAAAGTCGAAAAAGACGAGAAAACGCGGTAGAGTCTCCCCCACCAGAAAACGTACTTTCCACACATTCTACGGAGGCACCCATGGCCAAGAAGATTATTCTCGGCGGTCTGGTCGGCGCGGTGATCGTATTCATCGTGAGCTCGCTATGGCATACGGTTTTGGGACTGGGCGAAGTCGGGATCAAGACCTTGCCGAATGAGGATACGGTGCAGGCGGCGCTGCGCGCTTCGATCACCCAACCGGGATTTTATTTTTTTCCCGCGCCGAATATGACGCCGGGGCGCTCGAAAGAGCAGCAGAACGCGGATGCTGCGGCGTATGCCTCAAAATACAGGCAAGGGCCGACGGGGATCTTGATTTATTCGCCCGGCGGAGAAGATTTCAATTTCGGAAAAGCGCTGCTGAATCAGTTTTTATTCAATTTGGTGGCTGCGCTGATTCTCGCGTGGATTTTGTCAGTGGGCGCCGCGGGGACTTCATTCGGAGGTCGGTGGCTGATTGTCTTTCTGGCGAGCATTTTCGCGGGTGTGGTGTTCATACTGCCGTACTGGAATTGGTACAACTTCCCGCTGAACTATGTGCTGGGCGATATGGCCGGCTGGACAGTCGCCTGGGGCATCGGCGGATTAGGGATGGCGAAGATTGTGAAGCCCTGAGAAGCGGGGTCCGGGCTTAGCTTCGTCAATTCATCGGGTCGCGCAGTAGACGCCGCGCAATCGTGTGAGTGCGCCGCGCGCCGCGGCGCGGATTCGTTCGCTCTGCGTACACACGGAAAGTCTTGCCACGTTGGCGTAAAGACGGCAAGGGGATTCACGCATTAGCCGGTTGATTCCAGAAATTCCGGCAATCACGCCCACATTTTTGATTTCCTACCGAATAGGCTCCTGGTTGCTGTGACGCTTCCAAAAGTGTCACTGCGCACCGTTTTTCGCTTGCTCGTTCCACGTACGCTCCACCCATCAAATCTCGGGAGGTGCAACGTGAAGAAACTTGCGGCGATTTGCTTACTATTCGTCATGGCGCTACCGGCGGGCGCAGTTGAGGATGGCCAGGTGATGTATGCGGGCGGAACAGTCCCGGCCCTGCAGGCGGGAGTTCTCGGGCGTTTGGACACCACATCGGAAACCACGCTCTCGTTCGAGTATGCGGGAAATAAATTGCTCATCCCCTATGCCAAGATCGATTCATTCGATTACTCGCAGCAGGTTGCGCGGCATCTGGGAGTTTTGCCGGCGATCGCGGTCGGGTTGGTCCGCAAGCGGCAGCGAAGGCATTTCTTCCAGATCAGTTATCGCGACGAGAGCAACGTAAGCCGAGTCGCCGTGTTTGAAGTGTCCAAGCGGATGCCTCAAACTTTGTTGGCGGTGCTTCGGAGCCGGGCTCCGCAAGGCTGCACGCCCGCGCAAATAGCGAGATGGCATTACATGAATTGATGATGAAGCTCTCGGAGTTCTGCTTTCCCAGAAACTCCGGCTACTTGCCTTTTGCAGATTCTTTATCCTTCTGCGTCAGATCGGCCGGCGGCCCCAAATCCCGCGGCAATCGTCCCGTAAGAGATTCAAGGAACGCCTTGAGGTCATCGCGCTCGTCGAAAGTAAGAAAATCGAGCGAGTGAATTTGCTTGTCGAGATGTGGATTCGAATTCCCCCCGCCAATGTAGTGATCGACCACATCCTTCAAGGTGCTCAGACTGCCGTCATGCATATACGGAGCCATCTGCGCGATGTCGCGTAGCGTGGGCGTCTTGAATGCGCCCATGTCGTCTTCATTCTTGGTTTCACCGCAGCGGCCAATATCCGCGAATTTGCCGGTCATATCGGCGCCGATGCCGATGTTGTGGAATTTGTTGTCGGTGAAGAGGGCATAGTCCTTGCCGATGGTGTGGCACGTCGCGCAGTTGCCCTTCTTAGTATCCATGAATATTTTCAAGCCGCGCTGCGCCGTGGGTGACAATGCCTTCTTCTCGTGTCCGTAGTAGTAGCGGTCGAATGGCGAATCGCCACTCAAGACAGTCCGCTCAAACGACGCGATGGATTTCGTAACGAGATCAATGGTGATTTGATCCGTGCCCCATGCCTCGCGAAAGAGTGCCACGTATTTCGGATCACGTTGCAGCCGATTCACGACGCCGTCGAGCGAGTGCGCCATTTCCACGGGATTGGCGATTGGGCCTTCCGCCTGCTTCTCCAGGCTGGGCGCACGCCCATCCCAGAATTGGAGCGGGTTATACGCCGAATTGATGACCGTCGGAGCATGGCGGCCACCAAGCTTGCCGCCTACGCCTGCCGAAAACGGCCGGTTGTCAGCGAACCCAAATTGAGGCGCGTGACATGACGCGCAGGAGACCGTGCCGTCAGACGATAGCGCGGGGTCATAGTATAGGTGGCGTCCGAGAGCGATCGTCTCAGCTGTCGGCGGATTATCCGGCGGAATTGGAACCGGCGGCAATCCGAGCGGCGCCTTGATCTCGACGCGGCGACCGATTGGCATCGGGGCACGCACTTGTTCCTGCGCCGCCGCTGCGATGACAATCCCTGCTAGAAGTAACGCTGTAAATGAAAACACACTGATGGAAACCTTCATTTTCTTACACCTCCCCCGGAGCGACCCTAACAGGAAAACTTTCCCGGCGGAGTGACGCGAGTCACGCATCGATGTGACACAGAGTGCTCAGAATTTTCGCGTGTTTTATTTCAGCGGAGTCAGTGCGCGTTGGGGATATTTGACTTGGCGCAGGCACGCGGCGCAGATTAGCCAAATAATTACGACCATCAACGTGCAGAGCAGACTGCCCTCGGGACCGACCGTGCCCCCGGAAAGCCAAGCCAGACCAGACGAACTCGAATTCAAAAGATGTCCGGGAAGTGTTTGGCCGCTGTCGGCAACCCCATAGAAGTACGTCTCGCCCCAGTCGAAGGCCATGTGCAGTCCGATGGGCATCCAAAGATTGCCGGTGCGACGAAGCAAGAAGCAGGCCAGCAAGCCGAACGCCCCGGCGTTGAACAATCCGATCCAATCCTCTCCAGAATTGCCGTGGTGTGAATAGCCGAAATATGCCGCCGAGATTATTGCAGCGGGCCAGAAACCGATGCCAGCCGTAAGCGTGAATAACCCGTAACCACGAGCGCGGAACTCTTCCCGCAGGGCGACGAGGATGAAAACGAGCGCGTAGCCAATTCCCCACAGCGCGATCGCGGCGCCATGAAGCGCGATACCTTGAAAGTGGAAGACTCCGACGATGCGCATGGCAAGCAGCAAAAAAGTGATGGCCGCGAAGCCAAGCGCTGCGCCCTGCCAGAATTGCACGCGGAACATCCTGCGCCAGGGCAAGCCGTAATCGGCGATGGTTCTGCGTTCGATGCGCCCCATGATCCAACTGGCGAGGAGGAAGATCAGGAAGTCCAGCACTTCGCGAACGAAAAACAATGTGGTGTCGTCGATCCCGGGCAGCAACCGGCGAATCAGAAAGTTGCTGGCGTTGATCGTGGCGATGACGATTGCCAGGAAAATGCATAGCCGCCAGCCAGCGCGGAGCTCCGAAGGGCCGTAAAACACGCGATGGATAGCGGATGCACTAGCGGACTGCTCGACATCGGTCATAAGCGCGTGGGACTCCTTAGTGTGAATACGATAGTTAACATTCGAATGTTCCGCCCAGTTGTCTGCGGCGCGCGCAATGGCAATCTCTGCCTCGGGGCGCAATTTTGCACGAAGAGGCCCGTCCCGCCAGCGCGGGAGCGGGCCCTACGGGTCCGCTCGGAGCGCTCACTGGGCCGTGGCACCGGACGAAGGCTGGTGGCATCGGATGAGGTTGTGGCGTAGAATCCGGGCCTACCCCGCCCTAGCGTAGTTGCCCGGCAGACTTGAAACGTCGAAAACGAGGAGAACAGACATGCCCGGTACTGTCAAAGCCATCCCGGAGGGATTTCATACGCTTACGCCGTCGATTGTGGTGCGCGAGGCGGCGCGCGCGATTGAATTCTACAAGACTGCCTTTGGCGCGGAATTGCTCACCGTCGCGGCCGATGGGCCTGGCGGGAAGATTACGCATGCGAGTTTGAAGATCGGCGATTCGATTCTCATGCTCACGGATGAATTTCCTGAGTGGCAGTGCCTTGGCCCGCAGGCGCTGGGAGGCAGCCCGGTAACAATTCACATTTACACCGAGAAAGTGGATGACGCGTTCGATCGCGCGGTGAAAGCTGGGGCTGCGGTGACCATGCCGCTGCAGGATCAGTTTTGGGGAGATCGTTACGGGCAAGTGGTGGATCCGTTCGGGCATAAGTGGTCGATTGGCGCACGCGTCGAGGATTTGACGCGCGACGAGATTGCCAAGCGCGCCGAAGCCGTCTTCGGCGAAATGGCCAAGAAAGCGGGCCAAGGCGGGTAGCGCCGGCGTCCCTGCCGGCATCTTACGGCTGACGAATTCGCCAGATGAACAAAGCATGCGCGGCGCAATTCGTGTCGATCCTCAACGCCCCGGCCGACAAAGATTCATCGGGCGGCGAGGTCCGCGGCAGTGCGTAGCCTTTAGAGACGACCGTGGTCGTTGGATGCCGGCAGGGACGCCGGCGCCACCAATTACCCGGAAAAGAGATTGCGGAGTAGGAACAGGACGTTGGCGGGCCGCTCGGCCAGGCGGCGCATGTACCAGGGAAACCAGTAAGCGCCATAGGCCACTAAGACAATCGAGCGATAGCCTTCGGCGGCCAGGCGTAGTTGTTCGGCGCGCTGGATGCCGTAAAGCATTTGGAATTCAAGTTCGTTCTTCGGAAATTGGTTTGCGGTAGCGAAGCCGATAATGCGCTGGATTAGGGCGCGATCGTGCGTGGCAATGGCCGCGCGAATTCCTTCGTGGCGCGCGTCCTGGCCTAGCAGCGTTTGCGCCAGGCGATAATAGTTCTCGTCGACCTCGCTTTTTTTCGGGAAGGCGACATCGGCGGGCTCGTTGTAGGCTCCCTTCACGAGCCGGATCGCTCCTCCCATCGGCAACAAACTCCTTAAATCATCTTCGGTGCGCCGCAAATAGGACTGAATGCAGACGCCGACATTTGCGCCTTTGCGGCGAGCGCGCGTGTAAATCGCCAGCGTGCGATCCACATATCCGCTTTGCTCCATGTCGATCCACACGGTCTTTCCCGGCGGCGACTGGGTGATTAATTTTTCGAGATTCGTGAAGCAGAAGGAATTGTCGAGATCGAGACCGAGATGTGTGAGCTTGACGGAAATCTCGGCGTTCAGATTGCGCGCGGCGATTTCGCGCAAGACGCCGCAATAGTGCTCGGTCTCGGCGGCGGCTTCTTTGCGATCAGTGACGTTTTCACCAAGCGCAGTGAGCACGGCGCCGATGCGTTGCCCCGCGAGTTGCTCCACGGCGCCAAACGCATCTTCGACAGTTTCGCCCGGCATGAAGCGCGAGACGTTGCGGCGCACGAAGGAATAGCGCGGCGCGCGCTCGCGCAGCCAGCGGCTTTGCGAAGCGGCGAGGAGTGCACGGCGCATCACACTCATGGTTCAAAACTCATCGCAGGTCAGAAACCCCGCGCGCAACACCGGCGCATGGGGCACCCCACTGTACTGCGCGTCAGCGATGTTCCCGTAGGGGCGCGGCTTGCTTCGCCCGCTGTTTGCCTCGGCTCACTCTATATGCGATTCACTTTGAAGAGAATGCCTTCATCAGGCGGTAATAAAAATCCACGCCCTCGTAGAACGACGCGACCGGCAGACGCTCGTCGCGCCCGTGCGAGCGGTCGTCGTTGATATCGATGAACACGCCGGCCAAGCCGTAGGAAGAGTATCCGGCCCCGCGCGTCGTCGAATTATCGCTCGCGCCCGAATCCATCACCGGCACAACCGGAACGCCGGGCCACATTTCGGCAGCGACTTTCTCCACTGCGCCCATCACGTCCGGGCGGAGCGTTGCCGGCGGATTCGCCGTGCTGCCTGCACCGTTGGCGACCACGGCGGTGACGGCGATCTCCGGATCGTTAACGATCTTCACCAGCGTCGCGCGAATTTCATCCGACGAGTGGCCGGGAAGAATGCGGCAATTGATGTTGGCGGTCGCCGTCTGTGGCAGCGCGTTGTTAGCGTGGCCCCCGTTGAGCATCGTGGCGGTGCACGTGGTACGCATGCGCGCGTTGTAATAGGGGGTTTTGCCGAGGCGATCGATGGCCGCGGAATCAGCGGGAACTTTGAGAATGGCTTTCATGTCCGCGCCGGTATCGCCGCCGAAAAGATCGGCCATGCGCGCAAAGTAAGCGCGAGTGACGTCATTCAGCTCGAACGGAAATTGATAGTGCTCCAGGCGCGTGAGCCCTTCGGCGAGCTGATAGATGGCGTTGTCGGGAGTGGGCAACGAGCCGTGCCCGCCGCGGTTGGAAACCTTCAACTCGAAATCCTGATAGAGCTTTTCGCTGGCGCCCACGCCGACGAGAGACTTCTTACCTTTCTCCATTTCGAAATTGCCGGCATCGGGATTGATGACGAAATCAGCGTCGATCAGTTCGCGGTGATTCGCGATGAGCCATGCGACGCCATTGTTCGTACCGGCTTCTTCATCCGCGGTCAGCGCCAGGATTAGATCGCGGTCGGGGCGATAGCCTTCTTTTTTCAGGCGAATAAAATCGGTCACCAGGATGGCGTCGCCGTCTTTGATGTCTTCAGTTCCGCGGCCGTAGAAGTAGCCGTCTTTTTCGATGAATTGAAAGGGATCGGTGGACCAATCTTCGCGGCGGGCCTCGACAACATCGAGATGGCAGATGAACAGAACCGGCGGGCGAACGCCGGTGCCGTGAATGCGCACGACGAGATTGCCATGGCGCGAATCAGGGCCGACGAGTTGCACATCGCTATCGGCAAAGCCGGCGCCGCGCAGCCAGCCGGCGAGCATCTCGGCGGCCTTCGTGGTGCTGCCTACGGATTCGGTAGTGTTGATTTCCACGAGCTGCTTGAAGATGCGGCGAGCCAGCTCGCGCGATTCGTTATCGAGCGACGCGCGTGCAGCCACCGCGATTCCGGCGGCGAGCGCCAGAGTAATAGTTGCGACGGCGAACGTTGTGTTGCGGATGACGCTCAATTTCATCTGCGATCCCGCACCAGTAGCACAGGCACTCCTGCCTGTCTCTGCAAATTGAATTCCAACTGCCGCCAGAGATTATCAGAGCAGCCGCGCAGACGCGAGAGCGGCATCCGTTCCGATCAGGCGTTCCTCTCTGTTCGTCAGGCGTATACTGACGCATGGTCGCTGAAATAGTCGCGACGTTCGCTGGCGGCATATTTGCCGGCGCCGCCATCTACGTTAATTTTGTCGAGCAGCCTGCCAGGCTTTCCTGCGGCATCGAGTCGGCGGTGAGCGAGTGGAGGCCGAGCTACAAGCGCGGGACGCTGATGCAGGCGCCCCTGGCGCTGATCGGGTCGCTGGCGGCTTTTGTAGCCTGGTGGTTTGACCGGCATATTGGGTGGCTTGCCGGTAGCATCCTTCTTTTCCTCGTCATCCCGTTCACCCTCGTTGTAATTCTTCCGACCAACAAACGACTCGAGAGTCCGGAATTGAATTTGCAGTCCGACGAAGCTGTGCGGCTCTTGCATCGCTGGGGCTGGCTTCACGCGGTTCGCAGCACCTTGAGCGTGGCAGCATTTCTTGCCTTTCTGATTACGCTTTTGAAACAATATTAAATTTATACGAAGCTAGACAATTTCGACGGATAAAATCCCTAACATGGCGCATCCAGTTCGGTCGAATTCGCATCGTCTCAGACTCGGAGAAGGCCGCATCGATGACAGATAAAACATTGAGGGACGCGCTGTCCGCGAAGCTAGGCGTGACCCGCCAGAGGATCAGCCAGCGCGCACAGGCGCTAAAGCTCTATGTGCCGATGAGCACTGAAGACGCCACCTACTGCCTCGCGCACCAGGAAGGATTCGCACTGGACGAGTACCTTCCGGCACAGACCCTCAAGCGCGTGCGCATCCTGCTGCGCGCCCTCGGAGCGAATCCCGATGTTCCCTCCACGAAGGATCGCCCAAAACCCAGAGGAAAGGCGAAGGCACGCGAACTGGTTCTGGCGGGAGGAGTTCGGCTGCCCGATCCAATTCTACCGAAACGAATTCTCGACGACGCAAGCAAGATGGCGACGACCTCCTATCTGATGCTCTACGTCTTCGAGAATTCGATTCGCTACGTAATCGCGACTATGCTGGCCAACGAATTCGGTGAAGATTGGTGGCTCAAAGCGGTGATTCCGCATTCGCTGAAGAAAAAAGTCGCCAAGTGCGAAGGAGAAGATGCCGCGGCTTGGCGCAGCGGCCGTGTGGCCCATCCAATTTACTACGCAGATGTCAACGACCTGATTCAAATCGTGCAACGCAATTGGCCGGTGTTCCGCAAGCTCTTTCCCCGCCCGAACTGGTTCGCAAATCATGTACTGTGTGTAGAACTGCTGCGTAACACCGTGTCCCACATGATCCCTCTTCAGCGACGCGACACCGAGTGGCTTCGTGACAACTTGAGCCGCTGGTGGGCGTTCCTTCGCGAGAACAGCGCTGCGCTGAAGTCAGCCAAGCGATAAGCCCCGATCGGCCGGCCCCTTTGCGTGCGAGCATCGCGTCCACCTAGTCTCCCAGGGCTCATTCGAACGAGCCTTCTCGCAGTGTTATAGTCGAAATGAAGGAGCGCGAGCATGGCAGGAAAAATTGAACTGTCGGTGAATCGAACGCAACATTCCGTGATTTCGGATGGAGAGGCTTCGCTGCTTAGCGTTCTGCGGAATGAGATTGGCCTGACGGGCTCGAAATATGGCTGCGGCGAAGGGCAGTGCGGGGCCTGCACGGTCCTCATTGACGGATTTCCGCAGCGTTCTTGCATCACCAAGCTATGGAGCGTTGCGGGCAAGGCGATCACCACGATTGAGGGCGTTGAGCACGATGGGAAGCTGCATCCTTTGCAGGAGGCGTTCCTGGCAGATGATGCTTTGCAGTGCGGGTATTGCACTTCGGGGATGATTGTCTCGGCTGTGGGGCTTTTGAAGGCCAGCCCGAATCCTTCGGTCGCAGAGATTGTGGAATTTATGCAGGGGAATATCTGCCGCTGCGGGACTTATCCGCGGATTGTGGCGGCGATCCAGAAGGCCGCAGCGGAGATGGGGGGTGGACGCTAATGGCTCGATGGGAGGATGGACGCGAAAAAGAGGCCCGGCTAAAGCCGGGCCCTACGGGGGATTCGGGCGTCGCCGCAGCCGAGGTGGAATTTGAACGTTATGAGATGCGCGAGGGAGCCGTTCATCATTTTGAATTGCAGCGGCGCGATTTTTTCAAGGCGCTGGGCGGAGGCATCGCCATTCTTGTGGCAGTGCGCGCGCCGCTGGCAACGGCCGTCGCGGCTCAGGAATCGGGCGGTCGCGGACGGCGCGGGAGCGAGGAAATCCCGGAAACTGTCGGGGCCTGGTTGCATGTCGGCGAGGACGGGGGCGTGAGCGTTTTCACCGGGAAGGTGGAGATTGGCCAAAATATCCGCACGTCGCTCGCGCAGGCCGTGGCCGAAGAGTTGCGCGTCCCTCTTGCCTCAATTCGCATGACCATGGGCGACACGGAGAAAGTTCCCTTTGATATGGGCACGTTCGGCAGCCGCTCGACGCCCACGATGGGACTGCAGCTTCGCCGCGCGGCGTCTGCGGCAAAGGACGTGCTGATCGATCTCGCCGCGAAAAAATGGGGAGTGGAACGCGATAAATTGGCGGCGGAAGACGCGCGAGTACACGATCCGCGATCCGGGCGCACAGCGAGTTATGCGGAATTGGCCACGGGCCAGCAATTTTCGCAAACGATCCCGGAGGAAGATCCGCTCATCGCTCCGGCGAAATGGACGATTGCCGGAAAATCGATCGAGAAAGTGATCGGCCGCGATTTTGTAACCGGGCAGCATCGCTATCCTTCGGACACTGCGTTGCCGGGAATGCTGTTCGGGAAGATTGTGAGACCGTCGGCGTTCGGGGCCACGCTTATATCCGTGGATGCGAAAGACGCGAAGGCCATGGACGGCGTGACGTGCGTTACCGACGGCGATTTCATCGGCGTGGCCGCGCCGAGCGAATATTTGGCGGCGCAGGCGGCGAAGAGAATTCACGCGGAATGGAAAAGTTCGCCGCAGCCTTCGAGCGATGGGATTTTCGATTATCTCAAAACGCATCGCGGCAAAGGCCAGGACTACGACGAACCAAAGCCGCAAGTTGCCGGCTCGATCGAGTCCGGACTGGCGGCCGCCGATGTGAAATTGCAGCAGACTTACGCGGTAGCTTACATCGCGCATACGCCGCTCGAGCCGCGCGCGGCCGTCGCCGAATGGAAAGATGGCGCGCTGACGGTTTGGACCGGAACGCAGAGGCCGTTCGCCGTGCGCGACGATCTGGCGCAGACGTTTCATCTTTCGCGGGAACGCGTGCGCGTACTGATGCCGGACATGGGCTCAGGCTACGGCGGAAAGCACACGGCGGAGTGCGCAATAGAAGCGGCGCGGCTGGCGCGAGCCTCCGGCAAGCCAGTGAAGCTGGTCTGGACGCGCGAGGAGGAATTCACCTGGGCCTATTTCCGCCCGGCCGCGCTGATCGAAATTTCGAGCGGCGCAACGCACGACGGCAGCGTCACGGCCTGGGAATTTCACAATTACAATTCGGGAAGTTCGGGGATCGCGACGCCGTACGACATTGCCAATCAGAAGATTGAATTTCATCCCTCGGATTCACCTCTGCGGCAAGGCTCGTATCGCGGCCTCGCGGCCACGGCGAATCATTTCGCCCGCGAGACGCACATGGATGAATTAGCCCGTGCGGTGAAGATGGATGCCCTGGAATTTCGGCGGCGCAATTTGAAGGACGCCCGATTACTGGCGGTGTTCGAGGCCGCCGCGAAGGCATTCGGATGGAGCGACAGGAAGAAAGAAGCCGGGCGCGGCTTCGGGATTGCCGGCGGCGTCGAGAAGGGCGGCTATTTGGCCACCTGCGCCGAGGTGCGCGTGGATAGCGCGAGCGGGGAAGTGAAAGTGGAGCGATTGGTCAGCGCGTTCGAGTGCGGCGCGATCGTGAATCCCGAGCATCTGCGCAATCAGGTGGAAGGCGCGATGGTCATGGGAATGGGCGGTGCGCTTTTCGAGGCGATTGAATTTGCCGATGGGAAAATTACGAATCCGCATTTCGCCCAATATCGCGTCCCAAGATTCGGCGATATGCCAAAGATCGAAGCGGTGCTAGTCGACCGCAAGGATTTGCCTTCTGCGGGTGCCGGCGAAACGCCGATCATGGGAGTAGCCCCGGCAATCGGCAGCGCGATTTTTGACGCGAGCGGCGTGCGATTGCGCGCGATGCCGCTTGTGCCCAAGGGGTTGAAGACAGCTAAAGCTTGAATCAGCGACGCAGTAGCTGGGCCGAGCAGAGCAAGACGCGCTCCGAATAGTGTGCGCCACAAAAAAGCCCGCGTGCGAGCTGCCATGATTTGTCAGGGCACGACTTCAGTCTTGCCGCAACGGACGCAGTATTAACACGGCTTCAGCCGCTGAGGTTTTGTCTCTCCGATTCTCGCACGCACTCCAAACACCTCCGCCTACGAGCCCGCGCGAATCTTGAAGACAGCCTTCTCCTTTGGCGCGTCGTTCTCTGAAACAATGAAAAGCCCGCGCCCAAAGCAATTACGCATGCGCCACACGGTCACCTTCTGCCACTCGCCCGATCCAATTTGAATTTCGACCATCCCTCCATCGTGCTGCAGCAGAAAATCCTTAAGCCGCGGCTGATCCGGCTTATCCCGCTGATGAAAAAGAATGATGACTGTGCCGGCCTCTTTATCGGCGTGGCGTTCCATAACGCGGCAGGCGATCGCCGCGGATTGGTGGCTCGGCGCCGCGGCTTGCTGTGCAGCGGGTGCGTTACCCTTTGACGAAGCGCCAATCGCGAGAAGCAGGAACAACAGCGGAATCGCAATGCTGCGAACGCATGAGTACATGGCGCGGCTCTCCTTCGACTGCCGCGGGAACGAGACCGCTGCGAATTGAATCACGCGGAAGGTCAGAAATTCATCCGTAGAAATGCGGATGAGCTTTCGAGCAGGAGTCTGCAGGCCTAGCCGCGCCGGAATTCCTCGAGGTCGAATCCAGCTTGTTTGAGGATTTTGTGGAACAGGCCTTTGGGTAGATCGCCATGATGCACTGGCACTGTTAGCGTCAGGCGGCTCTCATGTTCAAGGATTAGGTGGGAACCGGTTTGGCGGACCTTGCGATAACCCTGCCGGAGGAGAAATCCGATCAGGTCGCGAGAAGTGGGCATCTAGTCGAGGGCTAGAGTCACAGTCTCGGAGTACACGATCCGACTGGCGGGAACTCGTTTCCGAGTCTTGCGGCAATGTTGAATATAGAGACGCATTCCTTTCAACATGCTGCGCTTCGCCCCTTCCAAGGTTTTTCCGAGGCCGTAGACGCCAGGCAAATCATCGCTGTAAGCGTAGTATTGTCCGTCTTCCTTCTTGATCGTGATCGGGTAGGAGTACAGAGTCATTTGAAATTATCCTAGCGCGCGAAATCGGCCGTGGCAATAGCTCGCGAACGCGAGTTGTGCTACCTGGCAAAACTTGAAGAGAGACGCGGCAAATAAAAAGGGCCGAACTCGCGATTCGCGAATTCGGCCCTTGAATCTTAATCCTGGCGGCGACCTACGTTCCCGCGCCGTTACCAGCGCAGTATCATCGGCCCAGCAGGGCTTAACTTCCGTGTTCGGGATGGGAACGGGTGTGACCCCTGCGGTAAGGCCACCAGGAAACTCTGGAAGCTCGAGACGGAAGCAGTTAAAAAAACGCTTCGGTCCCGGGCTTCACGAAATTTGGAGGCCGGAGCTCAATACGAGCTCCGGCCTCTCGCAACAACTGAATGGAAGCTGGTCGCAAAACTTTTCGAGTAACATGTTGGGAAAGTTTTATGGTCAAGCCGAACGGCCGATTAGTACGGGTAAGCTACACGCATTGCTGCGCTTCCACCCCCCGCCTATCAAAGTCGTAGTCTTCGACTGGCCTTCTTATCCGCCCGAAAGCGGATTGGGAGACCTTATCTCGAGGCGAGCTTCTCGCTTAGATGCTTTCAGCGATTATCTCTTCCGGACTTCGCTACCGAGCTATGCCACTGGCGTGACAGCTCGATCACAAGAGGTCCGTCCATCCCGGTCCTCTCGTACTAGGGACAGCTCCTCTCAAGTCTCCTGCGCCCACACCAGATAGGGACCGAACTGTCTCGCGACGTTCTGAACCCAGCTCACGTACCGCTTTAATAGGCGAACAGCCTAACCCTTGGGACCTTCTACAGCCCCAGGATGCGATGAGCCGACATCGAGGTGCCAAACCTAAGCGTCGATGTGAACTCTTGGCTTAGATCAGCCTGTTATCCCCGGCGTACCTTTTATCCGTTGAGCGATGGCCCTTCCACGCGGGACCACCGGATCACTAGATCCA
>DAITPO010000024.1:11569-34822 GCA_036833535.1 Candidatus Acidiferrales bacterium | reverse complement strand
CGAGTGTCGTCTCCATCGTCTTGGATTCCTCGACGGTGATGACGCCATCCTTGCCCACCTTCTTCATGGCCTCGGCGATGATCGTGCCGATCTGGCGGTCGTTATTAGCGCTGATCGTGCCGACTTGCGCGATCATTTCGCCCTTCACGTCCTTGTGCAGCTTCTTGATTTCCTCGACAGCTACTTCCACAGCCTTCTCGATGCCGCGCTTCAGTGCCATCGGGCTCGCGCCGGCCGCCACGGTCTTCACGCCTTCGCGGAAGATCGCCTGTGCCAGCACGGTCGCCGTCGTCGTGCCGTCACCGGCCACGTCCGACGTCTTCGATGCTACTTCGCGCACCATCTGCGCTCCCATGTTTTCGAGCGGATCGGGCAGCTCGATTTCCTTAGCGACCGTCACCCCGTCCTTCGTGATGATCGGCGCGCCAAATTTCTTCTCGATCACGGCATTGCGGCCCTTCGGCCCCAGCGTGATCTTCACGGCATCCGCGAGCGCGTTGACGCCGCGCAGGATGGACTGGCGTGAATTTTCACCAGTCACAATTTGTTTTGCCATAGATCCTTACCCTCCTAAGAGTTCTCCAAGAAATTTTCCGGTCCGCCTGGCGGCGGGCGCGGGATATTACCGTTTGCCGCCCGCGGCCTTAGCTGCGCCGCCAAGCTTTGCGAGAATTTCGTCTTCCTTGAGGATGAGATATTCTTCATCGTCAATTTTGATTTCATTGCCGCTGTATTTGCCGAACAGAATCCGGTCGCCGGCTTTCACGTCGAGCGGAACCCGCTGGCCCTTTTCAATGCGTCCAGCCCCGACGGCGATTACCTCGCCCTCCTGGGGCTTTTCTTTGGCCGTGTCGGGAATGATGATGCCGCCCTTCACGGTCTCCTTTTCTTCCAAGCGCCGCACCAAAACGCGGTCGTGTAACGGCGTGACATTGACTGCCATCTTCGCTTGCCCTCCGGTAAGTTACTCAGGATTGCTAGATGAGGAGCCTTGAGGATTAGCACTCCTCGACAGCGAGTGCTAATATAGCACGTACGCCTTACATGTCAAGCCTTTACACGCCTTTTCATCAAGGATTCACGTCGGGCCATCTTCTATCTAAGTGCTTATAATGCAGTTGCTTGAGTGGTGTCTGAAAATTCCGACACTTGGCTATTGTCTTGCAGCTTAGCGACGAGTAGCATCTCACTCTAAGGCAGGCTCGGCGTGCCGCTACTCCTCTACATCGAGCTGATTGGCTTCACTGCAGGCGCGCTGCTGCATCTCTTCCTGATTGCACTAATCCTGGGTAACCGCCGGCCGCGAGCCTTCGAGCGCATCCTGTTTTTCCTGATCCTCGCGCTTTTCTCCTACTACTGCGGCGTTCTACTAGTCCTCGAAGGCTATATTCATTATTCCGAGCCGACGCCCAGCGTCCTGGCGTTCGCTTCACTACTGGTTTCTCTAGGTCTCGCATTTCTGCCGGCGCTATTGTTTCAATCTCACGCTGAGTACTTACGCCTAAGCCAGCCGGAGGATGGACGTCGTTTGCGCCTCCTCGGCTGGGTGAGCTACGCGCCCGTCCTTTTTTTGATGTGGCAAGCGATTCGGCACCATTCGATCTTTCTCGCATCGCGCCCCGCCGAGCTAGCAGGCAGTCTGGAATTGCCCTTTGGATTGTGGATGGCCGCATCGCTGCTGGCGAGCGCAGTGATCGACGTTCGGCTGGCACGTCGCGCGGTTAAGCCTTATGGCCAGCTGCATTGGTTTCTCGCGGCAGCACTTTTCGCTATCGGCGCGGCGGTCCTTTACTGCCTGGCGTTCAGCGCAACTATCGAACCGGGTTGGCTCACAGCGCTTCGCGCCGCTGTCGCGCTTTCAGGAGTCGTTCCGGCGGCGGTTCTCGGCTACTTCATCGTGCGGCACAATTTCTTGGGAATCGCCGTGCAGAAGAATCTGATTTATGCAGTTTCTGCGGCGTTTCTCGCGCTGATGTATCTCGGCCTCGTGCGACGCGTCAGCGGCTGGCTCGAGCCTATTCTGCCTCCCGAAGCGACGGCCAGCATCCTGCTGTTCACGCTCGTCATTTTCTTTGAGCCGCTCGAGAGGAGCATCGGTAGCGCCTTGCAGCGAAACTTCAGGCGGCGCTTCGATCGCTTGCAGCGGATGCTTGGCGAAATTCAGGAGCAGGCCCGGCAGGGTGATTTACAGCAACTGATCGCGTTTGTCGAAAACCGGGCAAAGGACGAATTTGGGCTGTCAGTCGTCCGCCTGACGCTCTCGGCTGATGATCGCGGCGCTCCTGTCAAATCGCCCGGCGGTCTCGGCCACGTCGTGAGGATTCCGCTCAAGCAGGAGGGAACTGAGGTCGGAGTTCTCGAGGCGGCATCTACCGGCGCAGTTCTGACCGGCGAGGTAAGCGCCGCTCTCGAATTCCTTGCTGAACAGTTGCCCGCGATGATCGATCTCTGCCGCCTGATTGAAGAAAAGCTGAAACTCGAGCGTGCTCTCGCCGAACGGGAGCGGCTTGCGCTTCTCGGCCAAATGGCCGCCAGCATCTCTCACAATCTCCGCAATCCGCTCGGTTCAATGAAGACGATTCTTCAGCTTCAATTCGAAAGTGGCGAAGTTCCGGAGCCAGTACGCAAGGATTTGGCGATGGTGATCGGCGAAATCGATCGCCTGAGCGCCAAACTCACACAACTCCTGCGATATTCAAAGCCGGCGGCGGGCGTTGATCTCCTGGAGAACCAAACGGACGGCTCCGGCGTTGTCGAACAGGTCGTCACCCTACTTCGCCACGATGCGGAACAAAAGAAAGTCTCGCTCGCTCTGCGCGGTGCGTCAGAAAAATGCGTCGTGAGAAGCTCGGAGGAAGCCCTGCGTGAAATCCTCTCGAATCTAATCATCAACGCCGTCGAGTCCCAGCCACGCGGCGGCCGAGTAGAAATCGATGCGGCCCGAAAGAACGGCTGCTTTGTGGTCCAGGTTTCGGATGAGGGCCCGGGCATCGCGCCGGAGACTCGCGCACGCATCTATCAGCCTTTCTTCACGACGAAGGCCAGCGGAACGGGCTTGGGACTCGCGATCGTCGCGCAGCGCCTGAACGATGCCGGCGGTAAACTGGAATGTGACAGTCCCATCGCAAGAGGCCGCGGCACAAAATTCACCGTGAGCCTGCCCCTCGTCGAAACTCAAAAGGAACGCACCTGATGAAGACGATTCTGATCGTGGATGATGAGCCGGCCGCGCGCTACGGAATTCGCCGCGCGCTTGAGCACAAGTATCGAATTGCCGAAGCCGATTCCGCTGCGGCGGCTCGCGAAGCGATTCGAGTCGAGCGGCCCGACGTGATTCTCCTCGACGTAGTCATGCCGAACGAAAATGGGCTAGCGTTCCTGAAATGGATGGCGGAAATCGGCCACTCACAACCGGTGCTCGTTGTCTCTGCACTCGACACCGCAGGGACTGCCGTGGAGGCCTTGCGTCGCGGTGCTGCGGACTACATCGTGAAAGGCTTCGACATCGAGGAGCTGCGCAAGCGAGTGGGCAATCTGGTGAAGCTGACCGAGCTTGGCGAAGAAAACGAAAAGCTGCGACGAGAACTCGTCGCGCAAGGCGAATTTGGGCGCATGATTGGCCGCAGCGCCGCGATGCGCCGAGTCTTCGAGTTGGCCGAACGCGTTGCGCCGACCGACGCCACGGTCCTCATCCTCGGCGAAAGCGGGACGGGAAAGGATTTGCTCGCGCAGGAAATTCACGCGCGCTCGCCCCGCGCCGATGGCCCCTTCGTCGCGGTAAACTGCGCAGCGCTGCCGGAGAATCTGATCGAGTCGGAGCTATTCGGCTTCGAAAAAGGCGCCTTCACCGGAGCGGCACAGCAGCGCAAAGGGAAATTCGAGTTGGCTTCCGGCGGCACGCTGTTTCTCGATGAAATCGGCGACATGAACCCAGTGACGCAGGCCAAAGTGCTGCGTGCCCTCGAGAATCGCACGATCGAGCGTCTCGGCGGCTCGCAGCCAATACAAGTCGACGTTCGCGTCATAAGCGCGACGCATCGGGATCTCTCGGCCGAAATTGCAGCCGGCAAATTTCGCGAAGACCTGTACTATCGTCTGCGCGTCGTAACTTTGGAGCTTCCGCCGCTCCGCGAACACAAGGATGATTTGCCTCTTCTAGCGACCGCGTTTCTCGATCAGCTCGGCGCACGACACAGTCGCAATGCGCGACTGAGTCCCGAAACCGCAGAACTTCTCACACAATACAGCTGGCCCGGCAACGCCCGCGAGTTGCGCAATGCCCTCGAGCGCAGCTTAGTTCTCTCGAGCGGCGACGAAATTCAACCCAGCGACCTGCCCGCCGAAATCCGCGAAGGTTTACCAGGGCCAGTGCCGCGCGGTAAATCCGACGACGGCGATTACCTCGGCGAGTCTGATTTCCGCGACGCCAAGCGCAAATTCGAAATCGCCTATTTCCGGCGTAAACTACAAGAACATCACTGGAATGTTTCGAAGACGGCCGCCGAAGTCGGGCTTCATCGCCAGAGTTTGCAGGAAAAGCTCCGCGAGCTCGGCATCCAGCGGCCGGGGAAGTAGAAAATGCCACCGCGCGACGGCATCGCGGCATATATTCTGGCAGGCGGCCAAAGCTCGCGCATGGGCCGCGACAAAGCGATGCTGGCACCGGGCGGCATTCCGCTACTCATGCGCACCGCCGCGCTTGTCGCGCCGCTCGCCGGACCGCCGATCATCGTCGGTCCGCCCACGCGCTATTCGGCGCTAGGGTACAACGTCATCCCCGATGACGCTCCTGGAATCGGGCCGCTCGGCGGAATCGCCACCGCTCTTCGCCACTCGAATCAAGGCTGGAATCTCATCCTCGGCTGCGATTTGCCCTTTATGACTTCCGAATGGCTCGATTACCTTATCGGACGCGCCGTCGAATCGAGCGCCGACGCCGTCATCCCACAAAGCGACGCCGGAGCCGAGCCGCTCTGCGCCATGTATCGCAAGACTTGCGTGACTCCCGTTCTCGCCGCCATCGCAACCGGCGTTCGCAAAGTGACCGACGCCTTCGCCGGCCTGACGATCGAATCTGTGTCTCCTCAAGAATGGAAACCATTCGACGAATCCGGCCAATTGTTCAAGAATATGAATACGCCCGCAGATTTCGAGGCGGCCGACGCAATGTTCGAAGACGATCTCGGCGGAGAAGCCTGATCATGGCCGGCCACTATTTCGAATTCCAGGAAGTCTCGAAGTCCTTCGACGATCTGGACGTGCTCAAGCGCGTCAGCTTTTTCGTCGATCAAGGCGAGACCGCTGTAATCCTCGGCCGTAGCGGCGTGGGCAAGTCCGTTTCACTCAAGCTGCTTCTCGGCTTTCTCGAGCCCGATGAAGGCCGTATCATCGTCGCCGGCGAAGACGTCACCGGCTGGACCGAATCTCAATTTGCAGAAATCCGCCGCCGCGTCACGATGGTTTTCCAATCCGGCGCGCTGTTCGATTCGCTGACTATCGAGCAGAACGTCGCCTTTCCTCTCGACGGGCGAGGCCTTAGCGACGAACAAATCGATGCCCGGGTCAACGAGCTGCTCGACATGCTCGAAGTGCGCGAATTCGCCGATCAATTGCCCGGCGATCTCAGCACAGGCACAAAGCGCGCCGTTGCCATTGCTCGCGCCCTCGCCGAAGATCCCGAGGCGATTCTTTTCGACGAGCCGACCACCATGGTTGATCCGCTCATGGCCGCGTACATCGGCGACTTGATTCTCCGTCTAAAGCAAAAGCTCCAGAAGACATCGATCGTCGTCACGCACGACACTCACCTCGCTAAGAAACTCGCCGATCGCGTAATCTTTCTGCAAGAGGGACGCGTAGCTTTCTTCGGCACATGGGAGCAATTTGAAGCCTCGTCCGATCCGTTCCTTCGTAACTTTCGCCTGCAAGACGCAATCATCCCCGCGCTCGATGCGACTGCGTAGTTTCTTCGATGGCCGCGCGCGCTCGATTTTGTTATCGTTGCGCCCCGGCGATCCCATTCCCGTGTGAGGAGGTCCCGCAACCAGGGACAATTCATTGAGCGCTCCAGCCCCGTCTGACCCCAAGCAGCAACTGCGCCGCGTAATGGGCTTTTGGGATGTGCTGCTTTTCAACATCGCAGCCGTCCTAGGCCCGCGATGGATTGCCGCCGCAGCTCATAACGGCACGTCTTCAATCTCGCTGTGGATTCTTGCAGCGGTGTTTTTCTTCGTCCCCACAGCCTTGGTAATCAATGAACTCTCCACTCGATTTCCCAGCGAGGGCGGGCTTTATGTCTGGTCGAAAGAAGCTTTCGGCGAATTCCACGGCTTCGTAGCCGGTTGGACCTACTGGGTCTATTCGTTCTTCTATTTTCCCGGACTGCTGCTGGCCAGCGCATCGATGAGCGCCTACATCGGCGGCGCGGGCATGGGTACCCTCGCACAGAATCAAAGGTTTTTGGTGGGCATTTCGCTGCTACTTCTGTTCGTCGCCGTAATCCTGAATATCATCGGACTGAACATCGGAAAGTGGCTGCAGAATGCCGGCGGTGTCGGCACCTACGTTCCGCTGCTCATGTTGATCGGCGCCGCGGCCGTATTGTGGCACCGGCAAGGCTCGGTCACGCATTTCACTATGTCGAATATGTTGCCGCACTGGAATTGGGACACCGTGAACTTCTGGCCGCAGATCGCTTTCGCCTTCGTCGGCCTCGAGCTGGTGTCTGCGATGAGCGAGGAGATTCGCGACCCAAAAAGAACTCTGCCGCGCGCGATTTACGGCTCAGGCGCGCTCATTGCCATCATCTATATCGTGGCAACGGTTGCGGTGCTCGCCGTTCTCCCGAGCGCTGATGTCGATCCCAAGAGCGGCGCTTTCCAGGCGCTGACCGCGGCGTCGACTATCTTGAAGATCGGCGCGTTCGGCATGATCGCTGCGTTTCTGGTTTCAATCGGAAATGCGGGAGGGGTAGGAACAACAGTCGCCGGAATCGCGCGAATTCCGTTCGTCGTTGGAATCGACCGCTACATGCCCGCAGCATTCGGCAAGATTCATCCCAAATGGCGCACGCCGTATATCTCCATTCTGGTGCAGGCGTTGATCTCCTGCGTCGTGCTGCTCGCCAGCCAGATCAACGAGACCACCATCGGCGCCTATCAAGTCCTAGTGGATGCCGCGACGATTCTCTACTTCATTCCATTTCTCTACATGTATGCCGCTATCATCAAGCTCGCCAGCCGCCCTGATCGTTTGAGCGATCCGCACGCCGTCTTGATTCCTGGCGGAAAACTCGGTGTCTGGATCGCGGGTGGCTTGGGCTTCGTGGTCGTCGCCGGCGGAATCGCGCTCTCTCTTATTCCCCCGGGCGAGTCCGAGAATAAATTTCTCTTCGAATTGAAGTTGGTGGCAGGAACTGCTGTCGCAGTTCTGATCGGGCTCGCGCTGTACTACCGCGGCGCAAGGCAAAAGCGGCGCGAAGCCGCGCGCTAACCTACCAAAGCAAGCTCACTACATCTCGACGGGCCGGAATTATTCCGCCGATTTTCCTCGCACCCTCTCGGCCGCCGAAACCTCATTTAGCTTCCCGGTCTTCACATCATAGATAAATCCCCGCACCGGAATGCTCGACGGAATCCACGGATGCGACTTCACGCGCTGAATCTGCTGCCGCACGTTTTTCTCGAGGTTCGGGAATGCATAAAAGCGGGCCGGCGTCACCGCTGCGGCACTCGTCCCGGCTTCAAGTTTCGCCGCCAACTCTTCATCCTTGAAGGTGAGCATCCCGCAATCCGTATGATTGATGATGATGAATTCCTGCGTGCCGAGCAGGTGATGCGAAATGATCAGCGAACGGATGGCGTCCTCGGTGACGATTCCTCCGGCATTGCGAATGATGTGCGCGTCGCCCGTCTTCAGCCCGAGCAACTGCTCCACGGTCAATCGCGCGTCCATGCAAGCCACAATGGCCAGCTTGCGGCCCGGCGGCATGGGCAATTGCCCGAGCTTGAATTCTTTTGCGTACGACTCATTCGCCTTAAGCGTTTCGTCTGTGACGGACATGCGACCCTCCAAGATGGGATACCGGAAAGAGATGCCGGCGAGATAGCGAAGATTCAGAATTCCGAGGCTGTTGCAAGAATTTCATATGGATTTATTTGGCGGGCGGTGCCGGAATTCTAATAGATCGCGCGGCTCTGCACCGTTTTCTTTGTCGCCAGCGAAAATCGCGGTTCGATGCTCCCGGCCTTCGTAATTCTCTCCGCGACGTATTCTCCTAACGCCGGGCCGTGCTTGAATCCATGCCCAGAGCCGCCTCCGGCAAGCCACACATTTTCGAAATCGGGATGACGCTCGATCAGAAAGTCGCCGCTAGATGTATTTTCATATTGGCAGACTCGCGATTCTACGAGTGGTGCGCTTTTCAGGGCAGGGAATCGCACACCGAGATACGCTCGCGCCGCAGCCAGTTTTTCAGGCGTCGCGAGCCGTTCCTGAGTGTCCGGGTCAACGCGCGGGCCATGATCGTCACACGCCACCTTGATGCCGCGCCCTTCGAGGTCCGGCATTCCATAGAACTCCGAAATGTGATCGATGAAAGTCGGCAGCGCCGGAGGCGAATATCGCGAATCTCCCGGCGGCAGGCCGAAGAAGAACACCTCTTGCCGCGTAGGGAAAATCAAATCGCCAAGCAAGGCCGGAAATACCTTCGGAAGCCACGGTCCGCAGGCAAAAACATAAGTGTCCGCCGAGAAATTCTCTCCATTCCGCGTGCGGATGGACGCGAGCCGCCCACGTCCCGACGGACTCTCCACGAATTCCGTACGATACTCCGCACCGCGTTTCACGGCGTCAGCCACTACGTGTTCCACGGCGCGCCGCGCCATCAGCGTCCCGCTCTTCGGCTCGAGAATTCCAAACGCATCCGAGTCAACTGCAATCTGGGGATACTTCCGCGCGATGTCGGCCGCGCTCAGCCGCTCGAACGTGACTCCCGCCTTCTCAAACGTCGTCAGCGTCTGCGCCAGGTACTGATTGCCGCCGGGCGCAAGCCACAGAACGCCAGTCCGGTGAAAAATCGTCGCCCCGATGCGCTCCTGCAACTCCTCCCAAAGCGGCAGCGATCGCATGGACCAGCGCGTATAGATCTCATCCGCTCCGTAACCCATGCGAATGATCCGCGATTCGCCGCCCGAACTCGCCCGGCTGTTCCCCGGCGCGTAGGCATCCAGCAGCAACACCTTTCGCCCGGCCCGCTGCAAAAAGTTCGCCGTCCACGAGCCGAACACGCCCGCGCCCACCACGACGACATCGAATTTTGTGCCAGGGCTCACAATCTATTTTCGGTCTTCAGCGGCGCGGCAGCGTGCCCCATGCGCCGTCGTCGCGCGTGGGGTTCTTAGCGCCCTAGAATCCCTGCTCCATCAATTCGTCAATCCGCAGTCGCGAGACGCCGGGCGCGGTTCGCGCCACCAGCAGTGCCTCAACATACTTCGCCAGCACGTCGCACTCAATATTCACCGCGTCGCCCGGCACAAGCCCTTTGACGTTGGTTTGCTCGTAAGTGAAAGGAATGATCGCGAAATCCGCCACTCCATCATTCCAGGCCGCGACGGTCAAACTAATTCCATCAATCGCAATCGAGCCCTTCTCCGCCACATAGCGCCGAAAATCCTCGGGAACGCGCACCGAAAGCCACCAGCTCTCGCCTTCGCGCACAAGCCGCGTCACGCGCCCCACCGCGTCCACGTGGCCCTGCACGAAATGGCCACCCAAGCGGTCGCCGGCGGCGAGCGGCCTCTCGAGATTCACCGCCGCGCCCGGCTTCATCTCGCCCAGCGCCGTGCGGCGAAGGGTCTCGCCCGACAAGTCCGCGCAAAAAGAATCCGCACCCAACTCGGTGACTGTCAGGCAGCAGCCGTTCACTGCAATGCTATCGCTGATTTTCAGCGGTGAGCTTCGCCAAGCGTCGCCAAAATTCACGCGCAGACGTCCGCCGTCGCTCGTCGCGTCCAGCGCTTCAATTTTTCCGGCGCGCTCGATGATTCCCGTAAACATCGTGAAAGTATCCTTCGATTGCAATATCCTCGCCCAATCGGTCCACTCTCTCCACCCGCAGTTCGCCCGCCCGTCGAAACCAACCCACAGGCAGAAGCGCCAGCGGAACTCCGCGTTCGCCAATGAACTTGGGAGCATAAAAGAGAACTATCTTGTCCACAATCTCAGCCTCGAGCGCAGCTCCATTCAAATTCGGTCCAGCCTCGAGAAGCACGCTGAGAATTTTCCTCCGCCCCAACTCGCGCATCATTTCTTTCAGGTCCATCCGGCCCCGCCGCGGCTTGACTCGCTTCACCTCTACGCCGGCCTTCCCAAGCGCTCGAGCTTTTGAAGAATTCAGGCTCTGCGAGGTGAACACAAGCAAGTCCTCTCTCGCCGATTTGACCAGTCGCGATTTCAGGGGAATTCGCAGGCGCGAATCGACAATCACGCGCAAAAGCGGTCGCCATCGCGGCAAGTTCGATCGATCTGTAAAAAGCGGATCGTCGGCCAGCACCGTCCCGATCCCCGTCAATATCGCATCCGATGCGTGACGCAGTTTTTGCACAGCCGCGTGCGAAGCCCGGCCGGTAATCGCCGTCGGCGCGCCCGAGTGTTCAGCAATCCGACCGTCGAGCGTCGTCGCCGATTTCAGGGTCACGAACGGCCGGCGCGTCCGTATCCATGAAGCAAAATCCTCGTTCAACTTCCGCGCCTCGGTTTCGCGCAAGCCCACATCGACGCGCAGCCCGGCGCGCCGAAGTTGCCCGAATCCGTGGCCGCCGACCAGCGGATTCGGATCTTTCATCGCCGCCACAACGCGTCGAATTCCCGCCGCCACGATCGCATCCGTGCAAGGGCCCGTTCGTCCAAAATGGCAGCAAGGCTCGAGATTCAAATAAAGTGTCGCCCCGCGCGCTTTCTCTCCTGCGTATTCCAGCGCGACCCTCTCCGCGTGTTTCAGACCTTCATAAAAATGAAATCCTTCGCCGACGACTTTTCCGTCTTTGACGATCACAGCGCCAACGCGCGGATTCGGATGCGCCAGCCCGGTAGCTCGATTCGCAAGCTCGAGTGCGCGGGCCATCCAATGCTCGTCGGAGAATTTAACTTTGCGAGAGGTTTGTCGGCGAGCCACGGCGTCAGTCAGTCGAAGAGAGAATTCACGTAAGTCTGCGCGTCAAACGGCACAAGGTCGTCCATCTTTTCACCGGTGCCCACGAAGCGGATCGGCAAGCCCAACTCGCGCGAGATCGCCACGACGATTCCGCCCTTCGCTGTCCCGTCGAGCTTCGTCAGAACGATGCCGGTAACGCCAGCCTGGCTGGTGAACACTCGCGCCTGTGCAAGGCCGTTCTGTCCGGTAGTCGCGTCGAGCACCAGCAGCACGTCATGCGGCGCGCCCGGCACAAGTTTCGCCGCCGTGCGTTTCATCTTCTCAAGTTCCGCCATCAAATTGGATTTCGTATGCAATCGTCCGGCCGTATCCACAATCACGGCATCCGCCGCACGCGCCCGCGCCGCCGAAAGTGCATCAAACACCACCGACGCTGGATCAGCCCCCGGCTTCTGCTTCACAATCTCCACTCCCGAGCGCTTCGCCCACACTTCAAGCTGCTCGATCGCGGCCGCGCGAAAAGTATCCGCCGCGCAAAGCACCACCGAGCGGCCTTCCGCCGTAAGCCGGTGCGCCAGCTTTCCAATCGTCGTCGTCTTACCAACTCCATTCACTCCCACCACAAATATCACCCGTGGCGCGACATTTCCCGCGCCGTTCGGACTAACCGCCGGCGCCGCCAACATGCGCACAATCTGCCGCTTCAACTCGCTCTTCAGCGCCGCCGAGCCCTCCAGCTTATGCTCGTTCACCTGCGTCCGCAGCGCCGCCAACACATCCTTTGTGGTTTGCACGCCAATATCGGCCGAAAGCAGCGCCGATTCCAACTCCGCGAGCAAAGCGGGATCCACAGGCCGGTCGCCTGTGAGAATTTGCTCGACCTTCGCCGCCAGTTCGGTCCTAGTCTTCGAGACCGAATCTTTCAGCCGCTCGAGC
The DNA here is from genome assembly GCA_036833535.1 of Candidatus Acidiferrales bacterium. Classification (GTDB taxonomy): domain Bacteria; phylum Acidobacteriota; class Terriglobia; order Acidiferrales; family UBA7541; genus Palsa-147. The sequence continues at coordinate 22,734 of DAITPO010000024.1, read as the reverse complement.
AGTGTGGGTTCTGGTGGGCCAAAAAGAGAGATCATCGTGAATTCTGCGCATCTGCGCAGATTCACATTCTAGCAGAGGTTCGCGCTTAGACTTCGACGAGGGTCGCGCTGAGGCGAAGTTTGCCAGCGTGGATAGCGGATTCGAGAGCTCCGACAACGGAAGCATCAAACTTCGATTCCGCGAGAGATCGGATCCTTTCGAGCGCGTAATCCAGATCCATCGCCGACTGATAAGGCCGGTTCGTCGTGATGGCGTCAAACGTGTCGGCCACGGCGATGATCCGCGCCATCAGCGGAATCTGATCGCCCTTCAACCCGTAGGGATAACCCTTCCCGTCGATGCGCTCGTGGTGCAATTCAATTCCCGGCAGCATCTCGTTAAGCTGCGAAACAGGCCGCATAATGTTCGCGCCCTTGATCGTATGCTGCTTCATCAAATCAAATTCTTCATCGGTGAGCTGTCCCGGCTTCTTCAACACGCGATCGTCCACGCCGATTTTGCCCACGTCGTGCAGCAGCGCCGAAACGCGCAGCCGCTCCATCTCTTCGGAAGTCAGCCCCAGCGCCTCGCCGATGATCAGCGAATATTTCGCCACGCGCCCTGAGTGACCGCGCGTATAGGGATCCTTTTCGTCGATGGCCGCCGCAAGCATGCGGATTGATCCCAGGAAGAGCTCGCGATTTTCAGCAGCCGCTTGCTTCAGCCGCTCGACGAACTGCTCGATATCGCTCGCCATGTTGTTAAACGTCTCGGCCAGCTCGCTGATCTCAGCCGCGCCGCTCACTTCCACGCGCTCGTGGAATTCCGCGCGGCTGATTGCGCGCGTGGAGGTGACCAGGCCGCGAATCGGCCGCGTAATTCCCAGCGCAAACAGATATCCGAACAACAGCGCCACGAACGTCGCGCCCATCACAAATCGCAAAGCGTCGCCGGTCAATTCGCCGACGCCCGCATCAATCCGCGCCTGTTCCATGCTCCGCTGCGCCACAACGGCCCATCGCAGCGCCGGAATCGTGCTGTACGTTCCGATCATCTCTGTCGAATGTCGCGAGCCTTTACTCGCCTGGAAAAATCGCACGGTCGCCGTCGTGCGCAGATCCTTCGGGAGCTCTTTGAACTTCTGCACCACGGGCGAGCTATCTGAAAGGTCCATCCCCGGAACCATCTGCGTCGAGTTCGTGTGTGCGACGATGTGGCCGTAAGTGTCCACAACGAAGAACTCGCGATCGTGAGTGCTCGCATCGTGGAGTCTCGCCACCACTTGGTCCAGCGACACGACCGCGGCCATCATCCCGGTGAATTGCCCCGCCGAAAATAATGGCACCGACATCACCAGTGCCGGCCGGCTATCCGGCGCCAGTGCAAACGGCTCACTCACAAAAGTCGCCTGCTGAATGCTCGCCGTGAAGGCGCGCTTCAGCGCCACGTCCACGAACGGATCCTGGTCAGCGCGCACGCTTCCCGCCGATTCGCCGCGCGCCTGCCAATTCACCGCCGTTACGTAGAGAATATTCGGATTGCTTTCGATGAAATTCTGCAGCAGCCGGCTCACCTGCGGCGAGTGCGTCGGGTCGTTCACGTTGTCGAGCATTCCGGTCAATGCCATGAATTGTCGCTGCGTCAGCAGCTCTTCATGCAGATTCGATTGGAACTGCAGAATTTCGCCCGCAATCGAGCGCGCGATTTCCTGCTGCTGCACGCGCTCGGTGTCTTCGAGCTTGCTTTCGCTGAGCTGCAGCACTTCCCGGTGATAGAGCCAGAGCGGCGCCACGCTGACCAACAGCAAAGCGCCCAGCACGATCCATAGAATGCGCAAGCGCTTCGTTCTCAACGAGTTAAAATCCGGCATCCGCACAGACAGGTATCCCTCAGAAACAGGCTACTGGAGCGCTCGCTGGGTGACAACAGAACCAAAGGACAGGCATGGCGGATGCGTTACTTCGAGGGACGGAGGGAAATCAAAGAGGCGGGTCCACGAAATCGCGTTATTCGCCCTTCAGACGCCGCTCCATCAATTCGCGAATCGCGTCGCGCGGCGATCGGCCTTCATACAAGACTGCATGCATCTGCTCGGTAATCGGCATCTCGATGTCCAGCCGCCTCGCCAGCGTCCGCGTGGCCGCGGTCGTCGATACGCCTTCCGCCACCATGCGCATCGAGCCGACAATTTCATCGAGCTTCCGTCCCTTGCCCAATTCCACTCCCACGCCCCGATTTCGGCTGAGGGCGCCCGTGCAAGTGAGAACGAGGTCGCCCATCCCAGCCAACCCTGCCATCGTCTCAGGCCGGCCACCAAGCGCGATTGCCAGGCGGCTCATCTCAGCCAGCCCGCGGGTGATCAGCGCCGCCAGCGTATTGTGGCCCAGCCCAAGTCCTTCGGTGACGCCAGCAGCGATGGCGATCACGTTCTTCACCGAGCCGCCCAGTTCGACGCCGGCAACATCCGAATTGGAATAAAGCCGCAGCGTCGGCCCCGAAAACTCCTCCTGAATTTCCGCCGCAAGCTGCCCGTCTTCCGAAGCAATAACAATAGCCGTCGGATCGCCCCGCGCCACTTCCCGCGCGAACGACGGCCCCGAAAGCACTGCAATCCGCGGCCCGCGCTCCGCCGGAATCACTTGTCGGATCACATCGCTCATCCGCAGCAAGGTCTCCGGCTCGAGGCCTTTCGTCGCACTCACGAAAGCTGCACGGGGCGATGCGTCCTTTGCAATCCGCGTATAAAGCTGCCGCGCGTGGGTAGAAGGCATCACGCCGAGAATGATCTCGGCGCCTTCGAGCGCTTCCGCCAGCTCGCCCGTCGGCGCGATAACCGCGGGCAGCTCGAAATCTGGGAGAAACACGTCATTCATGCGGCGCGCCCGCATGCTCTCGACGACTTCGGCTTCGTGCGCCCAGAGCGAAATTGCGTGCGGCTTCTTGCTGCGCGACAGCGCGATGGAGAGCGCCGTCCCCCAGCTTCCAGCTCCGATGATGGCGATTTTCGTCATTGCGAGTCCGCGCCCTGACGAGCTGGCGCGTGAAATTCCGTTTGGCCCGGCCGCGTCAACGTTTGAACGTCAGTTGGTTTTCCGTTCCGGCGATAAGCCGCTGCAAATTGTCGCGGTGCTTCCAAACAATCAGCACCGACACCAGCACAGTAGATAGCGAAAGCACGGTAGGCGGCGCAAAGTGCGGCGCGTAAAGCTCGTAGACCAAAAAGGGCAACGCCGCCGCCGCCGCGATCGACGCCAGCGAAACATATCTCCAGAACACGACAACCACGATCCACACGATTGCCGCAGCAGCCACCGCCATCCCGCTGATCAAGAGGTACGCGCCCAAGCCCGTCGCCACGCCTTTACCGCCGCGAAATCGCAACCACACGGAAAACATGTGGCCCAGAACCACAGCCACGGCCGCCACGGTAATCCATCGAATGTTACCGCCGCTCAATCGCCGCGCCAGCCACACGGCCAGATACCCTTTGCCGGCATCCAGTAGCAGCGTCAAGATCCCCGAGACCGGCCCGGCAACGCGCGTGACATTGGCCGCACCGATATTTCCGCTGCCCGCTTGCCGCACGTCGCCCCCACCGCTCAATTTCACGATCAGCAGCCCGAAGGGAATTGAGCCCAGCAAATAAGCGATCGCGGGAATGGTCCACGGCGGAATCACGCGTCACCGCCAAATGGAAAGTTCGCCAATTTCGTATACTTTGCCCCGCCCGGGCCGAGCTGACTCTGAAAAAGATAGAATTCGCTCGCCTGCATCGATCCGAAATCGAACGGTTCCAGCTTCTTGATTTCTTCGCGCAGACGCGGCAGCCCGTCCTCGCTCTTGAAGCGCGCCAGCGTCAAATGCGGCCGGAACTCGCGAGCCTCCGCCGCGATTCCGAGGCGAGATACCCGCTGATCAACGTCGCGCGCCAACTCCGCCAGATTCGGCGAAGCCTCGACGCCGGCCCAGACAACGCGCGGATGCCGCTCATTAGGGAAAAAACCCGCGCCGTGAAACTTTGCGTCGACCGGCGCGGCAACTCGCGCCTCGCGCAACGCTTCCTGGATCGCCGCAACTCGCTCCGCCGGCATCTCTCCGATAAATTTCAAAGTAACGTGAACTCCCTCCGCCCGCACCCAGCGCGCGCCGCGCGCCACGTCCCGCAGCCGCGCGATCATCTCACCAATCGCGCCTCGCACCTCGGCCGGAATATCAAGCGCCACAAAAAGCCGCACGCCTCAGCCCTTGCCGCGCGCCGCGTACAGAAAATACCGCCGCACCATATCCAACGCCGCATTCGTCGCTTGCGTCCTGATCCGTTCGCGGTCGCCGGGAAATCGAAACGCGCGTTCCTTCGGGCCCTTTTCATCCGCCAATCCGATGTGCACCAGGCCCACTGGCTTTTCCGCCGTTCCCCCGCCCGGCCCGGCGATTCCGGTAACGCTGAGTCCCAGCAGCGCTCCGGTGCTCTTGCGGATTCCGTCCGCCAACGCCAGCGCCACTTCCGAGCTCACCGCGCCCTTGGACTCGATAATTTCCGGCGGCACGCGCGTCCATGCCGTCTTCAAATCGTTGCTATAGCAAACGACGCCCCCCAGAAAATAAGTCGAACTCCCAGGTATATTCGTCAGCCGCGCCGCAATCAAACCGCCGGTGCAACTCTCGGCCGTCGCGATCGTCGCGCGATGCTGCGTCAATTCATCGGCCACCACTTCTTCAATCGTTTGCCCCGTAGTCGAAAATAAATTCTCGCCCAGCGCCAGCTCAAAGCTCTTCACCAGATCATTGAGAATTCTCTCCGCCGCGGCGGGATCATCAGACCACACCCGCGGATGAATCTGGATTTCGCCCGGCCCGGCCAGAATCGTATGCTCCGCCTCCGCGTATTTCTTGTAAATGCTTGCCACGCGATGGTCGGCATCCGATTCGGACATTCCCGTCACTCGCAAGTCGCGAGTATAAAGCCGGCGCTTCGGTGCGTGGCGCGCGAGACGCTGCCGGACTTCGTTCTCAAACATCGCCTTCAATTCATTCGGCGGCCCGGGTAGCAGAACGATGAAGCGCCCGTTCGTCTCCAGCCACAGTCCAGGCGCCGTGCCGCGCGGATTATCAAGCACGTCGGCGCCTTCCGGAACCATCGCCTGCCGCACGTTTGTCTCCGGCATCGCCCGTCCGAATTTTCGGAAGCGCTCCTGAATTCCGCGCAGAATTTCCTCATTGCGCTGCAGTTTCCGGCCCAGCAGCTCAGCGACGGTCTCGCGCGTCAGATCGTCCTCGGTCGGGCCTAGTCCGCCGGAACACACCACCACGTCGGCATGTGAAAGAGCGTGCTCCAGCGCCTCGCGCAATTCCTGGCGATTGTCTCCCACCACAGTCTTGCGCATGACGCGAATGCCCAGCTGATTCAACTCCGCGGTCAACAGAAGGGAATTGGTATCGAGGCGATACGGGGTGAGGAGTTCCGATCCAACAGCGATGATTTCCGCGTTCATGCGGCTGGGTTATCCGTAGAGCGCCTGGCCTTCAACGTCCCAGTCCACCGTGTAGAGCGTGTTGTTCGTAGCCACGATCGCGCGGCAAGTCGGCATCAGCGCCAGGCCGACGATTCCGTTGCCGCCCAACACCACGTCCGCTTTGGCTTGCGGATTCAGCCGCACCACCCCGCGATGCCCGGCCAGTGATGCCGCAACATACAGATTGCCCTTGCGATCGAACGCCAATCCCTGCGGCCGGCCAAGCCCGCGGTAAAACACATTCACTTCGCCCGCCGGCGTGATGCGATAAACGCGGTCGAAACTCGAAGTCGTCGGGCCAGTGACGTAGAGATCTCCATTCGGTCCGAACGCGAGATGGTATGCCGCCACAGATGGCTCAAGTGTCGCAAAAACAAAAATTTCGCGCTCGGGACTGATCTTGAAAATTGTCCCGCTGCGATCACCCACGTAAAGGCTGCCCTGCTTGTCAAACGCCAGCCCCGTCGCAATCCCCATTCCTTCCATCCACTGCATCGAGCGCCCATCGGGCGAAATGCGATGAATCGTCCCGTCGTTACGGCACGAAACGTAAAGCATTCCCTCGCCATCGAGCGCTAGTCCCGTGGGATTCATCAACTCAGTCACAAACGGCTTTACCGCGTTGCCCGCAGTGACTTTGTAGAGCGAAACCGGCACTTTCTGCCCGCGCTGCCCGCTGAATGTCACATAAACATTTCCCGCCGAGTCCACCGCCGGACTCGAAACCGCGTGCAGGTTGTCCGCGATTTGAACCCCGAGCGAAATCGGGTAAGGCTGGCTCTCAGCCGTGCCCAGCTTGATACGCACTGCTCCGCCCGCGGCGCCTTCAGGAACGCGCGCGATCAGATAATTCTCCGCGGCCATGATCAGGTTTGCTTCGGCCGTGCCGAAGCGCACCCGCGGCCGGTGGTGATTCCTGCCGCCGAATCCGCTGCCTGAAATCGTGACCTCGCCGCCGGGTATGGCGGCAGCGGGCTTCACCTGTTCAATTCGAGGATTACCTGGCACTTTTGGCTCGATCCTTTAACTCTGATGCTGAAGCGGCGTGGGAAGAATCCGGAAACACGCCGCCGTCGCAAGCCTGCCGGCGAAGAAGGGAATCGCGATTCGTCAGAGGCCCAGCCAGCGCGCGATCCAGAGTCCCGCCGCGGCGTAGACGGCGGCAAGCCAGTCGTCCGCCATAATTCCCCAACCCCCCGGCAGCGACTCCGCTTGACGAACCGGAAACGGCTTCCAAATATCGAAGCCGCGAAAAAGTATAAAGCCCAGCAAGAAATATTTCCAGTTGAGGGGGACCTCGCCAATCAAATGAACGCCGAAGTAAGACGTGCTGGCACCTGAAGAGTGATTCCAAAAAGCATGGGCGCTTCCGAGCAATAAAGTCATCCACTGCCCAGAAACCTCGTCGATCACGACAAACTGCGGATCTGTTTTTCCGCAATGCTTCGCCACACGGCTCGCGGCCCAGACGCCAGCGAACGAGACCAGCACAAAAAGGAGCCGCCCGGCCATTTCGGAGCTAAGTCGCCAGCTCCCAAATACGATCCAGTCATTTCGTATCGCGAAGGATGCAGCGAGGGCCACGCCCGCGAGCGAACCCCACGTGCCGGGCCCTGGCCGCAGATAGCCCAAGCCAACAGCAGTCGCGACTAGATAAGAAAGCCGCGGCTTCCGCGGCTGGGGAGCCAGAGGAGCTAGATCAGTTTCGGGAGTCATCGGGATCGGCCGGCGTGGATTCCTCCGGGCCGTCTTCATCAAAGACAGGCTCGCTCACCACATACTTCTCGCTGGCCCAATTGCCGAGGTCCAGCGTACGGCAGCGTTCGCTGCAGAATGGAAAATCCGCGTCAGTCTCCGAGTCGGTGGGCTTGCGGCAGATTGGACAAGTTCGCTTCATCTTTGCCTACGCGATGCTCGTGATTCTCTAGCGGGCGAGCGCCGGCATGATCGAGATTAAGCCGCTCTGCACTGCGCCGGATGCAGGCCGGCGCGCGGTCGATTGCCGCTCGAATTCAATCACGCGCCCCAGCAAATCGTAATCCTGCGCGCCCGTAATTTCGATGCTCGCCATCGTTCCGGGAGGCGGCAACTCCTCGGCCTCATTCACGCCCGCGATCTCGGTGACGTAAATCTTGCCGTCGATCTCCGGCGCCATTCCCTCGAGCCGCGCCTCCCAAATCAACTCCGTATCCTTCGAAGGCCCTTCCAGCATCGCTTGCACGCGCTTACCGGCAAGCGCCCGCAGCTTGCGCCGGGATATCTTCTGCTGAATCGCCATAAGCGTGTCGCGCCGCTCCGCAATCGTCTCTGCATCAACTTTGCCGTCCAGATGATAGCTCCGCGAACTATCTTCGTCCGAATAACTGAAGACGCCCATCCAATCAAATTCCGCGTCGCGCACGAAATCGCACAGAATCTTGAAATCCTGCTTCGTCTCGCCGGGGAATCCCACGATGAACGATGTGCGGATCGAAACGTCCGGCACCGTCCGCCGGATGCGCTCGATCATTTTCAAAAAAGCCCCGCCATGCGACCCGCGCTTCATGCGCGCCAGCACGTTCTTGCTCGCATGCTGCAGCGGAATATCCATGTATTTCGCCAGCCGCGGATGCGCGGCAATCGTTTCAAGCAGCCGCGGCGTAATGCGGTTCGGGTAGCAATACAGGAAACGAATCCAATTAAGTCCCTCGATTTCGGCAAGCCGTTCGAGAAGCAGTGGTAGACCGTCACGCACGCCTAGGTCTTCGCCGTAAAAAGTCGTGTCTTGCCCGATCAATGAAATCTCGCGCACACCCAACTCCGCGAGATTTTCAGCCTCGCGCACGACGGATTCGAATCGCCGGCTGCGGAATTTCCCGCGAAGCTGCGGAATCACGCAAAACGTGCAGGGATGATCGCAACCTTCATTAATCTTGATGTACGCGGTGTGTTTCGGCGTCGCAAGAATGCGCGGCGTCAAATCGTGATACAGAAAAGTCGGCGGCTCCGCGGGCAAACTCTTCAGCTCGCCCTCGCAAGCTTCCAGGATTCGCTCAACCTCGCCCGTCCCGACCACCGCGTCCACCTCGGGAATCTGCTCGAGAATCTGATCGCGAAACCGCTCCACCATGCAGCCCGCGACCACAAGCTTCCTCGCCCGGCCGAATTTCTTGTGCTCGGCCATCTCCAAAATCGATTGCACAGATTCCTGCTGCGCAGGCGCAATAAACGAACAAGTATTCACCACGAGCACGTCCGCCTCATCAGCCCGCGCCGTGATTTCATACCCTCCGCGCGCAAGAATGCCCATCATCACCTCGCTATCCACGAGGTTTTTCGGGCAACCAAGGCTCACAAATCCAACTTTAGGCATATGTGGTAGCTTCAACGAAGGAAGCGAAGACACCATTTTAGCACAGCGCCGCGCGCAACCTCTGGAGTACCAACGATAAGAATTGATTTGAATCAGCGCCGCGTGCGCCGGAGCATTTCTTTCATCGAAGCGAGCAGCGCAGACATCTCACTGGCCTTGGCCGGATGCGCGCCGAACCGCGCCGACTGATAAAGCTCGGTAAGCTGGGCTACAGGTGGCGTGATCTGCGCATCAGGAATCGCAGCCGCGAATTCGAGCGGCGTCTGCGCCGGCAATTTCCGCCAGCCTCGCCGCTCCAGCAATTTCAGCATTTCGCGATATTGCAGCGCGGCAAGCTCGGGCGGCAGGCTGCCCTTCCGATGCGCACGCAAACTCCAGCGCGCCCGCAAATATCCGCCGATCGCGCGCCCTCGCAGTCCCACAAGCACGGCAAGCAGCAGCGCCAGAATTACAGGCAGCGAATAGCGCGATTGTTCCGCGCGCCGGTCCAGCACCAGCAAATACGCCAGCACCTGCCGCCGCTTCTCCTGATAATAAGTTTTCAGCCGCGCCACCCAAGCCTGCGAATTGCGCTGCACGTTCTGCGCCAGCGTCAACTGGTGCCCGAAATCGTAACTCACCACCCATTCGTTCCAGTTGTATTGAAACCAATCCCAATAAAGCGCTAGCCGCGCAAGCAGCCCGCCCTGCGGCGCATTCCCAGGCGGCGTTGGATCGAAAGTAATCCATCCGTAGCGCGGGAAAAACGCTTCCACCCACGCATGAGCATCGCTGGCGCGGATTATGTAATCGCCGCCGACGTCGTTATATTCGCCGGGAAGAAAACCGGTGACGAACCGCGACGGCACGCCCTCCGCACGCAGCATCACGGCCATCGCCGATGCAAAATATTCGCAATGCCCGGCCCGCCTCTGCAGCAAAAAATAAGGCAGCGGATCCACTCCCGGCGGCATATTCACATCCAGCGTGTAAGCGTAACCCGTACGCAAAAATCTTTCGATCGACGCAGCTTTATCGTAGGGATTGTCGGCCCGCGAGGTCACTTCATCCGCCAGGCGCTGCACTCGCGGGTCAAGTTTCGGCAACTGCAAATAGAAGCTGCGAATTTCGTCGGGATAGTCGGTCGAGGCGGCGCGCAGCTTTGCCGGCGGAACGATGGGCACGTGCGAAATGCCTTCATAGCGCAAACGGATTTCGTTTCGCGCAGGATTACTCAGCGTGCCGGTGGCGTCCATCATCAGGAATTGCGATCTCTGCGGGCTGCCGGCGCGCTCGACGCCGGGGCTGAAGAATCCCCGCAATTCCACCACGCGCGGCGCTACGAAGATTGCATCGGTCGCGATCGGCTCCATCAGCACCGAGTACGACAATGTCGCATAATCTCCGGGTGTCAGCGCTGCGTTGCCGAGAAAATATTCGCCCGCCGACGTCGGGATCAGCGCGATGTGCTCGGATGGAGGCTTGAACCAACGCCGGCCATCGAAGCTCGTCAGCGCAATTCCGCGCCAGTGCATGTCCGCCGCGCGCGCGGGCTCGCCATCAACGTGCACGCGCATCACCACCGCTGAGTTCTTCTTGATCTCGCCGATTTGGTCGAGCGTGACGTTGTCCGTAAAGCCCGTCATCAGGGAGGGTCGCAGGCTCAGCGCGCTCAAATAACCGGTGGTGAATCTCGGAATCATGAAGAAGATCACCGTGCCGATTACCAGCGCACTCACGGCCACGAGCACCGACGTCAACGCAATGGCGCGATGCAAACGATTCGCCGCCGGGCTTTCTGGATCCAACGGCGGCGTACTCGCGCCGGTGGCGCTTCGCCGGATTTCGAGCCCGATGAACGTCGAAACCGAAATCAGCAAAAACACTCCGAGCGAAACAAGAAACGCCGTGTCCACGGTGAGAATTGCCGAGGCCAGCATGCAAGTGACCGCCAGCATCGCGAGAAAAAGCTGGTCGCGATGCGAGCGCGATGAGAGCAGCCGCACTAGCGTCGCGAAAATCAGCAAATGGATTGCGGCAAGCAGCCCGGCATACAGCGTCGGATTCGGCGCATCGGCGGCGAGGCTCCGCGACAGGAACCACAAATCAAGCGGGAAGAAAAGCAGATACGCAAGAACAAGGCCCGTGGCCGTGCGCTGCGAAAGCTCAGGGCCTTGCCGCCGGAAGACGTGCACGCCCTTCCACAGCAACGCCATCAGCGGTAGCGCGGTCGAGATCGGATCAAGTTTTCCGGTCGAGATGACGGCGACAAGTCCCGTCACCACCAGCAAAAAGAGCGACACATCGAAATACCGCTCAATCGCAGGAAACGACAACGCCTC
>DAITPO010000024.1:0-11469 GCA_036833535.1 Candidatus Acidiferrales bacterium | reverse complement strand
TCACGCATCGGTGCAACAAGCCCCAATTGATCGAGAATTTCCGTCACGTCGCGTACGCGCCCTGAAAACTTTGCGGCCTCGGGACCGGCGGCCAAGGCTGAGTCAAACAAATGCGAATATTCTTTCAGTGTCGAGCCGCAACCAGCGGCGTTCGTAACGATGGCGTCCGCGGATTCATCAGCGAATGCGCGAAAATTCTCCTGCGCCAGTTCACGCGCCACGTCGCGCATCCCTGCATGGGCTGCAAGCGCCCCGCAGCAGACTTGCTCGGCTGGCACAACAACGTCGCAACCGTTCGCCTGCAGTACGCGAATCGTCGCATCGTTGAGCGCCGTAAAAGTCACCCGCGCGATGCACCCAGCAAAAAACGCCACCCGCGCCCGCCGTTTCCCGATCGCCGGAAAAGTTTTTCCCACGCGCGAATCAAAGAACTCCCGATCGATTCGCGGCAGAAGCTCCAACCTCTCTTGCATTCCAAAAAGCCGCGAAACCTGCGACATCCGCACGAGCCTTTCAAGTCCCGAAACCTGAGCGAAGCGCACGGCACGCGCCACCAATCGAATCCGCTCCGGATGCGACAGCAGCCAGCGATACACAAAATTGCGCGCGATCCGCGAAGACCGCGACCGCGGATATTTCTGCTCGATCTGCGCTCGCGCCAACTCGATCAACTTCCCGTATTCCACCCCCGAGGGGCACGCCGTCTCGCACGCCCGGCAATCGAGGCAGCGATCCATGTGCGTGACAAATGCGTCGCCGAGTTCCAAGCGCCCCTGATCCACGAGCAACATTTGCCGCACTCGTCCTCGCGGCGAATCCGCTTCCTTGCCCCACAGCCGGTAGGTCGGACATTGATCGAGGCACAGCCCGCAGTGAATGCACCGCGAATAGTCTTCGTAGAGCGGACGGTCGATAGCGGTGAATCCGCTGAGGGTTTCTTGAAATTCTTGTTGCGCGTCGGGAACTGCCGTGGCTGGTCCGGTGCTCACGATTTCACAATCCTCCCACGAACCGCCCCGGCGCTAGAATTCTGTTGGGATCGAAGAGCGTCTTCAGTTTGGCCATCTGCGGAAAATCCTCGCGCGGCCGGCCCCAGATGGGAAGGGACCTCTTCCATTCGCGCGGGCACCACGGAATCGTGGCGTGTCCCCCGAGCCGGGCAACCGCGGCCATCATCTGTTCGGCAATCGTCGCCGTGCGGCTCCGCGCATTTTCATCTTGCGCCTCGGGCAGCAGCGCAAAATAAATGACGCCCACGCCGCGCGCCATAGCCGCCCAGCGCACGCCAACTTCATTCGCGAAGCGCCCCGCGCGCGTCACCATTTCATTCATCTTCCGCGGAAGCACACTCACCTTCAAAATTGTCGTAGCTGGCGAGGATTCGAGCGCAATCGGAATGAACTCGCGTTTCCTTCCAAACGCGCCCGCGATTTGTTCCTGCGCGAGTAAAGTCACACCCGCCGCGCCGCATCTTTCCGCCATCCCCGTCATATCGCGCTCGTAGCGCGACAGCGCAGCCTCATTCCCAGCGAATCCCGAAGTGAAAGCCCAATGCTTTGGCGAGAGAAGCCCAGGCTCGAGCGGCTTAGGTTCCATGCGCGCAGCGACATCGCTGTTGAACAATCCGCTGACCTGCGGGCTAAAAATCTCCATCGTCAAAGGCGCGAGCGCCGATTCCGCCACGCGATCGCGCAGCTCAAATGCGCCTTTCGACTCGTCAAATCGCGCCACAAACGCGCGGCTCTCCAGCGGCAACGGAAACGTCCGAAAATTGATTTTCGTCATGATCCCGAGCGTGCCGAACGCTCCGATCATTAATTTGTGCAAATCGTATCCCGTAACATTTTTCACCACGCGCCCGCCGCTCTTCGCCGCCACTCCCTCGCCGGTCACAAACTCCATCCCGAGTATGTAATCCCGCGCCATGCCGAATAGCTGCCGCAGCGGCGTATCCACGCCCGTCGCAATCGTCCCGCCGACGGTCGTGCGCCGAAGCCAAGGAACCGCAAGCGGAAGGAATTGCCGATGGTCAGCCAAAACGGACTGCAATTTCACAAGCCCGCAACCAGCCTCGACGCCCAGTGTGAGATCCCCGGGATCGTAAGCCGCCACGCGATCGAGCCGCGTCATGTCGATCGCCAGGTCGTATCGTTCGGGCGCCATGCCCATTTCCAATTTCGTTCGCGCCCCGCAGGGAATCACGCCAAGGCGATCGGCGGCAGCCATGCGCACGAGCTCCGCCACTTCCTCCGCCGATCCCGGCCGCGCCACACCGCCAGGCGTAACGCCGATAATCTCGTACGCCGCCAATTCGCCCGGATCGAACGAAGAATTCTGCTCGCCGACGATATCGGCCACTCGCGCCCAAGCGATTTTCGCCGTCGCGCTCATCCCGCCACCGAGCCCGCAACCGGCAACGGCCGAATCCGCGTTTCGCCGCAACCTTTGCCCGAAGGAAAAATCTTCCCCGGATTCAAAAGCCCCGCCGGATTGAACGCATCGCGCACGCGCCGCATGAATCCGAGTTCCGCCTCTGAAAAAAGCAGCGGCATCAATCGGTCCTTCTCCATCCCCACTCCATGCTCGCCAGTGATCGATCCGCCCACCGCGATGCAATGCTGAATAATTTCATCCGCCGTGCTCACCGCACGCTTGAACTGAGCCGGATCCCGCGCATCAAACAAAATAATCGGATGCAAATTCCCATCGCCCGCGTGAAAGATGTTTCCGATCTCAAATCCATTCCTCTTCCCAATCTCATCAATCCGACGCAGCGTCGCCGGCAATTTCGTCCGCGGAATCACACCGTCCTGAACGTAGTAAGTCGGCGAAAGCCGCCCGACCGCGCCGAATGCATTCTTGCGCCCCTTCCACAGCAAATCGCGCTCGGCCGCATCGCGCGCCACGCGCACCTCTCGCGCGTGATGCAAGCTGCAGACTTCCGCCACATCCTTCGCTTGCGTCTCCACTGATTCGCGCAAGCCATCCACTTCCAGCAGCAGCACCGCCGCGCTATCGAGCGGAAACCCCGCATGCACATAAGCCTCGACAGCTCGCAACGTCCATCCATCCAACATCTCGCAAGCCGCAGGCGTGATCCCTCGCGCCGTGATATCCACCACCGTCTCCGTCGCATCGTCAACCGAATCAAAAACCGCCAGCAACGTCTTTACCGACTCCGGCAGCGGCGTCAACTTCACCGTGATTTCAGTGACAAGCGCCAACGTTCCCTCGGAACCAACAAACAATCCCGTCAAGTCATATCCGGGCGTGTCCACCGCCGCTCCGCCCATGCTCACGACTTCTCCCGTCGGCAGCACCACCTTCATCCCCAGAACATGATTCGTCGTCACTCCGTAAGCCAGCGTATGCGGCCCCCCGGCATTCTCCGAAACGTTCCCGCCGATCGTGCAAGCCTTCTGGCTCGAAGGATCGGGCGCGAAATGCAGCCGCGCATCCGCCACCGCCCGGCTCAGTTCGAGATTCACAACGCCCGGCTGCACGACTGCGCGCCGGTTCTGAATATCAATCGAAAGAATCCGATTCATCCGCGAGAACACAGTCAGCACGCCGCCTTCGCGTGCCAGCGCCCCGCCCGACAACCCCGTCCCCGCTCCACGACCCACCATCGGCGTTTTGTATTGATTGGCCAGCCGCACAATTCCGATCACGTCCTCGGTCGAGCGCGGAAAAGCCACGCACTGCGGTCGCGCCACTTCCACCGATCCGTCATATTCATAAAGCAGGAGATCCTCGCGCGAGGAAAGTACACCGTCGCGGCCCAGGAGCCGCTCCAGCGCGCGCACGAGTTCGCGATTTATCTGCACGATAGTCAGCTTCAAACTCTTCGGCCACTATAGTCGCGGCCTCCAAGCCCCGTCAACGCAACATCCCGCGCCGCCAAGTTTCTTCCGCGGCTCATTCGCGCCCAATTCGTGTATGCTAATCCCGCGCCGCGGGACACCCGCGGGTCTACGGAGCGTCGCATGCCTCGCCCCAAAGTCCTGGTCACCCACGCCCTCTTCGAGGCAGCCCGCAAACTCCTCGACGAGCACTGCGACACGGACTACTGGACCGCGAAAGAGCACATCCCGCGCCAGGAACTCCTGAAGCGCGTAGCCGACAAGGATGCCCTCATCTGCCTGCTGACCGAAAAAGTGGATGACGAATTGCTCTCCCGCGCCCCGCGCCTGAGGATCGCCGCCACCGTCTCCGTCGGCTTCGACAATCTTGACGTCCCCGCTTGCACGCACCACAAAGTCGCCGCCACGAATACACCGGGCGTCCTCGACGACACCACCGCCGACACCACATGGATGATCATGATGGCCGTCGCGCGCCGCTTAATCGAAGCCGAAGCCTGGCTTCGATCCGGCACCTGGCCCGGCTGGGATCTCGATCAACTCTGCGGCGCGGACATCTGGGGCAAAACTCTCGGCATCGTCGGCTTCGGCCGCATTGGACGCGAAATGGCCCGCCGCGCCAAAGGCTTCCGCATGCGCACTCTCTATCACGATCGCGCGCGCGTGGCCTCCGAAATCGAATCGAAGCTGGCCGCTGAATTTGTCAGCTTCGAGCGTCTCCTCATGGAGTCCGATTTCGTCACCCTCCACGTCCCGCTCCTTCCCGAGACGCGCCACCTCATCAACGCCAAGACCCTCGCGCAAATGAAGCCGAGCGCCTATCTCGTCAATACGTCTCGCGGCCCGGTGGTGGATGAAACCGCGCTCGCCGAATCTCTGCAATCCGGCAAAATCGCCGGTGCGGCTCTCGACGTCTTCGAATTCGAGCCGAAAGTTACGCCCGCGCTGGTGGGGCTGAAAAACGTCGTCCTCACGCCGCATATCGGCAGCGGCTCGCTCGAAACCCGCACGAAAATGGCGGTTACCGCCGCGGAAAATGTAATTGCGCTCTTCGAAGGCCGCCGCCCTCCGACCATCCTCAATCCGGAAGTTCTGCCAGTGCTGAACGTGTCGCAGCCCTGAGCCGACCCGTGCCGGGCGAATCGTGAAAGGCATAGCGCAACACATCTTCCGTGCAACTCTCGCGGCGATCGACATTTCCGAAACGATGCAAAGCAAGCTCGATCAAAGCGGCTCGACGCTGTGCGTCAACGGAGAGCGCTTCGACCTGCGCGACTATCACGAAATCCTGCCCATCGCCTACGGCAAAGCCGCCCTCGCCATGGCCGAAGGGCTCGATCACATCATCGCTCCGGATTCCCGCGCGCGCGGAATTCTCGTTGTTCCGTCGCCGCCACCTCACGCTCCTCGCAATTGGGAAACTTTCACCGGTGGCCACCCCGTCCCGAACGAGCAGAGTTTCGCCGCAGGTCGCGCCATCCTCGACCGCTTGAAGCGCACGAACGATCGCTCGCTAGTTTTCTTTCTTTTGTCCGGCGGCGGCTCATCGCTAGTCGAACAATCACTCGACGCCGGAATCTCGCTCGCCGACTTCCAGCAGCTAAACCAGGTACTCGTCACTTGCGGCGCCCCGATCGAAGAAATCAACGTAATCCGCCGCCATCTCTCCGCCACCAAAGGCGGCCGCCTAGCCCTAGCCGCGCCGAGCGCCACGAAGATCACGCTCGCGGTAACCGATGTTCCCGAAGGCCATGAATCCGCCCTAGCCTCCGGCCCGACGCTACCTGATTCCTCGACAATCGCCGACGCCACCCGCATCGCGCAAAAATACAATCTAATCGCGCAACTGCCGCCCAGCCTGCGCGCCGCGTTCGAAAAAAATGCGCTCGCCGAAACACCCAAGCCCGGCGACGCCGCCTTCGCCCGCGCCCACTTCGTCCTCCTCCTCGGCATGCACGATCTTTTTCACCACGCGCACCAAGCCACAGAAGCCGCCGGCTTCCTCTGCATCTGCGACAATTCCACCGACAACTGGCCCATCGATCGCGCCGCAGATTTTCTTCTCAATCAACTCGAGGTTTTTCAGAAGGAACAGCACGGCAAGCCGGTAGCAGTAATCGCCGACGGGGAAGTCTCAAGCCCGGTAACGGGCAGCGGCACAGGAGGCCGCAACGCCGCCTTCGCGCTGGCCTGCGGGAAAAAAATCGCCGGAAAAAATATCACGGTACTAAGTGCAGGCACCGACGGCATTGATGGCAACAGCCCAGCAGCAGGCGCGGTAGCCGATGGCCAAACGCTAGCCCGCGCTCAATCCCAAAATCTAGATCCCGAAGATTTCTACCAACGCAGCGACGCTCACACCTTCTTCGCAAAACTAAACGACGCAATAATCACCGGCCCCACAGGCAACAATCTCCGCGACCTAAGAATTCTCTTCGCCGGGGGTAAGTAGCGCCGGCCTCCCAGGCCGGCATCGCGGCGTGAAGACCAATTCGACGAATGCAATCTGTCGAAATCTGCGATGCCGTGAGCCTCTATTTCTTCGTAGTCGAAACCTGCTCCTCAATCTTCCCCAATCTCTCATTCATCTCATCCAGCCGCCTCTCCAATTTCTCCAGCGCCTTCAACACCTCAGCATTGTCCGCCCCAGCCCCCGCCTCCGCCGGCGCACCAACTCCGCCATAAGCCGACTCACCAGCCTTGCTCCCCGCCGCCTGCGCCCGAATAGCCTCAATCTGCCCCTTCGTGATCGAAGCCAATCCGAAAAACAGTTTTCCGCTCTTCAACAACTTCTCCAGCGCCGGAATCGCATCCGGATCGCCATGTCGCCCGATGGCAAACACAGTCGCGTACTTCGAAATCCGCGGCTCATCCAGATAAGCCACCAGCGCTCGTGTCACGTCCTTATTTCCTTTGCCGACCGCACCGAGGCTTCCAATCGCCGCCGTGCGCACATCGATCGGCTTTCCCGGCTCGGACCACGTAAGCAACACAGGCACCGCTCGATCATCGGCAAGCGTACCGAATGCTCTCAGCGCCGCCCGCCTCAACGTATTGTCCGGCGAATCCGCTTGCACTGCCGCGCTCAGCACATCGAACGCGTTCGCCGCCTTCACCTGCGCCAGCGATTGGAGCCCCGCATTTCTCACGCGATACGCCGAATCGTCCGTAGCAATCTTCTCGAGCTTCGCGCCCAGCGACGCATCCGTCTTGAAATTCCCCAGTTGCGCCACGGCCTCCGTTCGCACCCATGGCTTCTCATTCGTTAGCGCATTTTCGATCTGCTTCTCCGCCGCCGCATCGCCAATTTTCCCCAGCGCCCGCAGCGCTTCCACTCTCACGCCCCAAAACGCATCCGCTCGCGCCGCCTCTCCCAGCGCCGCAATCACATCCTCATTTCCTTTCACTTCACCAAGCGCCTTCGCCGCATCAGCCCGGTCCGGCACCGTCTCCGCATGCTTTAGTTGATAAATCAAAGCCGCCGGCTCCCGCTTGAACTCCACACTCTTCAAAATCTTATTGCCCTTGTCAAAAATCACCATCAAAGGCGGCCCATCCACCGCAAACGTGAAAATCTCCTCATCCTTGCTCACGTCAATCGGAAAAGTTTTCACGCCGCTCTTCGTTGCAATCTCCACCTCGATTGGCACGTGAAACAACGGCACCAACCCTTCCACCTTCTGCGTCTGCTTCACCTGCAAATGCACCGAATCAACAAGATCGTCCCACTTCACCGCCACTTCAAATTTCGGCGCCCCAGCCCGGAAAATCCACTGCTGAAAAAATTCATCCACGTTCACCGAGGTAGCCTGCTCGATCGCCTTGATCAAATCCGCCGTAACCACGTTCTGCCCGCGATTCACTTCCAGGTAGTGATGTAGCCCGCGGAAGAAATCCTCATCCCCCAATTTCTCCCGCAGCATCTTCAATACCAGACCGCCCTTGGTGTAAACGTTCCCCTCAGTCTCCAACGACTCATCCACGTTTCGCGTAACGATCGGCACCCCGAACAATCTCTTCTGCGTCATCCACCGGTTTCCATCCGTCCAGAATTCATAATCCACGTCGTCCTTGCCAAAATGCTTCTCCGTCCAGTAATGCTCGAAATAAGTCGCGAATCCTTCGTTCAACCAAATATTCGCCCAGTCCTTGCACGTCACCAGATCGCCGAACCACTGGTGCGCCAATTCGTGCGAGTCCAAATCGTCGCTCGCATACAGCGTCTCCGCCGCCAATTTCGGATGCACCAGCCCGCGCGAAGTGAGCGTCGTCGCGCTGGTATTCTCCATCCCGCCCACAATAAAATCATCCACCGAAGTCTGCGCGTACTTCGCCCATGGATAGCGCATGTCCAGCGCATCCGAAAATGCGTCCAGCATGTCCTTCGTCCGCAAGAACGTAGTATCGATCTTGAATTCCTGCCCCTTCGGCACCGCGTACTCCACAGGCATTCCGCGCCACGAATCTTTTCTCTCGACGAACTCTCCCGCCACCACTGAAATCAAATAAGTCGAAAGCGGCTCCGTCTGCTTCCAGTCCCAGGTCTTCGATCCATCCGCCTCGGCCTTAATCCCCACAAGCTTCCCGTTCGACACCGTCCACCAATCCGCCGGCACCGTCAGCAACATCTCCGAAGTCGTCCGGTCATTCGGATAGTCGTAAATCGGAATGTAGTAGCGCGTATCCTCCGATTCTCCCTGCGACCAAATCTCCTTCGGCTGGTCGGGATAATTCTTGTCCGGCAAAATAAAATAGAGCCCTTTCGTCGGCTGCCCCGAATAGCGAATCGTCACTTCGAATTTTTCGCCCCGCCGCGCCTTCTGCGGCAGCATCACCAGCAGCGCATCCGGCTTCGTCTCGAATTTCGCCGCCTGCCGGTTCAGCGTGACGCTCTCGATCGCCAATCCCACCGAATCAAATCGCAACTCTCCCACGCCCTCTCGCAATATCGCCAAATTCTCCGTAACTTCGCCCATCACCTTCTTCTGCTCGATATCAAATCGCAGATGAGTCCGCACATTCTGCAAGTCATAATCCCTCGAGCGCGCATAAGGATCGTCGTCCCGAGCCCATCCAACGCTGGCGCACAAAACAATCGCCAATACCGCCGCAAAAAACCCCGCCGCAATCCCCCCACTCTTGCTCATTGCGTTCATCCCTCGCGTCGCTCCTGTCATTTCACTCCTTGGTCCAGACTGATTTAATTTCTCACGTCCAATAAAAGCGCAGTTGTCATCCTGAGGCCGGTTGGTGGCCTAAGGATCTAAGCATCCAATCGATTCAATCCCGCAGCCAGAAAGCATGTCACCACCCCGCCGCCCCTACAACAAACTCCTCACCCACCCGCCATCCACCGCAATCGTAGTCCCATTCAAATAACTCGCCCGCTCCGAGGCCAGAAACGCCACCGCCGCCGCAAATTCCTCCGGCCGCCCCACACGCCGCGCCGGCACCGAAGCGCTCATCTGCTCTAGCACTTTGTCTTTCGGCACTCCCGCATCCGCCGCCCGTTTCGCCGCCAATTCCTCCAACCGGTCCGTCAACGTATACCCCGGCGCCACG
Organism: Candidatus Acidiferrales bacterium; assembly: GCA_036833535.1. GTDB lineage: Bacteria > Acidobacteriota > Terriglobia > Acidiferrales > UBA7541 > Palsa-147. The sequence continues at coordinate 2,044 of DAITPO010000024.1, read as the reverse complement.
CAATTCACCGTGATCCCATCCGCCCCAAACTCATTCGCCAGAGTCCGCGCCAATCCCGTCACCGCCGCCCGAATCGAATTCGACAAAATCAAACCATCCACCGGCTGCTTCACCGACATCGATGTAATGGCAATGAATCGTCCCCACTTCCTCCGCTGCATCCCAGGCAGCACCTCGCGAGCAAAATAAATCGCGCTCATCAAAGTCAAATCCACCGCCGCGCGCCATTCCTCCACCGAAACCTCCAGGAATTTCTTCGAAGGCGGCCCACCGGCATTCGTCACGCAAATATCCACGCGCCCAAATCGTTTCTCCACAGCCGCCACAAATTCGCGCACGTCCTCATATCGAGTCACATCCATCGCCCGCCGCAAGACCTCCCGCCCAGTCACCGCCTCAATCACCTTCGCGGTCTTCTCCAATTCCCCCGCGCCACGCGCGCAAATCGCAATCTCCGCACCTTCGCGCCCCAATTCCTCAGCCACAGCCCGCCCCAACCCCTTGCTCGCGGCCGCCACGATAGCCACGCGCCCCTTCAACCCAAAATCCATCCGATCCCCCCGTTTCGCTACCTCTTCAAATTCCTCCCGCATCCTCCACCGAATCAACCATGTCGTCAATCCTCTCGAATCCGAAACTCAGCGCCCACTGCGTCTCTCCGGTAATTCTCCGCCTCTTCTTCTCTCCCCCCAGCTAAACCGCACCATTCTCAATTGCCACCGCCTCCCAACTTGGACTACACTCCGACCATCAAACGCAAACAGGAGGCACGATGAACCGCCTCGCCATCCGCTTTCTCTTCACAGCAGTCGCGATCGCCGCAACAATTCCCACCGCCCGAGCCCAAATGGGCAAAACCGTCTCCGTCAACGCCGGCACTCCCGAAGACAAAGCCCTCTCCGAAATCTACGCCGCTCCCGACGGCCCCGAAAAAATCGCCCTTCTCGATAAATTCATGGCCGACTTTGGAAAAGGCGATCTCGAACTCCTAGCCGATCAACTCTACGCCGGCACCTACGTCGCTCAAAAAAATTACGCCAAGGCCTACGAATACGGCGAAAAAGCCCTGAAGCTCGATCCCGACAATCTCTCCACCGCCATCACGTTAGTCCACGCCGCCGAAGAGCAAGGCGACACCGCCAATCTCTTCGAATCCGCCGAACACGCCAATGCCATCGTCACGCGCTACAAAGCCTCCCCGCCGCCCGCCGGCATGTCAAAGGAAAATTGGGAGCAGCAGAAGCAGGGCGTCCTACGCGGCGCGCAAGACGACATCAGCTACCTACAGAACGCCACCTTCAATGCCGCCTACAAACTAACCGACTCCAAATCCCGCGCTGCCTATATGGAGCGCTTCGCCAAGGATTTCCCCGATTCACCTTACACCCTCAACGCACGCGAGCAGGTAGCCTTTTCCCAAGAGCAAGCCCGCAATTATCCCAAGATGATGGAAGCCGCCCAGGCTGTCCTCGCCGCTGATCCCAATAATGTGGACATGCTCGTCCTGCTCGCCGATTTCTGGAGCGAGCAAGGCCAGCAATTAGAAAAGGCCGGCGATTGTGCCCAAAAAGCGATCGACATCCTCAGCAAGCAGCAAAAGCCCGAAGGCGCCGATGAAGCCCAATGGCAGGAGCAGGTCTCGATGCAGAAGGGGCTAGCCTATACCGCGCTGGGCCAGGTCTATGTAAATCAAACTTTCAACGTGCAAGCTGTCAACGCCTTCCGCCAGGCCGCCCCGCTGCTAAAACCGAATCCCATAAGCTACGCCCGCAATCAATACCGTCTAGGCTTCACGCTAGCCAAAATGCAAAAAATCCCCGAAGCGAGAGCCGCGCTAACCGAAGCCGCCTCAATCGACAGCCCGTACCGCGCGTTAGCCCAACAAACCCTAGCCAAAATCGGCACCGGCGCAACGCACACAACGAAAAAGCCGTCGTAGGGGAGGGTATTCAGAGTCTGTGTGAGAACGTAGAATTTTTGTCAGGGCACGACTTCAGTCGTGCCGCAAATGCCGCAATATCAATACGGCTTTAGCCGCTGAGGT
>DAITPO010000023.1:32987-35114 GCA_036833535.1 Candidatus Acidiferrales bacterium | reverse complement strand
AAAGAGATTGAGTTGAACGCGCCGGTGGAAGCGGTGTGGATGGCGCTGACTGACGGCAAGGAACTGGCGCGCTGGTTTCCGCTCGAAGCGCGCGTGACGCCTGGCGTGGGCGGCGAGGTTTTTCTTTCGTGGGGCGATTGGTGCCAGGGGACGGGAAAGATTGACGCGTGGGAGCCGAATAAGCGTTTGCGCTGGCTCGAGCCGCTGCCGGGGGCGGGCGAGCACGAGGCTCCGCGGCATTTGGTGGTGGAATGGACGCTGGAGGCGCGCGGCGGGAAAACGATCCTTCGGCTGATAAATTCGGGCTTCGGCGAGACGGATTGGGACAATGAATATTACGACGGGACGGATTACGGCTGGACTTTCATGCTGCTCAGCCTGAAGTATGCGCTCGAGAAGCATCCGGGCGTGGCGCGTCAGTTTATTGGCCCGCGGCATAAATTTGCCGGGACGCGCGAGGAGGCCTACGCGCGGCTTGTCGCTCCGGGCGGAATTTTCCGTCAAGCGTTTCCTGCGGGAATCGAAGAGGGCAGCCGTTATTCGCTGCAGGCTGCGGCTACGGGTGATGCGCTCGAAGGGAAAATTGAATTCATTCGACCGCCGCGCGGTTTGTGCGTGAGCGTCGAGAATTTGAATCATGGGCTGCTGTTTATTGAAATTTTCGGCGAGACCGGCAAGGTGGATACGACGCTGTGGCTCTACACTTATGGCTTGCCGGAAGCGCAGCACGCGGCGCTTGCAGCGGCTTGGAATCGCCATTACGCCGCAATTTTCGCGGACAGCAAAGCCGCTGAGTAACGCAGAACGAGAACTCAGGAGATGATGCCAATGCGAAGCGTACTTCGAATTGTACTGGCCGCGTCATTTTTCGGCGCAGTTCCCTGCACCGCGGTGCCGCAGAACAAGGACACGAGTGGCCCTACGAAGACTTCGCAATTAGCTCCCGAGCTGGAGAAACTCAGTTTTCTGATTGGCGAGTGGCACTACACGGAGAAGTACGAAAAGAGCCGCATGATGCCCGATGGCGGCGCGAGCGAAGGAATTTACCGCGCGACGGTGGGTCCGGGCGGACATTCGATTCTGACCGACTTCGAGGAGAAGACGGGTTCGATGGCGGGCGCGGCAGGGCACGAAGTGATCACCTGGGACGCGGAGAAAAACAGCTATGCCGCTTACGCATTCGTCTCGGACGGGCCGGGGTGCTTTACGCGCGCGGGAACCTGGGAGAAGGATCAGCTCGTCTTCACGCGGGAAATGAACGCCAGGGGCAAGACTGTGCGGATGCGCTTCGTCTATACGGAGGCGCGGCCGGACTCGAGCGTGATCGAAGTTTATGTCGCGTCGGGCGACGCGCCGTTCGCACTGATGTTGACTACGCGAGCGAAGAAGCAGTAATCGAGGCCGCGATTCCACGCTAGAATTCGTCGCGTGAAGTGGATCATCCGCATCGGCATCATCACTATCGGAATTCCCTCGCTTGCCATCGGACTGCTCATGCTTGCGCGATTTCGTCCTGGGCGCGGGCATATTCGCGCGGAAATCGAGATTGATCGCCCGGCGGCGCAAGTGTTCCGCTGGATCTCACGCGAAGATTTGGTCAGGCGATGGGTCGGAGGCTTGAGCGAGATTACGCCGATATCGTCTGCGGGCGAGAGCGGCGCGGTTGGTAAACGGTTTCACATGACTGAATTCGACAAAGAGGAAAACGCGCGAACCGAGATGGAGATGACGGTGACGGAATACATGCCGAGCGAAAAGCTTGGGGTTCGAATTCGTTCTCTGGGAGATCTGGGCGAGGGTTTCGTCGAAAATGCGGAGTATCGTTTATCACCGGCGGTCGGTGGAACCGAACTCATATTCGAGATTCAAACGGATTATTACGGCAGGCTGCCGCGAGCATTCGAACCCATGATCACGAGGGCGGCTAGAAAAAAAGTGCAGCGCGATTTGGAGAGATTGAAGCGTCTTGTAGAAGCTGAGCCCGCAGAGCCTGCCGCAGCTTCAAACTAGGGCCGCAGTGAGCTACGCGACGCGCTCGAGAATCCCCGCCGCACCCATGCCGCCGCCCACGCACATGGTGACCAAGCCGTAGCGCTCGTTGCGGCGCTCGAGCTCGCGGAGAATCGA
>DAITPO010000023.1:21628-32887 GCA_036833535.1 Candidatus Acidiferrales bacterium | reverse complement strand
CCTTCGTCCGTGTCGAAAACCAGCTTCGTGGTTTTCGCTTTATTGCCATTGTTCGGCGGGACCTCCGTGTAATTCACTTCGACTGGAACGATTTCGTCTTTGAATTTTCCCGCGGCGATTGCTGCGATAGCGTTCTTGTGGCTGCGCAGCGAAAATTCATCGGCCTGCTCGCGCGTGATGCCGTATTTCTTGGCCACATTTTCCGCGGTGAGCCCCATGCCGAGATAGGCGTCCGGATAGTGATCCATCAGCCAGGGATTGGGCGCGATTTTGTTGCCGCCCATGGGCACCATGCTCATGGATTCCGCGCCGCCCGCGACGATGACGTTTGCGTGCCCGGCCATGATGCGCTCGGCTGCGAGGGCGATCGCTTGCAGGCCTGAGGAGCAGAAGCGATTGATGGTCATGGCGGAAGTTTCGACGGGCAGACCGGCGCGCAGCGAGGCGATTCGCGCCACGTTCATTCCCTGCTCGGCTTCCGGGATGGCGCAGCCGAGAATTACGTCTTCGATTTCTTTGACGTCGAGGCCTTTGGCGCGGGCGATGGCTTCTTTGATTGCGGCGGCGGCTAGATCGTCCGGGCGCGTGGCGCGGAGAGTGCCCTTGGGGGCTTTGCCGACCGCTGTGCGGACGGAACTTACGATGACGGCTTCACGCATGGTTCACCTTCCGGGTGGATGCTGCTGGTTGTATTGGATGCTCAATGACGGCAAAAAGCAACAGCGTGCTCACTGGCGCACGATTGCGCACGAGTCACAAATGGGCGCAGCAAGCCGCGCCCCTAGGAAGATATTTTCGTGTCCGAATTGGACGAAAACTAAAATGTCAGGCGCACGGCAAATTGAATCACGCGGGGGCCACCGCCGCCTAGGCCTGGATTACCTTGTGCTACATCGGGCGTTGCTGAAATTACGCCATCGGGCCCAAAGCCTGGCGTGACGAAATTATCCGGTAACGCAAAGTTCGGGTGATTGAATATGTTGAAGAATTCGGCGCGGAACTGGACGCCGAATGTTTCGGTGATTTTCGTGTCCTTGGTTACTGAAAAATCCGCGTTCCAATAGCCCGGGCCGTAGATCTGATTTCGCCCGAGAGTTCCGAATTCTCCGACCGGCTCGGCGAACGCCGCGGGATTGAGATATCCGGTGGCTGGATTCCAATGCGGAAGAACTGGATTCACGCCGGGGACAACGTCGGGGCGCAAGTGGCCGTTGATTCCAAAATTGTCGTCGATGATTGGAATCGGCCTGCCGGATTGAATCGTGAAAATCGTGTTGAGCGCCCAGCCCTCGGCGAGCCGTTTTGGGAGGCCGCCCCAAACGGGCACGGAATAATTCAGCGCGCCCGTAAAGCGGTGCTTCGTGTCGAAAGTCGAAGGGCCCTTTTCTGCGGCTAGATTGTCGGAGTTCTGCGGAAATGCCGCCGTAGCGAAATTAAAATCGATTCCGTCCGAGGCGCCATCGAGCGACTTCGAGAAGACATAGCCGTAAAATCCGGAGAAGCCGTGGAAATTGCGCAACCGTCCGTTGAGTTGCAGAGCGTGATACGTCGAGTTCGCGCTGGTGCTGAAATCATCGATCTCGCCGTAGATCGCATTTGTCCCGTCTTGATTGATGTCGTAAAGCCGCGTCAGGCGCGTTCCTTTGCTTCCGACGTAACCAATCTGAAACGACGCGTGCTCGCCCGCTTGTTGCTCGATGTTGAGATTCCAGCTGTTTACGTAGGGCGTGCGCAGGTTGTGATCCGTAACGAAAATACTGAATCCAGGGGTCCCGACGGGATTGGCGGTGAAGACGGGTCCGGGCGTCGCGCCCGTAAATGCGTCCTGATTAAAGTTCATGGAAAGCACGGGAACGGAACCGACGGGGTTCGTTGCTATGCCCGCAGAAGTCGTGAAATTCGCGATCATCAAGTGTTGAGGGATGTAGTCGTAGTAGAGACCGTAGCCGACGCGAACCGTGGTGTATTGCCAGGGACTCCAAGCCACGCCGACGCGCGGGCCGAAATTATTTAGATCGCGATTGTAGGCACTCGAGAGACCGCCGGAACCGACATGCTCAAGCTGCGCGTTCGGGCCGCGATCGGCGCCGAAATTGTAGAGCAGGCCGTTTTTCTCGCTGATCGGGCCGAAATATTCCCAGCGCAATCCGAGATTCAGAGTGAGATTCGACCGCAGACGATAGTCGTCTTGCGCGAAGAAGGCGAAGCCATTGTTGTACGTCGTACGCTGCGTGTTGCCGGTGTTTGCGGTGGTGAAGCAGAAATCACATTCTGCATTTCCGAGATAATAGTTGGTCAAGACGTCGATGATGGTCTGGTCGAGCGTGGTGTCATTGTTGCTGGTTGAAAATCCGATCAGGCCGCGCTCGAGATTGTCGTTAAACGCATCGACGGCGACGCGCCGGTATTCCCCTCCAAATTTGAAGGTGTGCACCCCACGAATCCAAGTGAAATTGTCAAGAATCTGGTAACTCTGGCTGGTCCTGGCGCGCGGAACGCTGAAGGCCGTCGCTCCGATATTTTCAATGGCACCGCCGAAATCGATTTCCGGGAGGCCGGTGTGATTCGTGCCGAAATCGAGGCCGGGAATGGTTATGTTCGCCTTGGCGTCCGCCGAGGTGAAGGAATTCGAGAAGCGGCTGTAGCCGAATCGCAGCTCGTTGAGATGCGACGGTCCCAGGGTGGAAAGCAAGCTCGCTGAGAGCACATTCACGCGTGTGGGAGAAATTTGCGCAAAGGGAGCGAGGCGCGAGCCGCTGCCTTGTCCGCCGAGCGAGCCGAACGGAAATCTTTGATTGTCGTTTCCGAAGGCGTAGCGCGCCGCGAAACTTTCGTTGTTGGTGAACTTGTGGTCCACCTTGACGATCATGTTGTCGTTGTTGTTGAGGTCGTTCACTACGCCCGGAAGTTCGTTCGTCGTACTCTGCGGAAATAAGTTGAGGATGGCGTCGAGAGGCGCGGTGTTAATCGCGGGATCGATTAGGAGCGCGGCGCTGCGCGCGGAGGCGATTTCCGTCTGCGTGGGCACCTGGAAAACGAAATCCGAGCCTACGCGCTCGCGTTGCCCTTCGTATGCGCCGAAGAAAAATGTGCGGTCCTTGATGATCGGGCCGCCGATCGAGCCGCCAAATTGATTATTGATGAAGAGCGTCTGCGGATCGGGAGTCACGTTGAAGAAGTTGCGCGCATCGAAATAGGAATCGCGATTGTATTCGTACGCTGTGCCGTGAAATTGGTTTGTTCCCGACTTTGTAAGGATGTTGACCACTGAACCGCTGTTGCGGCCGTATTCGGCCGGGAATTGCGACTGCACGTTGAATTCTTGAATGGCGTCAATCGGAAGCAGCGTTGCAGGCGCGCCGCTGATTCCTACCTGATTCAACGCGGAGTTGTTGAACCACGGATCGTTATTGTCGGTACCGTCGAGCGTGTAATTGTTCGAGCGGTCGCGATTGCCGTTGATATTGAATTGACCAAATCCCTTCTCCGTGCCGGCGACGCCCGAGCCTTCCACGGTCACGCCAGGCACGAGTGCGACGAGTTTTCCGAAATCGCGGCCATTCAACGGCAACTCTTCGACCATGCGGTTGTCGACGACTTCGCCGAGAACATCGCGCTCGGTATCCACAAGCGGCGCCGCCGCAGTTACTGTCACGTGTTCGCTGCGCGCGCCCACTTTCAAAAGTGAGAAATCGAGCGAGGTGTCCAACCCGACCTCTACGACGGCGCGCTCGATTAACGGCTCAAGATCCTTGGCGTTAGCCGTCACGTCATATTCGCCTGCCGCAAGTTCTGGAATCACGTAGCCGCCATCGTCGGCCGTCGTGGTACTGCGCGATTCGCCATTGGCAACATTTCGAGCAGTGACGGTGGCGCCGATGAGCACGCCGCCCGCGGAATCCTTCACCACTCCGTGAATCGACCCGCGATAGGTCTGCGCGCCTGCGCCGGCCGCGCAGACTGCAAGAACAAACAGCGCCGACAAGAGCTTGAGCAAGGATCGTTGAACCATCGTGACTTCGAGCTTGCGCGTTCGCATACCCAGCACCCTTATTTTCCCTTTCGCGGAATGATCACTGCCACCGGCGGATCGATGTCGTAGACTTTCGAAAAATTCCGTTCGTTGATCGCGAATCCGATCCGCCCTCTCGAATCCACGTAAAGCAGCGGTTGTCCGACCGGCACGTCCATGAAAGTCTTCACATACGGCATCGTAAACGGCTTGCCAGCAATTTTTACGGTGACTTTGTCACCCATCTCGTAGCCCAGCTGCTTGAAGTCCTCGCCGCGAACATCGGTGATCAGGCTGCCGAAAGGATCGTCGAGTCCGATCACATCGCCGGAGATGCCGTTGTCGGTGACGGTCGCCTGGACGAGCTTCAGACGCACGAGCTCCGCAACGTCGGGCCCGGCCAGCTTCCAGTCGTCACCCGCGGCGAGATGCGCCGCGGCCGGTGAAAAAATATCGCGGCCATGAAACGTGGAAGAAATTCCTTCGCCGATCATCCAGGAGCGATTGGTGATTTCGCGCGCGCCGATGATGCCGTCGCGCTCGATCACGGGCGTGATCAATCCATTGTCCGGCAGCACAAAATATTGCTTCTTCTTGGATTTCACGATTACCGCTTTTCGCGAAGTGCCCACGCCTGGATCGACGACGACAAGGAAAACCGTATTCGGCGGATAATATGGCGTCACTCCGGCCAGAAATCGCGCGCCTTCTTCGATCGAAAAAGGCGTCACTTGGTGGGTGATATCCATGATGCGCGCATCCGGAACGATTTGAATGATGACGGCCTTGCAGATCGCCACCGCGTCATTCGCCGTGCCGAAATCGGTCATAAACACAATCGTCGGATGCTCCGCAGCAGGCTGCGCCGGCGCCTCTTTGGCCGGCCGCGTTCCACAACTCGCCGCCAACAAGACGAGTGCACACACAGCCGCGCCTGCCGCGGCGCGGAATCGAGAACGCGCCGCGGGCGCTCCATTCAGCGCTCGCCCAGCCCTATCGGTGCAAAGATGCACTTCAACCTTTTCAGGAATCACGATTAAGATGCCCTCGCGCGGATTTGGATTCGAGTTCCTGCCCCAAGAACTTGGCGAAAGTATAGCGAATCGGACTCGCGCGCGGAAGAAGTCTCTAGCGTCGCGTCACGGCCGTTTGCGGTATTGCTCGTAGAGCTCCAGGTGACGGTTGTCGAGACTCGTCAGGCGTCCTTTGATGAAGAGGTAGCGCACCTGCGTGCGAATTTCTAGCGGGTCACCATCCGTTACGAAGATGTTTGCGAGCTTGCCGGATTCGATCGTGCCGAATTGATCGTCGAGGCCGAGCATTTTCGCGGCGTTGAGCGTGACGGCGCGCAAAGCCTCGTCGTGAGGCAAGCCATAGGCGACGGCGTTACCCGCTTGCTGCGAGAGGCGGCGCGAGAACGACGTATCGAAGCTGGCGAAGGCGATCGGAATTCCGGCGGCGGCGAGTTCCGAGGGCTGCGTCATGGGCTTGTCGTAGGGATAGTCCTCTTCGTTCGGAAGCCGCATCGTCGGACCGAGAATCACCGGGATATTTTTCTGCTTGAGTAGATCCTTTTCCCGCCAGGCTTCGGTGCCGCCCGCGAGAATCATCTTCAAATTCTGCTTGGTGCAGAATTCGACGGAATTGCGAATGTCGCGCGCCGATTCCGCAACCACCAGCACCGGCAGCTTGCGTTCCACGACGGGGATGAGCGCTTCGAGTTTGAGATCACGCTCGAAATTCTGCGTCGAGCCTTTCTCGACGGCCAGCGCATAGTGGCGGGCGCGATCGATAAGGTCGCTGAGGGCGTAGACCTTTTTTTCGTATTCGGCTTTCACTTCGGAATACGGCCGTTCGACGACTGTGAAAGATTCAAAGTCGAAAGTGCTGCTTTCGACCGACGGCCAATTGAGCACCATCGCCGCCGACGCTCGCAGGGTCATCTGCTCATTCGTCCAGCCCGCTAGATTCAGCGCGGAGGCCTGCCCGGCGATCACCGAATTGTCTCCGAAGGAGTCGAAGCCGCGCACGCCGGGCGTGACTAGCACTTCGGTGATGCCGCTGGCGCGCGTGACGCCGATGTGCGCGCTGGCGGGATTCACGGCGGTCATGGCCACGAGTTCGGGATCGAATTCGCCCAGCTCTGATACGTCATTCGTTGCGCGCACGGCGCTGATTTCGCTCAAGCCAAGCTGCGTGACGGGATCGAAGAAGCCGGGATAGACCTCGAGTCCTTTCGCATCAATCACTTTGGCATCCGCTGGCACACTGACGTTTGTCCCGGCGGCGGCAATTTTTCCATCACGAATTAGGACTGTGCCGTTTTCAATCGGCGCGCCCGCGAGCGTGAAGATCTTCGCACCCTGGATTGCATATACGCTTGGCTCGTTATCAGCGCTCGTGCGGCCATTCGCACCCGGAGACGAGTTCTGCGGAGTGGCGATCGCTGCGACAGTCCAAAGCATGGCCGCGAGAATCGCTGCACTAACTCTAGCAAGCCGTGTGGCAACAGCCGACCGCTGCTGCGCAGGCTGAACGAATTTGCTCCGGCTCATCGCGCACCTCCCGTATCCCCGCTCGCGTCTTTGGGAGGTTTCGCCTTTTCTTGCTCCGTCTTTTTGGCTTCGTCCGCTTTTCTCTTTTCTTCCGCTTTTTTCTTTTCTTCCTCGAGCGCCTTTTTTTCCTTTTCGAGCAGTGCCTTCTTTTCGCTTTCGAGCGCTGCGCGCCCCGCGATGTCACGATCGCGATCGAAATAAACAGTGCCGTCAATCAGAGTCTTTTGCGCCACAGCATAGACACTTAGCGGATTGTGATTGAAGATGACCAAATCGGCGTCCTTCCCGATATCGATTGAACCTACGCGATTTTCAATTCCGAGCTGGATTGCGGGATTCAGCGTGACGAGCTTCAACGCATCATTTTCGGAAAGACCGCCGTACTTAATTGCTTTTGCCGCCTCTTGATTGAGGTGCCGGGCTTCTTCGCCGTCGTCCGAATTCACGGAGACAACTACGCCGCGCTCGGTCATGAGCGCCGAGTTATAGGGGATCGCGTCGTAAGCCTCCATCTTGTAAGCCCACCAATCGGAGAACGTAGATGCGCCTACGCCGTAGGCCGCGAGTTCGTCGGCAACTTTGTAGCCCTCAAGCACGTGCTGGAACGTCCGCACCTTGAAGCCGAATTCCTTCGCCACCCGCATCAACATGAGAATTTCATCGGCGCGGTAGGAATGGCAGTGCACGTAACGCTTGCCTTCGAGCACTTCGACGAGCGGATCGAGTTTGAGATCGCGCCGCGGCGGAATCAGATTCGCCTCGCCCGCAGCTTTGCGGCGATCGTATTCGTCCCATTGCTTTTTGTATTCCTTGGCCTCGGTGAATGCCTGACGAATTGTCTCTTCGACGCCCATGCGCGTCGCGGGATATCGTTGTTGAACTCCGGATGGCGGGCGGTAGTTCGACCACTTAGGATTTTCGCCGAGCGCAAATTTGATTCCTGGGAGCGCGCCCTCGAAGGGCAGTTCGCTCGATGGCTTGCCCCAGCGCAGCTTGATCACGATCGTCTGGCCGCCAATCGGATTCGCGCTCCCGTGAAGGACGTTCGCCACCGTAACGCCGCCTGCGAGATCGTAGTAGATCGTCGGGTCTTCGGAATCGAGAACGTCGGCAATGTTGACCATCGAACTGACCGCGACGCTTCCTTCGTTCACGTTGCCGCTCACAGCGATGTGCGAATGGCAATCGATAATGCCGGGCAGAACATATTGGCCGCTGGCATCAATCACAGTTGCGCCGTCCGGCGTCTTGATGTCAGTTCCGACTTCGGCGATTTTGCCGTCGCGAATCAGGATGGAGCCGTGCTCGATATTGCCGTGCGTGATGGTGAGGATTGTCGCGTTCTTGATCAGCGTGACATTCGAATCCGCACCGGCGCCGCGCGCGACGCCGGAACTGAGGAAAATCACAAGCGCTGCGAGTGCGATGATATTCCGAATCATCGGCCCCCCTCACCATCAGCATCCAAAGATTGCGGAGATGCGTCGTCGGGCTTCTCGCCGCCAGCGTCGCCCGGCTTGTGGGGTTTCGCGATCTCGTGAATCTCGAAGTGCCGGCCATCTACGAAGACATGCTTCACTTTTGTCTTTTCGCCAAGCAGGTCACCGTCGGCAACGACCAAATTTGCAATCTTGCCAGGCTCGATGCTGCCGAGACGGTCCGCGACGCCGAGGATTTCTGCGGCGTCCAACGTGAAGGCACGTAGCGCGGCATCCGAGGATAGGCCGGCTGCGGTGGCCCTCCGCACATTCTTGAGAATGTCTTTCGGCTCGGCGATGCCGCCCGATGAAAACGCAAATTTCACGCCAGCTTTCGCCAGAGCGGCAGGAGATCCGGGAGCGCGATCGCGGAAACGCAGCTCGCGCAACGACGCGATGTTCTCCGGGTCGGGGTCTTTCGCCGCTTCCGGCCATTTCAAATTCACAATCACATGGTACTTCTTCGCGGCAATCTGATCGGCTAGCGCGTAGCCCTGCTGGCCGCCGTAAAGCGCCGCGTGCAGATTCCACTCCTGCGCGAGCCGCATGGCGCGCGGAATCTCGACAATGTCGTTTGCCGGGAAGAGGACTATTTCCTGGCGATGAAGGATCAGGCTCATGATTTCTTCGGTGCGGTCAATGTTCGGGCGCTCAATTCCGTTGGGATGCGCGGCGTAGGCTGGCGCGGCTGCGTCGTACCACGCCGTGTCGTCCGTCACCTGGCGCAAATAGGAAATCACGCCCATGAGCGAGTCCGGGAAACCGAATGTTGTGGGGTGCATGCCAATTCGCAGCGCTGCGTGCGAGCGGACTACCATTTGGCTTGGCCGCTCGCTGCTGAGATCGATGAGCGATCCTTGGCCGGCAATGATGGCTTCCTCGGGAAGAACGAGCGCGGTGGTGAATCCGGCATCGCGCCAGGATTCGATGCGCTTGTCTTCGGGATTGAAATCGTCGGCTGCGACTCGCCACGGAGATGTGCCCGGACGATCTTCGGGTCCCATCGAAATGTGTTCCGGGACAGGAGCTGCGCCACGGCGCCCGCGGCCGCGCGCTGCGACGGGCGCGGGCTCCGGCTTGGGCATGCCGAGGTCGTCGCCTGCATCGATCAGTCCGGGATAGACGGTCAGGCCTTTGCCGTCGATCACCCAAGCTTCCGGTGGGACGGCGACATTCGCGCCGACTGCTTGAATCAAGCCATTCGCAATCACCACGGTGCCATTTTCCAGCGCTGGGCCGGAGACGGGAACGATGCGCGCGTTCGTGATCGCGAAGTAACGCGGCTCGCCACCCTCCGCTCGAAGCCGCGGCGGATGATAAAGCAGGAGCGCGGCCAGCGCAAAAATTGCGGCGAACGTGCACGACGCCGCGCCGGACAATTTCAATTTCATTCCACACCTCTATCGGGTTTTGCCGGATCGATCCTTCGCGACCAAACCGAGATGAATCGTGAGCCCCGCGATGCTAGAAGGAGGCCTTAGGACTGTCAAGGAGCGTCGCCGATGTATCGCGGAAATAGACTGCGGCCGCGCGGGATCGTGAGCAGGATGTCGCAGTGCCGAACGGCGGCTGCGCTAGTTGCGCAGGGGCTTTCCTGTCTTTAGCGTGTGGGCGATGCGTTCTTGGGTTTTGCGCTCGCCGCAGAGACTTACGAAGGCTTCGCGCTCGAGATCCAGGATGTATTGCTCCGACACAGTCTGAGGCGAAGAAAGCGGACCGCCGGCAAGCACATTCGCTAGCTTGCGCGCAACGTGTGCATCGTATTCGCTGATGTATTCGCCGCGCAGCATCATGTGCAGCGCCAGCTTCGCGCCGGCAATGAATTGCTCGCCGAGCACGCGAATCTGTGCCGGGGCTGGCGGATGGTACTCGGCGCGAACGAGCGCGAGCGCGGTCTCTTTGGCGTCGGCGACGAGGCGATCGCGATTCATGGCGATCAAATCGGAGCGGCGCAGGAAGCCATACGAGCGCGCTTCTTCGGCGCTGGTCGAAACTTTGGCCATGGCGATGGCTTCGAAGACAGGCTTGAGCGCGTGCATCAGATCGAGCGATTCGCCGCCCGCGGCATTCTCGTTTGCGCGGATCAACATCTCTTTCGTTCCGCCGCCGCCGGGAATCAAGCCCACGCCGGTTTCCACTAGCCCGATATACGACTCGGCCGCAGCGTGAATCCGCGCGCCGTGCATCGGGATCTCGCAGCCGCCGCCTAGAGACATTCCCTGCGGCGCCACAACTACCGGCCGCGGCGAATATTTGATGGCCATATTGCAGCGCTGGAATTGGCGCACGGCGAGATGCAAATCGTCCCATTCCTCTTCCTGCGCGCTCACCAGCAGCAACATCACATTCGCGCCGACCGAGAAATTCGTGGCCTGGTTAGCGATCACCATGGCTTCGAAATCGTTCTCGAGGCGCTTTAGCCCGGCGTAGAGCATCGAGACGATGTCGCCGCCGATGGCGTTCATCTTGGCGTGAAATTCGCAGCAAAGGACGCCGTCGCCGAGATCGATGAGACTCGCGCCCGAGTTTGTCTGCACGGTCTTCGAGCGATCCTTCAGCGACTTCAAAATAATTACGCCGGGCGGCTCGGGCGCAGGCTGCATGGCGGCGGTCGAGAGATCGAAGTAGCGCAGTTCGCCCTGCGACGATTCGTAGAACGATTTCTTGCCGGATGAGAGCAGGCGATCCACGAGCAGCGGAACTGGCCTCTTCTCACGCTCGAGCGCCTTAGCCACGCGCTCGACGCCGACGGCATCCCAAATCTCGAACGGGCCGAGTTCCCAAGCAAATCCCCAACGCATGGCACGATCCACATCCACGACGCGATCCGCAATTTCCGGGACGCGCCGAGCCGCGTAAGAGCACATCTCGCTCAAGCTGCCCCAAAGAAATTGCGCGCCCTTGTCTCCGCTTTTGCCCTCGAGAATTGGGCCGATGAGCGCCTGTAGCCGCTGGCGCGTTCCCTCAATCTGCTTGCCGCCCTCGATCGAAGCGAAGCGCGCCTTCTGGCGCGGCCGGTATTCCATCTTTTGCCAGTCGAGCGTCTCGATTTCTTTCCCGCCGCCTTTGCGCACCTGGCGATAGAAACCCGAGCCAGTCTTCTCGCCGATCCAGCCGCGCATCATCAAGTCTTCGACGAGTGGCGGAACTTTGTAAGCTTCGCGCGATTCGTCATTCGTCGCGTTCTCGTAAATGTTGCGCACCACGTTGACCA
>DAITPO010000023.1:0-21528 GCA_036833535.1 Candidatus Acidiferrales bacterium | reverse complement strand
GCCTTCTCTTCGGCATTCAACTCGCGCGGTGCGATATCCAACAAGAAACAAGGAATGCCCGCATTGGCAAAATGCGCCGCGATGCGCGAGCCCATGGTGCCCGCGCCGAGAACTGCTGCTTTTTCGATTCGTCGTGTCACTTTGTGTGCTCCGAAAACGGCAGGACGTTACAAGTCCTGTACTGGCAGGTGAACGCCGCGCACCAAGCATCGCCGCTTTAGGGTACTCTGTCAAATAGAGACGCTTGGGAAGATGGGAAACACCATGAAATGGATCGGCAGCGCCGTCCGCGGCCTTCGATCTTTCGCGTACGGACCGGGCGACGGTCGCCCGCGCGTGGGCCTGGCCCTCGGCGGCGGATTCGCGCGCGGAATCTCGCATATCGGCGTACTGCGCGTGCTCGAAGAGGAAGGCATCCCCGTCGATTACATCGCGGGGACAAGTGTCGGTGCGCTGATCGCCGCGGGCTACGCCAGCGGCGCGACGCTCGATCAGATGGAGGCCCAGGGATCCGGCACGCATTTTCGCGATTTCGGACGCTGGACGCTTTCGCGCATGGGCATGGCGTCGAACGAGCGGCTCGAGAATTTTCTGCACAAATTCACCACCGCCCGCTTTTTCGAAGAGCTGAAGATTTCTCTGAGCATCGTGGCGACGGATCTGATCAAGGGCGAGTCCGTCTACTTCACCGAGGGCGAGATCGGCCCCGCTCTGCGCGCTTCCTGCGCCTATCCGGGGCTATTCTTGCCGGTCGAATATCGCGGGCGAATCCTCGTTGACGGATTCCTCACCGAGGCGGTTCCGACTGAGGCTGCACGGAGATTGGGCTCTTCGGTCATCATCGCCGTATATCTCGAACCGGGCGAGCTGAAGGAAAAGCCGAGGAATACAATTGAAGTAATCGGGCGTTCGTTTTCGATCATTCAGGGCACTTACGAGCAGCCGTGGCGGAATATCGCTGACGTGGTGATTGAACCCAACGTTCACGACGTGCTCTGGGATGGATTCGCCCTGACTCCCCGCCTGGTCGCTGCAGGAGCCGCGGCCGCGCGGGCGGCTCTCCCAAGCATTAAGGCCGTCATTGAACGACGCACCGCTCCACGCCACGTTACCTCAACAGAAGAAGAGTCGCGCTGATCTAACTCCCAGGCAGGGAGAGACAATTTCGGAAGAATCGTGCGTCTGTAGATGATCTTGCTTGCTAACCGCTGTGCCTGGCCGCGCGTCAAAAGGAAGGGGGAATCGAACTCCCAGGGCGATGACCGCTGCTACGCCCCAGTCATCAGCCTTATCGGTTCGGATCCCCCCTTCTCTACTGTTTCTCATACTCCTTCCAGGCTTAAGATGCAATGAGCTTGAGAGAATAAATTGTGCCTCGGGAGTGTGAGCGCCAAATCCAGAGTTAGTCTTCGCGGATCTTGACCTGCAGGTTTTTCCCGATTCCCTTCCCCCGTTTATTGAGGAACTCCTCGATTGCCCGCGCCAATCGCTGTGGCTCAACGCCCAATCCGGCCTCGATCTCGCCATCGCCGGTCGGGAGCGTATCGTCGAATTCGGCCGAGCCGGTGAAATTGCGCATGGCGAAGCTATCAAGCCATTCGAGAGGGCACGGGCGCGCTTTGCCGCCCTCGATGATCTCGACATGGAGTTTCCGCGCGAACATGCGCGGAGAGTATAGCATCGCGAGAATTGGCGCCCGCGTCGCAGCCGACTTATGATTCACTTCGGGTTTTTCCAGCGGACGAAGGCGATCGCCGCCCAAACTAGTTCCACGGCTCCGAACGGCCAAGCCCCCTGCAAGAATCCGTAAACCGAGCCCAAGATGCACGCGCCGGAAAAAGCGAGAACAAAAGCCCGATGACGGCGTTCTAACGCGTAGCACGCCACCATTGTGGTCACTGCAAACAACCCGAAGAGGTTTAGTTTGCTCAGACGGCTGCCCAGCTCTGAGAATCGCGCTGGCCCGATTGCTCGGGCCGGCTAGAATTTGACCATGATCGACAAATCGATGAACGATTCGTCCCTGCGAAGATCCGGGAACCAGACGCTGCTGATCCCGCCGCCGCATGCTGTTTCCGCTGCCGCAAGGGTCGTTTGCCCCGACGTGATACCGCTGCTGCACGCGAAAAATCCTGGCGAGCCGTTGTTTCCACCCGGAGGCGTGATCCCTCCGCGGCCGGACCAATACGGCACGCTCGCGTGGCGATAATCGTATTCCCATCGGAAAGTAATATATTGCTTGGGCATGTAGTCAAACGTGAAGGACGTATCCCACGCCTTAAAAGGGTCGCCGGGATTCCCCGTGAAGTAAGGCGCACTCGTCGCCGCAGAAATGGCGCCCGCTCCGTTTATCGGGGGAATGAGGACCAAATAGCGTCCTGGGTTATTGATCTGCCCGCCGCCGACCGTTAGTCCGAACAAATCCTTGTGGAACCAGAAGCGGTTGTAGAGCATGTAGCCTACGAAACTCTGCTTGGGACCGCCCTTCGTGCCACCATGGCAACTCACGCCGCCACCATACTCGCAGCCCAGATCGCCGGTGAAAGTGAATGCCATCTTATCGAGCGTTCTCTCCGGCCGGTCGTAATACTTGACCTCGACACTGTCGTCGGTGTGGATACGCTTGCGGTTAGGTATGAGCAGGTCGTCCTGTCCCAAGCCGTAATTGTTGGAGATGATGTTGATCCAAGGTCTCGGAGTCCATTTAATCTGGCCCCCCAGACCCGGCCGGTGATTGGCCGACGCGTAGGACTGCCATCCGTTGATGAACCACGGTTCAATCTTCAAATGCGCCGTGGGGTAAATCTGTACGCGCACGCCGTTGAAAAACCATGGGGTATTCGATGAAACGTAAGAGGGCTGATAGGCCCAATTGTCGAAGTTGTAGTAGCTAAAAAGGCCGATGTACGACATAAAGATTCCCGCGTCCACGTTGATGCCGTGCAGCGCGTTGATGTGATATCCGCCGTACGCTTCCGCCAAATAGCGGTACGCACCGGGGAGATCCCATTGACCGTGGCCAGGGCTGGGGTCATTCCGCGGCGTCGTGACGGAATACATGCCGAACTGCGTCATCAGCCGGGCGCGAACGTTGGCATAGTGAAAATCACCACCCACACCGAGCTGCTCCAGTTGCACTTCCTGCGACCGAAACAGCTCGCTCGATCCGCCGATCGAGTGATCCGTCGGGTGGTTGAAGTCGTACACGTAGTTGATGTCCGCCCGGATCTCTGGCGTGAAGAACTTCGAATCCCAAAAGATATCCTTCGTGCGCGGGTTGCCGTTCAGCCACGTCCAGTCGGCATCCGAGAACGGCTCGACCTTGGCAGGCTTTGCTGTCTCGGCCTGCGCGAGCTCGGCAGTCGGAACTCTCTTGATATCGGGAGACGCGGCTGGAGTGGACGGGCCTCCTGATACATTCGTTGCGATCGTCGCGGCGGACGGCGCCGGCGAGCCTTGTACAACGGCAGCCGACGGATTGGCCTGCGTCTTCAAAGTCTTGAGCTCGGCCTCCAGTTGCTCGATACGCGCCTTCATGGCCTCGAGTTCTTTCGTAATCTCGGCCGGCGTCGGCTGAGCTGCGCCGCCATCATCTCCGCTCGCCATCTGGCTCGTGGCTTGCCCGAAAGAAGGCTTTGGCGACACGAGTAGCACCAGCGCAAGCAATGCAAGCCAGTAGTTGCGTAGACGCAGGCCCTGGGAATCGGCCCGTGTTAACTTGGAAGCCACAAATCTAGTTATCAAGGTCGAGTTCATCTCATCACCTCGTGAATACCGGCTTACGCGATCTTTTTTGGGAGAATGCCTACGTAACCCCGCTCGCGGTTCTCCGTGACTGGCGCGACTCCAGACGACAGTGGAAGGGCTAACTCCACGTATGTAATCCCGTGTGACTTGGGCGCAGATGGGTCGCGCTTCGGCAGCCTGGAAGTCGTGCGACCCGCCTCTGGCGCGGTGCGCTGACCGGTCAGCCGCGACCACTCCGCAAACGACTGCCCCGGCTTCCTGACCGCAGTGAAAGAACCGAGCTGCTGCGGGCTATCAGCGGATCCGCGGTTCGGAGACGACGGCGACTTATGGCGCTTTTCATCTCGCCGAAGCTGAATCAGAACGTAGACATAAAAACCGCATGCGAGAAACGCCGGGATTGCAATTGCATATCGCACGGGAATTGGCTCCTTGGCGCCTGCCAGGCGCGCAGCGTCCGCCCGCACTCGTAAGGGCGCAGCGCTCTTCACTAGCACGATATTCCGACGACATTAGAAAGGGATAAGCGAGATGTAAGGATTTCGTAAGCCGAAGTTTAAGTACCGCCGGCGTCCCGCCATCATCTTACGACCGCAAATGTCGGCGAGGACTCCCGTTATGCGCGGCGCGCAGCATTAAATAGGTCTCGAGAATTGGGGTGAGTAGTCCGCGCGTAATTGTGGCACGTGGCGAGGCGTGAGACCGAAAGATGCCGGCCCCTGCTGCCTCGGGGTAAACACGGACGCCCTTCGAAGCTCAGGGTCAACCGGCGCCACTAAAGCATTGCCTCGCGATGCCGCATTGAAGCCTACGGCGCAGTCTGAATCGGAATGCCAAATGGCGCGAGCGAATCGCGAATCACCTTCTCCTCGCCCACCGCCACGACCGTCATCCGCGACGCCGGATAATATTTCTGCGCGGCGGCATCAACGTCCGCTGCCGAGGTCTTCTCAATCTTCTTTCCATAGTTTCCGATTTCGTCAGGCGGCAGCCCGTTGGTCCACAAATTGGCAAGTTCCCGGGCGACGGCTTCCCGCGACTGTAATTGGATCGCCTCGATGCCGAGCATGAAGCGCTTCGCCTTGCTCAACTCTTCATCGGTCGGATCGGTCGTGGCCATCCGGTTCATCTCATAATTAATTTCATTGAAGCTGGCGCCCGTGACGGCGTTACGCACGTCCGCTTGCGTGCGCACCAGGCCTGCCGATTGCAAGGTTTGAAGGAACGCAAACGGGCTGTAGGTGTAGCCCTTGTCTTCACGTATGTTGACGACGAGGCGCGAACTGAAAATCCCGCCGTAAATCGCGTTGGCGACTTCTGCAGCCTCATAATCCGCGTCGCCGCGCAGTGGGCCAAACGCCGCGAACACCAACGTAGTCTGAACCGAGTTCGGCCGCGCAATGAAATATATGGCGTGAGGCGGCGCCACGGAGGGCTTCGGCGTGGCCGCAACCGCCGGACTGGCTGGCGATTTCCATCCACCGAGCTTCGCTTTAATCAGCGCCGTCATCTTCGCCGTTTCAAAATCTCCCACCGCAACCACGATGGCGTGATCGGGGCGGAACCGCCGCGCGTACTCGGCGCGCAGTTCCGCCGGCGTCATCTGCGCGAGCGAATCCTGAGTGGGCGAGACCACGTTGTATGGATTTCCGGGAAACATCACCTTGGCGAGCGCGCGGCCCGCCTGGAATCCCGGCTGGGCTTCGTTCTGTCGCAGCGCATCGCTCTCATTCTTCTTGGCCACCGCCACTTCGCTATCCGGGAACGACGCATTCTCAAGAACGTCAGCCAGGATTTCGAGCGCCGCTTCGGTCTTTGACGAGAGCACACTCGTCGACACGGAGGTTGTATCGCGCGTCGAAAACGCGTTGAGGTCGCCCCCCACAGCTTCGATATCCTCGGCAATCTGCTTGGCGCTGCGCGTCGCCGTGCCCTGCGTGAGCGCCTTCGCCAGCAGCTCGGACAAGCCCGGCCGATCACTCGGATCAGCAGCGAGGCCGCCTTCCACCGAGATTGAAAATGCCACCTTCGGGAATCCCGGCTTCGAAACCAGCCAGACCGTCAGCCCGTTATCCAGTTTCACGGTCTTCACATCCGGCGCCTCCAACGGATTCTGCGGCCCGTAAGGAGGCACTTCTTTCGGTAAAGGTTGTTCCTTCTGCGCATGAACGCCCGCGGCGAAAAACAACACGCAAATTGCAGCCAGCAGCGATTTCATTGCGCACCTCCGGAAGGAGCGGCGCCCTTCTCAGGCGGCGCGGGAACGCGATTGATCAGAGTGCGATTTGTAGTCACGAGATACTTCGCCGCGAAGTTGCGAATTTGTTCGGGCGTCACTTTCGCCACGCGATCCGGCGTCTCGTACACGCTATCGAAGTTGCCCTCGATCAGCACCGCATGAGAAAGAGCTGAGGCGCGGGAGATTGGAATTTCGAGCTGGCCGTACCAATCCGAACGCATCTTGGCGGCGACGCGCTCCACGTCCGCCTGCGAAGGCCCCTTCTTTGCGAGATCGGCGATCGCTGCATCGTAAGCGGTGACGAGCTGCTCTTCCGTCACGTTCGGCGAATACAAAATGAACGAAGTCATTAGCGTCGGGCCGTTATATTCGAATGCGTTTCCCAGCGGCCAATTGTCGCCGCCGTAGACGGAGACCGCGACTTGCTTATCCTTCACCAGCGTCTGATAGAGAATCGAAGCCTCGCCGTTGTGCAAAAGTTCAGCCGCAACTGCAGCCACGACGGCATCCGGCGAAGTTCGCGGTGGCATGCGATAGCCCACCGCAATCGCCGGAATTCGGGCTAGCTTGTCGGTCTCCTCGCCGCGCCTCTCAGCCGTTTGCGGTACCTCGGTCACATCCGGACGCGGTGGCGTTGGCCGCGAGTGAACATCCGCAAAATATTTTTCGACCTTGGCGAACACCTCATCGGGCTTCACGTCACCGACGATCACCAGCACCGCGTTATTCGGCGAATAGTATTGCTCGTAGAATTTCTGCACGTCTTCGATGCGCGCCGCATCCAGATCTTTGAAATCGCCGTAGAAATTGTGCGAGTTCGGGTATTTGTCGAAAGCCTTCTCAGGCAAATCGAGCCACTCAAAGGATCCGTACGGCTGGTTCAGCACATTCACGCGGACTTCTTCTTCGACCACGTTGCGCTGGTTATCAAGATTCTTGACCGAGAAATCGAGCGTCTTCATGCGGTCGGCTTCGAGCCACAGCACAGGCTCAAGCGTAGACAGCGGCCCCGATTCAATGTATTCCGTAAAATCATAGCGGGTATCCCCATTATTGAATCCGCCCCCGCCTTCAATCACGCGATCGAACACCCCTTTCGGCGCCACCGGCGTGCCTTCGAACATCATGTGCTCGAAAAGATGCGCGAAACCCGTGCGGCCTTCGGGCTCCAGTCGAAATCCGATTCCGTAGCTGATGCACAATCCAAAAGTCGGCGCCGAATGATCTTCCGATACAACCACCGTCAATCCATTCGGCAGCTTCTTCATTGAAGTCGGCGGCTTCCAAATCTGCGCCCGCGCGCTTCCCGCGAAAGCCAGCAGAGTCAGCACGCACGAGAATCGAATAAATCCTTTCATCAACCTATCCTCCTGAAGTTCTTAGACGAAGCATCGGGATTTAGGAGAGTAAAGCGGGCAACACCAACTCGGGCGATCGGGTATTTCCCCGTAGGGGCGTCCGCCTAGGCGGACTGCGCCCGCTTCTCGATCGCGCCACGCCAAACTTCGCTCAGAGTATTTCCTGAATTTCAGCGTCTATAGCCACGTGCGTCTGAGGAAATCCATTGATGCTAAAACTCTCGCCGGCCTCGCGCGAAAAATGAAAAAAGCGGCTGATATGGTAATCCTCGTCCAAATCGCCAAAAAGTTTCTCCGCCTCCGCCCGCGTCAGTCCAAACGCGGCCAGCGCAACGGAGCGTCCATACCCCCCGCCAAGCTGCAAATATTTCTCCACCATCTCGCGGAGTCGCATCGAAAATCACCGGCTCCCCAAACCGCGGTAGTGTAGCAGAACGGCATCAAGCACCCGTGCCCGGCTCCGCCTTCGCGTCTGGCCGCTTGCGCATCAATACCTGACGCCCTTCCTCGCTAAACTCCACGGTGTCCATCAACTGGTTGATCAGGAACACCCCGCGCCCGCTAACCTTCAGCAGGTTACTTTCGTCGAGCGGATTGGGTACGGCCTTCACGTCGAAGCCCGGCCCGGGATCGCGCACGACGATCACCAGTTCCCCATTCGCATCAAACGTGATGCAGCATTGCACCTGTTTGCTCGCATCGTTGTTGCACCCGTGCCGGATCGCGTTCGCCAGCGCTTCCTGCACCGCGACTTGCACTTCCATGATCTTATCGCCGGTCCATCCCTTGCTCGTGAGCAGCTCCTTCACGCCCGCGCTCACCTTCCCGATGGCCGCCACATCAGCGGGAATAACGATGTTGAGCGCGCACGTAGAACAATAAGGAATCAGTGCACTGAGTGTCTCGATGCCCTCGAGTGCCACGCGCAGTTCATCAAGGTTGCGCCGCAGTTCGAGTTGCGCCTCCACCTGGCGTTGCAGCGCCTCAAGCCCGTCTTTCTGCGCCTGCGTGAGTGTGCGCGGAAGATAATCGATCACGCAGAGAGTGCCCAGCGCATCGCCCTCGGGAGTCATGAGCGGCTTACCGGCATAAAAGCGGAAATGCGGATCGCCGCGCACGAACGGATTATCGCGGAAGCGCGCATCGTCCAACGCGTCGGGCACCAGAAAAATGCCCTCTTGCTGAATGGCATGCGCGCAGAAGGACACGCTCCGCGACGTCTCCTGCACTTGCAGACCCACGCGCGACTTAAACCACTGGCGGTCCTCGTCCACCAGGCTAATCAACGCTATCGGAGTGCCGCAAATCTGCGAGGCGAGCAGCGTCAGGTCATCGAACGCCTGCTCCGGCTTCGTGTCCAGGATTCGGTACTTGTGCAACGCCTTTAGTCGGCCCGCTTCGTCGGCGATCACGATTCCCCCTCCACTACCGCTCAGTTCGTACCTCCAACAGCGCCAGGATTCTATTCCCGCCTAGTCTGTCGCCTCAAGAGGGCGGCATCTGGATGTTAGAGGCAACTTTAGCCGATTAGGATGTGACTATATCCCGTATTCGGGCGTGCCGGGAAGTACCCCGCCGGTCTAATAAAAGACCCGCTTTTCAGAAACTGAGGGAGGACCAAACTGCGCGTGCGTTTGTCACCTCCAGCCGCATCGGCTAGAATTGGCAGCGCATCAAACAAACATTTATCACTCGCTGCGTGCGAGGACTGAGGAGGCATCATGGCAATTCAAGTGGGAGCGGCGGCGCCGGATTTCGCGCTGAAGGACCAAAATCAAAAAGAGGTCAAGCTCGCCGACTATCGCGGCATGAAAGTCGTAATTGTTTTTTATCCGCTCGACTGGAGCCCCGTCTGCACCAACGAGCACGCCTGCGTAGTGAACGACATGAAGCGCTTCGCGCAGCTTGAAGCACAAATCCTGGGAATTTCCGTCGACAGTCCGTGGTCGCACAAAGCCTTCGCCGAGAAAATGGGCATCACCTATCCGCTTCTCGCCGATTTTCAACCGCGCGGCGCCGCCGCCGATAAATTCGGCGTCTACTTGGCCGACAAAGGCATCACCGGCCGCGCCATCGCCATCATCAGCAAGGACGGAAAAGTCGCCTGGTTCAAGCAATACGACATCCCCACCGTTCCGGACATGAACGAAGTCGCGCAAGCTCTTTCAAGCGTCAACTAAACGCTCTGCGGAGCACCTCATGAGCGTTGTCATCCCGAGCGAACGGAACAACGCATCGTAGTTGTCATCCCGAACGAAGTGAGGGATCTGCATTTGTCTTTGCCGTTGCCTTTTCTTCCGTAGGGGCGTCCGCCTAGGCGGACTGCGCCCGGTTTTTTGCGCCCCGATCGCACAAGAACGACAACTTCCTCGGTTTCTCTGAATTTCCTGTGGCAAAACTGCGGCTGGGTCTATCGCGCTACCGCATCGCCGGAGGCTCCGAATGTGGCACCGGCGACCAAAGCTGCGGCTCCGAAAACGTGCGAATGTAATCGATCACCTGCCACCGCTGCTCTTCCGTCAATCGATGCTTAAAACTCGGCATAGGACGATGCCCAACAGTAATCTTCCAAAACATCTCGCCATCACTCATCGGCTGCATAATCTTCGAGTTCGTAAAATCCGCCGGTTTTGTAGCGTACCGAGCAGCCTCGCTTCCCTTCCCATCCCCTCGATCGCCGTGGCAACTCGCACAACGGTCGGTATAGATCGTTTTTCCAGCAGCAATGGAAGCTTCAGTCCGCGGGAAAGGATTCTTCTGCGCAATCGCTTCCGGAGGCGGCGTCCAGTTTGATGAAGTAACCGCAAACATGATCGCCGCGATGGCGATCACCGAGAGAACCACAAACAACCCTATCGTCGAGCCAGTTCGGTTTGCCAACTCAGGCTTTCCCGCCGACGAGCGCGAACAGCAGCCAGCCATTCAACCCGAGCACGACCGCTGTCGTCACAATCGCAAGCACCGTCGTCAACGGCCGATTCACGTGGCTGCCCATCAAGTCCCGCCGCCGCGTCATCAGCAACAAAGGAATCATCGCGAAAGGCAGGCAGAAACTCAACACCGCCTGGCTAAGAACGAGCGTCCGCAGAGGATCAAGCCCCCAAGCAATGACCAGAATCGCCGGAATCATCGTCAAGATGCGCCGCGTGAAGATGCTGATTCGCACTTGCAGAAATCCCTGCAAAATCACCTGCCCGGCCATCGTTCCCACACTCGACGACGAAATTCCCGACGCCAGCAGCGCCACCGCAAATGCTCCTCCGGCGAATCTCCCCAGCAGCGGTCCCAAAGTTTCATGCGCCGCTTGGATTGAATACACCGCCAGGCCATGCCCGAAAAAAACCGCCGCGGCCATGATCAGCATCGCAGAATTGATCAACCACGCCCCATTCATCGCCAGCAGCACATCAAATAATTCCATCTTGCGGTGATGATGCTCGTGACGGTCGTTCTCCTCGCGCCGCGGCAGCACCAGCGCCGAATGCAGATAAATTACGTGCGGCATCACCGTAGCGCCAAGCATGGAAACCGCGATGTAGATCGACGAGGACGTCGCATGCGGCACGATCACATTCCGCGCGATCGGGCCCCACTGCGGCTTGCTAATGAACACTTCCCACGCGTACGCAATCCCGATCACCGCGACGAACGCCATGATCACGCGCTCGAGCCACTGGAATCCCGCTTGCTCAATCATCAGGATCAGCATCACCACCACGCCGGTCACCAGCGCCGCCGGCAGCATCGGCATTCCGAATAGCAGATAAAAGCCCAGAGCCGCGCCGAGAAATTCCGCGAGATCCGTCGCCATCGCGGCAATCTCGGCCGCGATCCAAAGCATCAGCGTCACCGGTCGCGAATAAATCTCCCGGCAATTCTCCGGCAATGTCTTGCCGGTCGCGATTCCCAACTTCGCCGCCAGATACTGCACCAAAATCGCCATGCCGTTCGACCACAACAGCACCCACAGAAGCTGGTACCCGAAGCGCGCCCCGCCTTCGATGTTCGTCGCGAAGTTGCCCGGATCCATGTACGCCACCGACGCGACGAACGCCGGGCCGAGAAACCACCAGGCCTCGCGCGGTCGCGTGCTCTTTGCCGCATCGGCAACGTTCACCGCGGCTGCTCCTGGAAGAGCTCCGGGCATTGCTTCGGTTGGACGAGACGCAGCCATCATGTTAACTACGCTAAACTTCCCATATAAACTACACTTAACATGTTTGCCTGTCAACGCGCTTCCCTCTCGCCGTCGCCAATCGATGACTCTTTTCTGCAGCCCGCGCGTCGCTCTGCTATATTTAGCGCTCGGAAATCCCGGAGGACGGAATGGCGGAAGATCCAAAACAGCAGCAAGTGCAGATCAAAGCCGACGAAAAAGAACTTCTAGGCCAGTATTCCAACCTCGTCATGGTCCATCACAACGCCGAGGAATTTACGTTGAACTTCGTCTATGTCTTCCCCAGCGTGCCTCAGGGCAAACTCGTCGCCAGCCTTATTCTCAGTCCCGGACACCTCAAGCGCCTGGTCAACGCACTGAATGAAAACATCAAGGGCTATGAAGCGCAGTTCGGCCCCATTCGCGAAAATCCGGGACCCACTCCGCCAACCACGGTAGGATTCGTTCAATAGCAGCTTACAAAGAAACCGAACGGCCTTCGAAATTCTCGCCGCGGCTTAAAAAGCCTCGCCGACCACCCAGCGCCCCTCGGGCTGAATGAATTCCACGCCCACCACAAATCCCGCGCTCGGAATCGATTGGCAATAGGCAACGCGCGCCAGCGCCCGAAACGCGCCCGTGAGCGTCGCGATGGTGAGCTGATCGTTCAACTGCCACCGGCGGGTGGTGAGAACGCGCGCGCCTCGCGAACTCACATTCTCCGTAAACGTGGTCTCCACTCCCGGAAGATCCGAGTGTCCGGAAATCTGCACGCCAACTTCCATCGGAATTCGCCGCTCCGCGCGCGGATAGCTGAACCCCTTCTTTCCCCCGATCCCCAGTAACATGACCGTGTCTCCTCGCGGGCTGGGTTAGGTGCTGTAGTGTCCCGCGACGATTCGCATCTGACGCACACTTCGGTGTTCGCGCGCCTTCATCTCATACAAATTCTTGTCTGCGGTTGAAAGCAATCGCTCAATCGTCGTGCCATCCTGCGGATACACCGCCACTCCCACGCTGACGGAAAGAACAGGCCGCTCCCCGTCATCCGAAACTCGATCGCAAATGCGCGCCGCCGCCTGCAGCGCCTCGTCCTCGCCCGCCTCCGGCAGCACCAGCGCAAATTCATCGCCGCCATAGCGTGCTGCTGTATCGGACGAGCGGCAATTATTCTTCAGAACTTGCCCAACGCGCTGAATCGCGCGGCTGCCTACCAGATGCCCGAGGCGATCGTTGATTTTCTTCAAGCCGTCCAGATCGAGCAGCAGAACGGAGAATCGCCGCCCCGTGCGGCCCGAGCGCTGCAGTTCCGATTCCAGCGCTTCGATCAAGCGGCGATGGTTCGCCAGGCCCGTCAGCGAATCGCTCTTCGCCAGCCGGCTCACTTCATCGAAAAGATGCGCGTTGTCGAGCAGCGTGCCGCCTAGGACGATCGTATAGCTCGCCACCATCAGGAAATGCGAAAGGATATATGGCGCATCCAACGCGCGCGCCGATTCCGCCGCGGCCAGATGGCACCCCACATTGAAGATTGCCGCGATATAGAGCGAGCGGTCGAACGCCGATTCCATACGTCGCAACCGCCATCCGAACCCGATCGCTGAAAATAGAAACAGCGCCGCGAGCATCAGATCCCACGGCCGCGGAATAATGGACGCCGAGTGAATTCGCATCGGCGGAACGCTGAAATAAATCACGCTGGTCAGATAAGCCACGCCGCCCACAAGCAGCGTCGCTGTGGCGATATCTCGTCCCGGGTCACGCGCAATCGGCCGCCGCCGCTCTACTCCCAACGCGGCCAGCAGAAGCACTCCCAAAATCGTGCGGCCAGCCATCCACGCGAGCGAAACATACTGCGGCCCGGCATCCGACCGCGCCATGGCGTGGTATGCCGTCATCGCCGTGCCGGCTTCCACGAGAGCTGCCAGCACAAAGCCGAACGCCAGAATCAGGCAGACGCGATCATGTGTCCCTCGGAATCGAACCAGGGCATTCGCGGCAAAAGTGAAGGCCACCAACCCGCCAGCCATCTGCAGGTAGGTGTCAAACAGCGGATCGGTCGTGTAATTGGAGAACCGCAGAGTCCAGACGAGGGACAAGAATGCTGCAGCACAAATCGTCCAGATGATCACCACCCGGAACTTCTGCAACCCACCCCAAAATGTGCCCGGCCGTGCCACCAAGAACCCCTTGAAGGCTGCCCCCACAGACGATGAAGAGCACGCAGCCTGCCAAGGCTATAGTACGTATAGTACTACCTAAAGTCAACTCCCCACTGGCTTTATGTTTTCAGGTGGCTATTGACGACTTGGAGCGGGCCTTGCGGCTACCCATATCGTATAGAAAAGTTACACGCTTACCGCTGTTTTCCACATGCCTGTGGAAGCCCATTTTGGGCCTCTCCGGCACGATTTCGGCGCTCCGGAGAGTGCTGACGCGCGGCCTAAGAGGCAGGATCTTTCGTATCCGCCTGGCGAACGGCCGCCTCCGCCGCCTGAAAGCCGATCTTGCTGTGAGTCCCGTCACAAAATGGCTTCGACACGCTGCCCCCGCAGCGACACAGGGAAAAGGCAGTCTTCCCCGTCAGGTCGTACTTATTCCCGTCCGCGTCCACGACTTCCACCGCGCCCTCGGGCGCCTCAACCCGGAAGGGACCGTTCCGCCGCACAGTAATCTTCACATCCGCCATCGAAATTCCTCTCTTCCGTAGCGCCCGGCTTCAGCCGGACCGCCTCAGTCTCAAAATGCCACACGAGCCCGGCTCAACGACGCCACCGCACTTAATCAATACTTCGGCACTGTGGGATCCACTTCATCCGACCATCCCAAAATCCCGCCCCTCAAATTCCACAACTTCTTGAATCCCGCCTTGCGCAAAAATTCCGCGGCTTCGGCGGAGCGCTTACCGCTGCGGCAGTGTGCAACGATTTCCCGCGAACTGTCCAGTTCATTCACGCGCTGCGGGAGATCGCCAAGCGGAATCAAATGCCCGCCGATATTGCAAATCTGGTATTCGTGCGGCTCGCGCACATCGAGCACAAAGATGTCATCGCCGCCATCGAGCCGCGCCTTTAGCTCCCGCGGCGTCATTTCCGGGACCGTCGAATGGGCTGCCGGAGCCTCTTCGCCGCGAATGCCGCAGAATTCAGCGTAATCAAGCAGCTTCGTAATCGTGGGATGCTCGCCGCAAATCGGGCAATGCGAATTTTTGCGCAACTTCAACTCGCGAAATTTCATCCCCAGCGCATCGAAAAGCAACAGCCGCCCGATCAACGGCTCGCCCTTCCCGAGAATCAGCTTCAGCGTTTCCATCGCCTGAATCGAGCCGATAATTCCCGGCAGCACTCCCAACACGCCGCCCTCGGCGCACGAAGGCACCAGTCCCGGCGGAGGCGGCTCGGGATAGAGGCAACGGTAGCAAGGCCCGCCCGGCGCTCCGAAAATGCTGGCTTGCCCCTCGAAACGGAAGATCGAGCCGTAAATGTTCGGCTTGCCGAGCAGCACGCACGCATCGTTCACCAGATAGCGCGTGGGAAAATTATCGCTGCCGTCCGCCACAATGTCGTAATCGCGAATGATCTCCAGCGCATTCTCGCTCGTCAGCGCCGTTTCGTATCGGTCCAGCCGAATCTCCGGATTCAAATTGCCGAGTCTCTCGCCGGCCGCTTCAATCTTAGGCCGCCCCACGTCGCTAGTTCCAAACATGATCTGCCGCTGCAAATTCGTGAAATCCACCTTATCGAAATCCACCACGCCGATTCGTCCCACTCCAGCAGCCGCCAGATAAAGCCCCAGCGGCGCCCCCAAGCCGCCCGTCCCAACAAGCAGCACTTTCGCGCGCTTCAGCTTGAGCTGCCCCTCCATTCCAATTTCCGGCATGATCAGATGGCGGCTATAACGCAAAATCTCCTCGTTCGATAAAGTCGGCAGCGCTTGCACGCCACCCACTCGCGCCGTAAGACCAGTCTTCGTTGCCATTTCCATTTCTCCCTAGGTTCGTCCCAACGCGCCCAGCCCGATGCACTAAACCGCGTTCGGTTAGGTTACTCTAAATTCGCAGGTGAATTGTCTTATCCGATCGTAGGGGCGGGGCTTGCTCCGCCCGCCTTCGTCGGCATAACTACCGTTCACACCATGTGCACTGCATCCCGCCGGCAATCGACGGCACAATCGAAATCGTATCCCCGTCACTCAATGCCGTCTTGTCCTTCTGCAGGTACCGAATATCTTCATCATTCAGATAAACATTCACGAAGCTTCGCAGCCGCCCATCCTCGGCATAAAGATGCTTTCGCAATTCCGAAAATTCCGAAGTCAGCGCCGCGAGCGCCTCGCCCACGGTCCGAGCCTGCAACTCGACGCTGTCCTTCTTCCCCGTATAAGCCCGCAACGGCGTCGGAATCATCACTTTGATTGGCATCTTCACTTCCCCCTGAAATCCCCTCACGCGCTCGATTTTGCGCTATTCGCGCGCGTATCAATCACGATTTCTTCCGCGTCGTAATGGCTGCGATCATCTGCCAGCCGCCACGAATTCATTTCCCGCGGAACGCGCTCCTGCACGCTCACGATCACGTAGCTGTACCACGGCCAGGCATGTTCGCGATCGTAATCACTCGGCCGCGCCGGCGCATCCGGATGCGAATGGTACCAGCCGATAAGATCGAGCCCCGCCCGGCGCGCCGCCACCTCTGCCTCGCGCGCGTCATCCGGCGTGATCGAATAGCGATTCCGCGGCGAATCGCTTCTCTGATTCTCGAGCGACACTACCTCAACAACTTCGCGCCCGCCATTGCCATCGGATCCCAGCAGCGCCCCGCAACATTCATGCGGATAAGTCTTCGCCCCATGCTGCCGAATGCGTTCCGAAAGTTCCTCGCGAATCCTCAACATCGGCGCCTCTAAGCCTCGTCCCAAAATCGCTCGGACAAATACTTGTCCCCGGAATCCGGAAACACGGTAACAATCACAGCCCGCTCGCTCGTCCTCAATTTCCGCGCCACTTCCAAACATCCGCAAACGGCCGCCCCAGAACTAATCCCCACCAGCAATCCTTCCTCACGCGCAAGGCGCTTCACCATCGCATAAGCACATTCAGTCCGCACCAACAAATCCTCGTCTGCAATCAAAGGATCGTAAATCTTCGGGACAATCGCCGAAGCCATGTGCTTCATTCCCTCGAGCCCGTGAAACGCCGAATCCGGCTGCACGGAAATCGCCCGAAGCTCCGGATTCAAATGCTTCAATCTCCGCGCCGTCCCCACGAAAGTCCCGCTAGTCCCCAACCCGGCCACAAAATGCGTCACGCGCCCCCGCGTCTGCTCCCAAATCTCCGGCGCCGTAGTAGCCATATGCGCCTCGACATTCGCGGGATTGCTGTACTGATCGGGATAAAAATATCTCTCCGGCTCTCCGGAAAAAATCTCCCGCACGCGCCGAATCGCCCCATCCGATCCTTCATCCCCAGGCGTAATCACCAACTCAGCTCCATACGCCCGCAGAGTCTTCTTCCGTTCCTCCGAAGCGCTGGCCGGCAAACATAATTTCACCCGATACCCGCGCGCCGCCCCAATCATCGCGTAAGCGATCCCCGTATTCCCGCTAGTCGCATCGAGAATCGTCTTCCCCGGCTTCAACTCGCCGCGGCGCTCACCCTCCTGAACCATCCGCAGCGCCGCGCGATCCTTCACCGATCCGCCCGGATTGAACCATTCCGCCTTGCCGTAAAATTCCACGAGCGGAAATTCGCGCCCAATGCGCTCCAGCCGCAGCAGCGGCGTATTCCCAATGCAATCGAGCAAATTCTCCCGCGCGTCGCGTTGCAACACGCCCGGCAAATCGCTCGCCACCGCATTTTTGATTGCGCCCAAAATTCCCTCGGAAATGCCCCGGCACGGCGAGGCTACCGCCTCTGGCCAGTATCTAACTGATGCGCCCCTGTCAGATTGGATGCGTCGGAAAGACCCGCGCTTCAAACTCTGATCAAAGTGTAACAGAGATGCCAAGCTCAAGCGGCTTGAGGTTAGCCCCGGCGGTACTTAGCGATTTACATCCAGCGGCTTGGCTCGCTATGCTGTAAGCATGTGGTACGTCGAAAAAATCTTCACCGAAGAAGATCTCGCAAAGCTCCCTCCCGCCGGCTTCGCCGTCAGCAACACCCGCGGCGTCGCCCGCGTGGAAAAATACGGCTGCGGCGCCGAACTCCGCCGCACCGGTGAAGGCATCTACCAAATGACCGAGCTCCCCACCATCATGCTCAACGGCCAATTCACGCTTCTCTGGGACGCCGGCTACCAGAAATTCCTGGTCACGCACGACGAACATAAATTCCCGGCCCATCGCGAGCAACTAGTCAATCTCCGCAAATTCAACGAAGAACTCCGCACAGTCCTAGGCGTTCCCACCTATTACAACGAAGCCCTAGGCTCCACCTGCCACTACAGCGTCTACGACCGAGTAAAAGGCCGCCCCGGCGCCGACCCCGACGAAACCCTAGGCGTAGAGCCGCAAGAAGATCACTAGCTGTCAAGTAGCGCCGGCGTCCCCGCCGGCATCTTACGATCCAAATCGCCCGCAACAACTCAAACTCATCGGCGGACCTCTATGTCGGCATCGCGACGTCTTCAAATTCAAAAATGACCGCGACGTTTCCACACTCAGCGAAATGGTCCTCTAATCCCCACTCCACTCCGAATCTGCTATACTCCGCCCACTCTCGAGGTCACCCAGCTTGGACGAGTCCTTCTGGATTCCATTTGCGTTCCTGATCGTCCTTCTGCTGATCTTCTGCATTTTCATACTTCCCATCCTCACCTGGAAACGGACCACGCGTCTGGCCCGCGATTCGGCAAAAACGACGGACGTTCAGTCTCTAATCGGCCGCATCTACGCCCTCGAACAAGCCGTAAAGGAACTCCGCGCCCGGCCTTCGACAGTCGCCGCTCCGGGCACTGAACCGGCGAGCGCCGAGAAGCGCGAGGAAGTTGCGCCGGCCCGCGCGCCCGCCGCCCAACCTCCGCCGACCGCTCCTGCAATCCCGACGAAGCTCCCAGCCGCGGTTCAACCGATCGCCCAACCGCCTTCGCCGCCGCCCGCATCGGCAGTTCCTCCGCCACCAGCAAGCCCGCCGATGTTCGCCGCGATGCGCGCTTCAGCTCCGAAACCCGCAAAAGCCGCCGACGGTGAGCGCCTCGCCAGCCTAGAAGAAAAACTCGGCACCAATTGGCTCAACAAAATCGGCACCGCCGCCTTCGTAATCGGCGTAGCTCTGCTCATCAATTATTCCCTGCACTATTTCGGACCAGCGGGAAAAATCGCGCTGGGCTACGGCATCGCCATTCTCTTCCTGGCTCTGGGCGTCTTGGGCGAACGGAACGAGCGCTATCGCATCGGCGCGCGCGCCGTTCTCGGAGGCGGCTGGGCCCTCGCCTATTTCACCACCTACGCCCTGCACAATATCGCCAGCGTCCGCCTGATCGACGATCCCGTCGTCGGCTTCGCCCTACTCTTCGCAGTAGCCGCAGCCATGGTCGCGCACTCGCTGCGTTACCATTCCGAAGTCACCACCGGCTTCGCTTTCCTCCTCGCCTATCTCAGCGTAGCCGTCAGCGTAATCCCCTTCGGCGCGCTAATCGCCAGCGCCCTACTCGGCGCTTCGCTAGTCTTCATCCTCCGCCAACGCCGCTGGTACGCCATCGAACCATTCGCCGTAATCGCCACTTACATAGTCCACTGGATCTGGCTAACGCAAATCTATCAACGCCTCGGCGGCCACAAACCATTCCCAGAATTCACCGCCAGCGCCGCCATCCTCACCATCTACTGGCTAATCTTCATCGCCTCCTATTTTCTCCGCGCCGATGCAGGCACCGCCGAAAAGCGCTGGCTGACGGCATCGTTCCTGCTCAATGCGCTCGGCTATCTGGTCGTTCTTCACCAACAATCATTCCATCCAGAATGGCGCCTCCGCTTTCTACTGTTCGCCGGCACGGTTTATCTTATCGTTGCCTATCTTGCGCGGCGTCAAAAGCGGCAGCTCGGTTACCTGCTTGCGACTACTCTGGGCGCAGGCCTGCTGGTGGCCGCGATTCCCTACAAATATTCCGGTGCTCGTCTAGAAATTCTCTGGCTAGTGGAAATCGAAGCGCTCTTCGCCGTCGGCTGGAAGCTAGCCGATCGCCACCTCCGCCGCCTCGGCTGGGCCGCCTCCATAGTTCTCTGCGTCTACGTATTCTTCAATGACCTCGGCCCGCGCTTCGACAAATGGCATCCGCCCGATCACGGACTCGGCTGGCTGCTTCTTCTCATTGCCGTAGCGTTCTATCTCAATGCCGAATGGCGCCGCCTAATTCGTGACACCGTTGACGCGTTCGAAGACGCCGCCCTCACCGTTTCTCCGATCGTCGCCACGTTTTTCCTGCTCGCGGCATCTTGGGTCGGCCTGCACTGGATGCTCGCCGGTTTCTTCTGGACCGTCTCCGCCGGCATCCTCCTGGAAGTCGCGCGCGTCCGCCGCGATGCCGTAATGCGCTACTGCTCCTACGCCGCCGCAGCCAGCGCCGTCATCCGCCTGGTCTTCGTCAACATCCCCGGCACAACCACGTATTACGGCTATAGCGTGCGGCTCATGACGGTCGCCGCGAGCGTTGCGATCTTCTACTTAATGGCCCCGCGCTCCGCCACCGAGCCGGCACCCGCAGCAAAGCTCGCGCAATCAAAGCTCACCGATTTTCGGCAATCGCAGATCTGGCAAGGTTTCCTGCGTCTCGGCGGATTCCCCATGCTCTACGCAGGCTCAGCCACTCTTCTTCTCTCGCTCTTGCTCTGGGAAGAAGTAGCCAACGCAGGCGTGGCGCTGGCCTGGGGCGTCTTCGCCGTCGCGCTGATTGAAACCGGCGAAGAATTCAAAGGCCTCGGCCTGATCGGTCAAGGCCGTCTGCTTCTAATCGCTGCATTCGCCCGAATTTTCTTCGCCGATCTAAACGCCGCCACCCACATCGGCCCGCTAACATCCCGCACGCTAACAGTCACCGTCCTAGCCGCCATCTTCTACTGGGCCGCCTCAAAATCCGGCCCCACCCTCTGGCGCTCCACCTTCCTCTGGTTCGGCGCCATTGGCATCGCCGCGCTCGCCCGCTTCGAGTTGCCTCTTTCCTGGGTCGCGGTAGCCTGGGCGCTGCTCGCCGCCGCGCTCTACGCTTTAGGCCAGCGGTGGAAGCTCAGCACGATGCGGTTGCAGTGCTACACATTTACCGTCCTAACCGCCGTGCGCTGCGCCTTTGACAATTTCTATCAGCGCGTGCCGTGGCATTTCACCAACGTGCGCATCGCCACCGTGACTGCGGTCTCGGTCATCTTTCTGGCGCTCGCATTCGTCAGCCGCCGGATCAAAGAATCCACTCCGGCCCTCGCAGATCCCGCGAAGCCCGTAGCTGCTAATTTGAAATTCGCCCGCGTGCGCACCTGGATTGCCTGGATCGATCGGCATCCTTACCACCTCTTTTTCTTTACGGCTGCAATCCTGATCACGCGGCTGCTCAGCACCGAGATACATCACGGCTATCTGACGGCAGCGTGGGGCGCAGAGGCGATTGTGGTGTTCCTGGTAGCCCTGCGAGTGAATGAGCGCTCGTATCGCTGGTGCGCTTTGATCCTGCTGCTCCTATGCGTCGGACGCATCGTGCTCATCGACGTCTGGACGCTTGACCAGCTCGGCCGCATCGTCTCGTTCATGGGCCTGGGGGCCGCGCTCCTGATCGTCAGCTTCCTCTACGCGCGCCATCGCGAATTGCTGAGGAAGGTGCTGTGATGGCGCGCCGCATCGCACTCATCGTCATCCTGGTAGCCGGCGGGGCTGTTCTCTTTCTTCTTCAACGCCACAAAGTCACCGCTCCCATCACTCCCGCTCCCGCTCTTTATCTCGTCGCCGATGCGGAGCGCGAAGCCGAGCGCCTGCCTCTTGAAGCCACGCAGATCAGCGATCAGGAAGAAATGCGCGTCGGCGCGCAGATGAGCAACAACGTCTGCAT
>DAITPO010000022.1:0-36416 GCA_036833535.1 Candidatus Acidiferrales bacterium | reverse complement strand
GAATTCAGCGCGATCGCGTTCATCAGATCGTCGCGGCCCACCATGTCGCCGAGGAAGGCTTGCCGCGCGGGAATGTCGAAGGCGTTCACGACGCCCAGCGACGCGGCAAGCACGATGATTTCCCACACAGTGACGACACGCAGCAGCGTCAGCGCCGCGAGAATGAACGCGAGAATCATCGACGTTGTTTGCGTGGCGATCACCACGCGCTGGCGGCTCATGCGATCGGCCACCATTCCGCCGACGGGCGCGAAGATGAACACCGGAATTTGCCCCGCGAATCCAACCACGCCGAGGAGGAACGCCGATCCGGTCATGCGATAGACGAGCCAGGATTGCGCGACGTTCTGCATCCAGGTGCCGATCAACGAGATGAGCTGGCCGCTGAAGAAAAGCTGGAAATTGCGGTGACGCAACGCGCGGAACATCGCTGAGGTGCGGATCGAGGATGATCCATTCTGCCGCGCGGGGCCGGGCGCGGCGGCGGAATCCTTGGCGACATTCAGCGTTTCGTTCAAGCGAGTATTGTACGACGCCTGCGTGAGGATTTCGGGCGCGATTGCGGTGCGGCGTTCATTTTGCGGCGACAATTTGGTCGAGCCGCTGAGCATAAGACATTGTGTAGATGCTGATCTGAAGCGCAGCGCTGCAATTAAGTTGGCGGCGCCGCAGAGTGCGGCGACGGATTTGCTGCGGCCGCAGCGGGAGCGAGAATGCGGGCGCAGGCGCGCAGCAGGCGGCGGTACGGCCAGTCGACGCCGCGAAAGAAAATTTCTCCTTCGTGCGGCTTGGAATAAAACCAGCGGGCTAGCAGCGAAAGATGATCGGGCATTTCGTCGCGCATGGACTGCAAGCCGAAACGCGCGCGCAATGCCGCAGCGTCGGTTTGTGTGGCGCTGGCCCCGCATGCGGGTCCAGTATCTTGTGCTCGATCCGATTGCGGCTCGGCATCTTGAGTTTGATCTGACGCTCGCTCGCGATTGCCAGTCGTGTCCGAAGATGCCGGTCTCGGATGCGGGACCGGCGCTACAGAAACCTCAAGCCTCTCGCGCAAAATTGCTTCGACCGAACGCGGTTGGCTGGATAGCTCGTCGAAGCGGAGGAAGAACGGCGGGGCAATTACTCCGGCGCGGACTGCGAAGCAGGCGATCGTGTTCGACTCGGCGGCGCGCTGGAGAACGATTGCATCGAGTTCATCCACGCGGCGAGCCAGCTCCGGGAGATTTTTCATCGCGGCGGAAACTTTCTCGAGCTTCTTGTGAATTGCAGCGGCGCCCTCGAAATCCAGCGCTTCGCTTGCCGCAGCGCGTTCGCGCTCGAAACTGCTTTCGAGCGACGTCCCCATCGTAGCCAGCGCTTCGACTGTGCGGCCGACTTCGGCTTCGTATTCTTCGAGCGAGCAGCCCGCGAAGCATGGTGCGAGGCACATTTTCATTTCCGAATAAATGCAGCCGGGAAAACTGGGATCGCGGCGGATTTTGATCTGGCAGCGGCGAATCTTGAAAAGATCGCGAAAGCCATCGGCGAAGAATTCCGCGGCGCGGCGCGAGGCGAATGGACCGGCGTAAAAAGATTCGTCGGCGGCGATGCGGCGCGTGACGTAGCATCGCGGATAGGCATTGTGCAAATTAATTTTCAGCACAGCGGGCGGACGAAGGCG
Organism: Candidatus Acidiferrales bacterium; assembly: GCA_036833535.1. Taxonomy (GTDB): domain Bacteria; phylum Acidobacteriota; class Terriglobia; order Acidiferrales; family UBA7541; genus Palsa-147. The sequence continues at coordinate 34,756 of DAITPO010000022.1, read as the reverse complement.
CAGAAAATCGCGATAGCGCTTCGGAAAATTTGCGCGGGCATGATGATAGAGGACGAGCGATTGCTCGAAGCGCGAGCCGGTGAGGCGAAAGCGGATGCGCGCGGCGATTTCGCGAAGATTCAGGCGCTTCGAGAGTGCTTCTGGTTTGCGCAACAAACGCTCGGCGGCGCGGCGCAGATCTACCGTGCGCGAGAGAAACGCTTGCGCGCCTTTTTGCCGCGGCTCGAGAACGTAGACGGCCGGACGCGGCGGAAGCGCGGCGAAAAATTCATCCTCGCGCGCCGGATCGAAATCGAGGCCGCAATCCAGCTCCAGCGCGGCGCTGGGATCGTTGGAGGGCGGCATGGCGGCGTCGCTCAGTACGATTTCAAAACCCAGGCGGCGATGACCAGGCGCTGAATTTCGCTCGTGCCTTCGTAAATTTCGGTGACCCGCGCGTCGCGATAGGCGCGCTCGACGGGATATTCACTGCTGTAGCCATTGCCGCCGTGAATTTGAATGGCTTTGTGAGTGACGCGCGTGGCCATTTCGCTGGCGAAAAGTTTCGCGATCGAGGCTTCCATCGAGAAGCGCTGGCCGGAATCGTTTTTCCAGGCGGCTTTGCGGACGAGGAGGCGGGCGGCGTCAATTTCCGTGGACATATCGGCGAGCATGAATTGAATGGCCTGAAAATCGGAGATGGGATGGCCGAAGGCCTGACGCTCTTTGGCATATGCGAGCGCGGCTTCGAAGGCGCCTTGCGCGATGCCGGTGGCTTGCGCGCCGATGCCGATGCGTCCGCCATCGAGCGTCGAGAGCGCGACTTTGTATCCTTCGCCTTCGTTGCCGATGCGATTCGCCACCGGGATTTCGCAATCGGTGAAGGAAAGTTCGGTGCAGGCGGTGGCGTGAATGCCCAACTTTTTTTCTTCCTTGCCGACTTTGAAGCCGGGCGTTTCTTTCTCGATCACTAATGCCGTGATTCCCTTCTCTCCTTTTTCGGGATGCGTATTCACATAGACGAGCGCGGCATCGGCGGCGCCGCCGTTGGTGATCCAGGCTTTTGTGCCGTTGACGATGTAGCGATCGCCTTTGAGGATGGCTTTGGTTCTGAGCGCGGCGGCGTTGGAACCGGCTTGCGGTTCGGTGAGTGCGTAGCAGCCGATTTTTTCGCCGCGCGCGTACGGAAGAAGGAATTTCTTCTTTTGCTCGTCGGTGCCGACGCGATGGATGGGATCGCAGTAGAGCGAATTTTGCACGGAGAGCACGACGCTGGTGGAAGCGCAGACGCGGGCGATTTCTTCGATCATAATGGAGTAGCAGGTGTGATCCATGCCCGCGCCGCCTTCGGATTCGGGAATGGCGACGGCGGTGAGGCCGAGTTCGGCGGCTTTGCGAAATGTTTCGTGCGGGAAGTGGCCGGTCTCGTCGAGCTCGCGAGCGTGAGGCTTCACTTCGGCCTCGGCGAATTCGCGAACCGTGCGCTGGAGGAGAGTTTGTTCTTCGCTGAGTTCCAAATTCACTGCGATGCTCCTGGACGATGAGGGCTGCGATGCTTCGCGAGTCTGGCAGCCTACTTCAATGGACGATTTTCCGGCTCAAAATCGAGGCGAAAAATTGCGTTTCTAACCGAAACGTCCGGACGAATAGAAACGCCTGTAACTTATTGAAAACAAAGGATGCGACTCATTTCTACTCGAGACAGATTCATATTCACCCCAGCTCGTGATTTTAGGGATTTGCGGATCTCTTCGCGCCGATCGGATCAGAGTTTGGGGCGGCGGCGATGACGGCTCGGGATGATAATTTTCGCATAGCTTTGATAGGGAGAGCATGGCGAGCGGTGCCGGATTGGCTTGTGGTGATGCCGCGCGCTTTAGGGGCACTCGATATTTTTCGGTACGGCTTTGCATGCCCTTCACTCCTAGAATGACCCTAGCATGGATTGGGGGAAATTTCATGGGGGAGAGCATGTGGAATGGGCTCCTTCCCCCGCATGAATGCGGGAGATCCCTCGGTAATGCGCGACTCGCGGATTTGCTTGTGACGGCCCAGCGCTGAAGCGCAGCGTTGGGGGCGCGGATTTTTTCGGAGCGCTGAAGCGCTCCTCCCCCGCATGAATGCGGGGGCTGCCACCAAAGTGCGGGGGCTCACGTTGTTGCGGGGGCTCACGGCTTTGCTTGTGACGGCCCAGCGCTAAAGCGCAGCGTCGGGGGTGCGGATTTTTCCGGAGCGCTGAAGCGCTCCTCCCCCGCATGAATGCGGGGGCTGCCACCGGGCTGGCGAAGCTGGGTGGTGCGTGATGCGCGCTACCGTTCGCTTTTTCGGACTTGCGAAGGGAGTAATTTGTGATAGGGTTCGCAGGAGAATCTCCGCATGCGCCACTTGGCAAGCCCTCATGTTGACGGAGAGAATCGCGACGAATTGGCTCTAGGAATCACGCGGCCGCTGCCAGGTGGCCGCTCGAGGTTGGATCGTTAGAGGAGGATGGAATGAAAGCCAGCCATACGCAGCAGATGAGTATTTTGAGATGGAGCTTGATTTTATTGGCCATAATAATCGCTCCGGCGTGGGCACAAAATAAGAAGGGCGAATCGAAGCCCGCACCGGCGCAGCATAGCGCACCAGCACCACAGCAACATTCGGCGCCTGCACAACATTCTGCGCCGCCCGCTCAGCATCAACCAAGCGGAGGAGGAGGTGCACGCCCCGGCGGGGCGGCCGGTGGCGGAGGGCGGCCGGCTGGTGGCGGCGCGGGATCGAGTGGCGGAAACAAGCCGGCGGGTTCGAGCACTACGGGAAAATCAGCGGGAGACATTTACAAGCCGGCCGCAGGGTACGGCAACGCGGGTGGGAACAAGCCGGCGGGTGGCAACAAGCCGGGCTCAACTGTTGGCGGCGGCAACAAGCCAGGCGGAGCGGCGGGTGGCGGCAATAAGCCGGGCTCAACCGTGGCCGGTGGCAACAAACCTGGCGGAGCGGCGGGCGCTGGTAAAGGGCCGGCCAGTGGCGGTGCCAAGCCAGCGGCGGCAAAGTTCAATCCGCCGAGCGGCGCGACGTCAAAGCCCGGCGCCAAGGGCGGCACAACTTACACAGCGAAGAACGGAACAGAATTCCACACATCGAAGGGCGGGAGTCTCACCAGCCTGAAGACCAAGAGTGGCGCGACGGCGCACTTCGGCGCGAACGGCAAAGTAGCGTCCATTCATTCGGGCAACACGACCGTCGTTCATGGGGCGCGCGGCGGACGCGTGGTATCCACGAGGCTCGCAGGCGGCGGGCGCGTGGTGAGTTACGGAGGGCACCGCGGGTTCGTCGAGCGTCCATTTAATCGCGGCGGCCGGGCGTATATGCGGCGGTCGTATTATTACGGCGGGCGGCGCTGGGCTGGAGTTTACCGCGGCTACTACTGGGGCGGGCATCCCTACTGGGGATACGTGCCGGGGTATTACTGGGGCGGCGGGTTCTATGGATGGGCCTACAATCCGTGGGCAGTGTCGATCGGTTGGGGATGGGGCTGGGGCGGAGCGCCGTGGTATGGCTACTATGGATATTACTTCGCGCCGTATCCGGTGTACGCGTCTCCAGCTTTTTGGATAACGGACTTCCTGCTGGCGGAGAATTTGCGGGCCGCTTATGACGCGCAGCAGGCGGCAAACGCGGAGGCGGCAGCAGCCGCAGCTCCGCCGCCACCGGCGTCGGATCAAGCGGTGGTGCTCACACCGGAAGTGAAACAGGCGATCGCCGACGAAGTGCGGGCGCAGATCGCGGCCGAGCAGGCTGCGGCGGCGGCTCCCAATGCGACGGCTCCCGTGCCGGCGGCGTCTGCTGAAGCTCCTTCGGATGCAGCGCCAGCGGCGACACCGGCCAACACGCAGTTGCCGGAAGCACTGGATCCGAAAGAGCGGACGTTCGTGGTATCGAATACGCTGGCCGAGCAGACGGATGACGGCACGGCGTGCTCGCTATCCTCGGGCGACGTGCTGACGCGCATCGGCGATACACCGGACGCGAATCAGAGCGTGAAGGTGTTGGTAACCAGCGGGCAGAATAACGATTGCGCTACCGGAACGCAGATTTCGGTGGCGGTGCAGGATTTGCAGGACATGCACAACGACTTCCGCGCGAAGATGGACGCGGGGTTGCAATCGCTGGCGGACAATCAGGGAAAGAAGGGCATGCCTGCGAGTCCCGCGCCGGGCAGGAAGGCGGTGCCGGAAGGAACGGCGCAGCCGGACGCGGATGCGGACAAGCAGCTTGATCAGGCGGATCAGAATGCCGATAAGGCTGAGGCGGACGTGCAGCAGTCGCAGCAAGAAGGTAGCGGCGACGATTAGGCTGCGCTTATTGGCTTGATGTGATGTGGGGAGTGATTCCGGGGGCGCTCGCCGGTTTTGTGGCGGGCGCTCCCGGATTTTTTTCTTCAGGTTTTCCTCGCAGAGGAGAGATTCTCAGATCGGAAAATGCAGATCCCTCATCCGCCTAGGCGGATCCGGGATGACAACGTAAAAACGGGATGAGAATCTAAAGACTGGGATGACAGCCGGAGGCCGCAATGCTCGATGTGATTTTGAAGCGATTCGAGAATCCTGATGAGACGCGCACGTTTCCGAAGGGGAAGTTTGAATTGATTCGCATTGGCGGGATGTCGATCGGCCGGGCTAGTTATGCGCCTGGGTGGAAGTGGTCAATGGATGTTGGAGCGGCTACCGGGGCGAAGATGTGTTCGGTGGAGCACGTCGGGATGGTGATTTCCGGGCGCGCTACGGCGGCGATGAGCGATGGACGCATTATTGAGATGCGGGCTGGGGATGTGTTTTATATTCCGCCGGGGCACGATAGCTGGGTGGTGGGGGATGAGCCGTACGTTTCGTTGCATTTCTTGGGGACGGAACAATACGCGGCGAAACCTTCGTCAAAGTGAAGCGATTCCGAACTCAATCGAACTCGTGATCGTCGTCTTCTTCGGATTTTTCGTGAATCGGAGTGCCGTCTTTGAGATGGCGAAGTTCTTCGGCAGCCTGCCTTTCGAAATCGACCATTTCCGGATCAACTCCGGCGGATTTTGCCAACTCTTCCCGTTCGACCTCCGCATCGGCGTCGTGCCGGCCACGGTATATGAGCTCTGCGCAGAGCCACAAGCCAAGTACAACATATAAGACGCGGCTCTTTTCGAAGCGTCTTAGCCCCAACTGCTCCAAAATCCACACCACGGGGAGGACTAGCAAAATCGAGCCGATGAGACGCAGAAGCATCACGAATGCGGAGCGACGATACCGCACGAAAATCATGTGTACCTACCGGATCTACTTGTACTTAATAGTAACACAAAACCGGCCGAGGCGACCAGCCTGCGATACGGTAGAAGGCCGGCTGGCGGCCCTTCTAAGCTCAGGACGAGACGGTGCTACGGAAACCCATCGAGTTCATGTCGCTCGGAGCGCCGCGGACGATTACTGCCTTCACCGAGTTTCGTGATCGTAAGATGTCGGCAGGGACGCCGGCGCTACCAACCCCGCGCCGTATCGAGATCGTGCGACTTGGGATTATTCCCACTTCCAGTTGGCGAATTGTTGGCGGAGTTTGATTTTCATGAATTTGCCAACCGACGTGCGGGGGATTTCTTCGGCGAAGACGAAGGCGTCCGGGAGCTGCCACTTGGCGAATTTTGGGGCGAGGAATTGGCGGAGATCTTCGGCGGTTACTTTCGCGCCGGGCTTGGGGACGATTACTGCGAGCGGGCGCTCGTCCCATTTCGGATGAGGGACCGCGATTACCGCGGCTTCGCGAACATCGGGATGGCCCATCAGCGCGTTTTCGAGATCTACCGAACTGATCCATTCGCCGCCGGATTTGATCATATCTTTGCCGCGATCGACGATGCGGAGATAGCCGTCCTCGTCTAGCGTGGCCATATCGCCGGTTTTGAACCAGCCATCTTCGGTCCAGCGATTGGCGGTGTCGGGAGCGTTGTAATAGCTCTCGGCCACCCAAGGTCCGCGGATTTCAAGTTCGCCGGGAGTTTTGCCATCGCACGGTGCGATGGCGTCGGCGGCGCGGACGCGCAATTCGATGAATGGGCAGGGCCAGCCTTGCGAAGCGCGGACGCGATATTTCTCATCCGCGTGCCAATCGAGCATGTGGCCGCGAATGCCGCCGGTGGTGGCGAGCGGCGTCGTCTCGGTCATGCCCCAGAGATGCGTGAGGTGAAAACCGTAATTGTCGAGAGAGCGGATCATGGCCTCGGGCGGGGCGGTGCCGCCGCAGGTGACGTGGACGTTGTGCAGAAGCTTCCAACGGCCGGGATATTTTTCGAGCGCGGCGAGGACGCCGAGCCAGACGGTGGGAACGGCGCAGGCCTGCGTGACTTGCTCGCTGACAATGAGATCGAGAATGCTTTCGGGATCGACATTTGGGCCCGCGAAAACGAGTTTTGCGCCGACCATGACGGAGGTGAAGGGGATGCCCCAGGCGTTGGCGTGAAACATCGGCGAGATGGGAAGAACGACATCGCGCTGGCTGACGGCGAAGCTATCGACCATCGCGGAGGAGAAGGAATGAAGGACCAAGGCGCGATGAGAATAGAGGACGCCTTTGGGATTGCCGGTGGTGCCGGAGGTGAAGCACATGGCGGCCGCGTCGTTTTCGTCAATCTTGGGATAGTGAAATTCGCCGGAGGCGGAAGTCAGGAAATCTTCGTAGCTATCTGCGCCGGGCGCGACGGGTTTGCCGCTGAACGGGACTACGATCACGCGCTCGAATTTCACGAGGTCTTTGAATTTTTCGTAAATCGGGAGAAGAACATCGTCAACGATCAGGAAGCGATCTTCGGCGTGATTGGCGATGAAGGCGATTTCCTGCGGGTGCAGGCGGAGATTGAGCGGGTGAAGCACGCCGCCGGCCGCGGGGATGCCGAAATAGGCTTCGAGATGGCTGGAATGATTCCACATGAGCGTGGCGACGCGATCGCCGGGTTTCAGGCCTGCGTGGATCAAGGCGCGGGCGAGTTGGCGGGCGCGGCGGAAGAATTGGGCGTAGGTGTAGCGGTGAATTTGGCCTTGCGGATCGCGGGATACGATTTCGGTTTTGCCGAAAAGGGCGCGGGCGCGATCGAGAATGGTGTTGAGAGTTAGCGGAAAATCCATCATGCGGCCGCGCATGGAATGCCCCCGGGTGGAAGAGTGAGCGGATGTTATCACGGACGGGGAGAAAGAGAAGTACGGTAGGGCCTCTAGGGCTTCTTGGGCGCGGCTGGGGTGGTTACTTTGCGGCCGGTGGCTTCCTGGAGTAGCGCGAATTCTCCGCCGTTTTGCGACATCTCGATTTTGTAAGTGAACTCGGTGCTCGACACTTCTTTGACCGTCAGGCGAATGTTTATGGTGGTGTCTCCCATCTTGGAAGTTGTGGTCCACGTCCAAGTGTCGCCGTTTACCGTGCCTTTGGATTCGAAGGGTTGGCCTAAATCGTTGAACTCGTGGTAGGTGTAAACTTTTTCGTTGGGATCATAGCCCTCGAAGAAAACTGCTTTCTTGGTTCCCATGCTGCTTGTGTTTTCCGAGTGACATTCCAGATAGAAGCCGCCGGTGAACCATTCACACGTTTGTATCGTCGTGGTTTTGCCGCCGGGCATGGGGCCGAAGGGTTTGGTGTCGCCTTCGATTTTCCATGTGCCGAGGCCGAAGGCGAGCCTTTGAACTTCGAGGCCTGGCTTGGGTGGGGCCGGGGCGGCTTGCTGCGCGTTGGTGGAGATGGAGAGAAGGAGAATGCAAATGGGGAGAAGCGCGGCTGATTTTTTCATCGTGGCTCCTGGATTCTTGGGCGGATGGTATCACGGACGGCGAGACACTCGTGACGCTTGGGTGGGAGTGCGCGGTTGCGATGAGAACGTGGTTGGCGGTGAGGTCGTCGGAGGGCGCGGCTAGCAGCGCCCCTACGAGACAAGATTGGCGGCGTTAATTTGATTTTGTGGTCCGAGCATGAGGATGAGCTTTGGCGAAGTTGGTGGTCGTAAAATGCCGGCGGGGACGCCGGCGCTACTGAGTGAGTGAACTTCGGGATCGGATTAATCGAAGCGGGCTTTTGGCTTTGCGGCGATTTGCGTTTTCGGCGCGGCTTCCTGTGTGACTTCGTCGAGGCCGAGGGATTGGCGGACTTCGCGGATTTGTGCGGCGTGGCGGGCTGGATGGACGGCTAGTAATGCTAGACATTCCTGGCCCGTTACCAAGCCGCCGATGGGATGGGGAACTTCGATGTCGCGAAGATCGGCGCGGCAGGAGGCTACGAATTCGATGGTGTGGGCGCGGAGCTCGCGGAATCTGGCGACGGCTTCGGCGAGAGTGGCGTAGCGGCCGGCGGGAACGAGAGACGCGGAGGTGGTGTATTTGCGGCTGCGGTCGGTGCCGTTGCGGAGGAAGCCTTCTTCGCGGCCGTGGCCGTGGCCATTGGGGGAGGAAAGTGGGGCGGAGCGCTGCGTGATGGCGGTGAACATGCCGCGCTCCGCGGAGACGACGTGCTCTGCACATTCCAGAATGGACCAGCGATCGGACGACGGTTTCAGCCGGGCCTGATCTTCAGTGACGCCCGCGACGGCGTTGAGGAAATCGTCGCGCGTGCGCTCTAGAACCGAGAGCATTATTTGGCGATCGTGCTCTTGCATTGCGGCGGAAACTAGCACGGAGATTGCGGAGATTGAGATGACCGCGGGTCGTGCTTGGGATGGCAAGCGGAGAGATCGCAATGCGTCAGGAAAGGCCGAGAGATTGGCGGATTTCGCGGACTTGCGCGGCGTGGCGGGCTGGGTGCATGGCTAGGATTGCCAGACATTCCTGGGCGGTGACCATGCCGCCGATGGGGTGCTGCATTTCTACTGCGCGGAGATCGTCTTGGCAGGCGGTGACGAATTCCATTGTGCGAGCGCGATGTTCGCGGAATTTTTCTGCGGCTTCGGCTAGCGTGGCGTAACGGCCTGTGGGGCGGACGGATTCCGGGGCTACGTGTTTGCGGGTGCGGTCGGCGCCGTGGCGGAGGAAGTCTTGTTCGCGATCTTTGGCGTTGGGATTGGTGCGTGGGGTGCAGCGCTGGGTGATCATGATTAGCATGCCGCGCTCGGCGGCTACTACGTGCTCGGTGCATTCGAGGATGGACCAGGTTTCGGGCGTTGGCTTTTGGCGGGATTGATCGTCGGTAATGCCGGCTAGGGAGGAGAGGAAATCTTCGCTGGTGCGGGCGAGGAGGGAGAGATATTCGGAGCGATCTTTTTCGTTCATATGCGGAAAATAGCACGGTGGGTAAGGAAACGGCAACTGTGGGGCAACGACGGGAAACAGCAATTTGAAATTTCAGATTTCAGAGCCGGAGGGAGGATTACCGCAGAGACGCTGAGGGCGCGGAGGGAAGAGGAGGGGCCGAAATGCAAGAGGGCCGACATGCGGGAGGGCTGAAGCCGCTCCCCTACGACTGCATTGCTTTGTGGAGTTTTTCGTAGGTGCTTTCCAGATCTTCGGGCTCTACGCGGGTCTCGGAAACTGTGGTCATGAAATTGGAGTCGCCGGACCAGCGTGGGAGGACGTGTAGATGCAAATGGCCTTCTACGCCGGCGCCTGCGGCGCGGCCTAGGTTCATGCCCAGGTTGTAACCTTGCGGGTGATACGTGGCTTCCAGGGCGGCTTGCATTTTTTGGGCTAGCTGCATCATTTCGGCCAAAGATTCGGCGTCGGTGGCCATCAGATCGGCTACGTGGGCGTAGGGGACGATCATTACGTGGCCGGTGGTGTAGGGATACCGATTCAGGATTATGAAATTTTTTATGCCGCGGAAGATGATGTGCGTGCGGGAATCGTCATTGGCCGCTGCGGCGCGGCAGAAAATGCAGCCTTCGTCTTTTCCACCCGTGGCGATGTATTTGTAGCGCCAGGGGCTCCAGAGATAATCCAAAGTTTCAGCCCTAGGCGGAGGGTGCGGCGGACTTCGCGTGATTGACGAAGTCTTTCAATTCCTTGCTCGGCTTGAAGAATGGAATTTTTTTCGGCGGCACCTCGACCTTGGCGCCGGTCTTGGGATTGCGTCCGGTGCGGCCGCGGCGCTGGCGCGTGCGGAAGCTGCCGAAGCCGCGGATTTCGATTTTATCGCTGGTCTGAAGAGCGGCGATGATGCTGTCGAAAATGGTGTCGACGACCAGCTCGGAATCCTTGCGAGGCAATTCCGTGACGCGCGTGACCTCTTCGATGAGGTCGGCTTTCGTCACCGTGCGTTCTTTTACGTGCTCGCCGGCAGTGTTCGCCATGGAGTGGCAGTCCTCCTCTTGAAATTCTCCCGGGGCCGAAATAACTCCAACTATATGATGCGACTAGAGCGAAATCGGAGTCGCGGCAGAGCCGATGCTGCACGATCCCGCGGCGCGCCCAAAATCCCCCTGGCAGCCCCCGCGAAGGATGCCTGACGGTCTTTGCATATCACCAATCCATCTCTAGGTAAATGATTTTCGTGCGGGGCCTGGGTAAATGATTTTTCTGCTAACCCTAGCGAATTGTATTTACTGGGGCGCTAGGCTAATGATTTTCCTGCGGGAAGGCGGCCGCAGTGATGATGTACCGAAAGCGCGCCCCGGGTTACGGATTCTGCCGCTTGGCCAGGTTCGCGCGGATGGCGTCGCCGATGGTGGCGGTGGGCGACGACTTGGTGGAGGAATGGAACGTCTCCATCTCCTGGCGCTCGACCTGCTTTTGTGCAGCGCGATAGCTGAGACCGATTTTGTGCTGCTCCGGCTCGGTGCGAATGATTTTGAAATCGTATTCCTGGCCGACGGTCAGCAGCGACGCAGCGCGATCTTTGCGCGGAGCCTTCTCGCGGTCACGCTCGCCTTTCGGGCGGCGCTCTTCGATTTCGGAGACGTGGCAGAGGGCTTCGATGCCGTCGGCAAGCTCGACAAAGGCGCCGAAATCGGTGGTGCGCACGACTTTGCCTTTGATGACGTCGTTCACCTTGTGGCCGCTGAAGAAATTGGCCCAGATGTCGTTGACTTGCTTTAAGCCGAGAGAGAGGCGGCGATTCTCGGCGTCGACCTTCAGAACTTTGGCTTGGACCGTTTCACCCTTCTTGAATTTTTCGCTGGGATGCTTGACGCGCTCGGTCCAGCTAATGTCGCTGATGTGGATGAGGCCTTCGAGGCCTTCGTCCACTTCGATAAAGGCGCCGAAATCGGTGAGGCTGCGAACGCGGCCGCTGATGACTGTGCCGACGGGGAAACGCTCGGCTGCGGCTTGCCACGGATCAGGCAGCGCTTGTTTCAGGCCGAGAGAAATTCGCTGCGCGTCGGGCTTCACTTCGAGGACGACGACTTCCACTTCGTCGCCGACTTTCACAATTTTCGAGGGATGCTTGACGCGGCGCGACCAGCTCATTTCGCTGACGTGAATCAGGCCTTCGACGCCGGGCTCGAGCTGCACGAACGCGCCGTAATCGGTGACGCCCACGACTTTGGCTTTGATGTGCGTGCCCGCGGGGAAACGCTCAGGGACGCCGGCCCAAGGATCGGCGAGAAGTTGCTTGCGGCCCAGCGAGATGCGGGATTTTTCTTTGTCGAACTTGAGAATTTTGACTTCGATCTCGTCGTTTACCTTGACGATTTCGGAGGGATGTTTGACGCGCCCCCAGGCTAGATCGGTGACGTGCAGGAGGCCGTCGAGACCGCCGAGATCGACGAAGACGCCGTAATCGGTGATGTTCTTGACGCGGCCGGAGATTGTCGCGCCTTCGACTAGCGAATCCATCAGTGCGTCGCGCTTGGTCTTGGCGGCTTCTTCGAGCAACGCGCGGCGGCTGACGACTACATTGCCGCGCTTGCGATTGAGCTTGAGGACGCGCAGCTCGATCTCGCGATCTTTCCAGGCTTCGAGATCGTGCACCGGGCGGAGCTCGATTTGCGACGCGGGGAGGAAGGCGCGAACGCCGATGTCGACGACGAGGCCGCCTTTGATGCGCTCAAGAACCTTGCCGGTGATGGTTTCGTGCTCGCGATACGATTTGTCGATTTTTTCCCAGATGCGGCGGCGATGCGCGCGCGTGTGCGAGAGGAGGACGTAGCCGTCCTTGTGCTCGTGAAGGCGCTCGACTTCAATGGTTTGGCCGGCGCCGAAGGGATTGGTGGTGCCGGCGTCGAGGAATTCCTGCGCGGGGACCAGGCCTTCGAATTTTCCGCCGACGTCGACGATGACGCCTGCATCGGTGACTGCTACTACGCGGCCGTCGAAGATTTCGCCTTCGGCTGGGGTGGGCTCGGGCGTGGCGTACTGCTCGATGAGCTTTTCCATGCCTTCGGCCGATTCGGCTTCGGCGGAAGTGGATTCGCCGTCACCTGCGGGCGGTTCTACGGATGCTGCGCTGGCGCCGTTGTCGGCGTGGGCGGCTGGCGCGGATGAGGCTTGCTCGTCCGTTTCGCGAGCGGGTGCTGCGGCAGTGGCGGCGTCCTGGGATGGCGCGGAGACGTCGGCGACAGCGGTCGCGACGGCCGGCGCTTCGGGCGCTGATTCGGGCGCAGGATTGCCGGCGTTCTCTTCCACCGGCAGAGGTTCAGAAGTTGGATCGTTTTCGCGTGACATTGGACGCGGCCTCCGTAGAACTTGATGCCCCGTTTACCGAGAAAGGTACCTCGGACTCTTCACCCTGCTGGGGATAGAGCAAAGAAGGGGATAAACCGCCCGCGCTCGAAAGGTTTATCGTGTTTGATGATACGCGTGGGCCGCAAATAATGTCAACAAAATGAGGGGTGTGGGACCAGGGCGCCGGCGGCTTCGCGCGTTCATCGGGCTTGCGCGATCTAAAAATTTCTACTACGCTGGTTTCGTTGTTGGCGGCGCCTTCCCTCCTCGGCCGCTATCGGTTGTTCCGGCTACCATTCAAACTCTCTTGAGCGAAGGATGAGGTATGACGCGCAAAAACAACTGGGCGGAATTTGCTGTGGCCGTGATGCTGTGTTTGCCGTTGGCCGCCTGTAAGGACGCAAAAACTGTGCAAGAGAATGAGCAATTGAAGACGCAGGTGGCGGAACTTCAGAAAGAGAACACCCAGGCGGCAAGCGATCTCGCATCGATGACCGCCGCCCGCGATGCTTTGACGAAGGAGAACGAGACGCTGAAGGCGCAGCTCGCGTCCCGGAAATCGAAACACTCCGGCACGAAGTCTGGAAGCCGAAAACATCGCCGGAGCAAGACGCCGTCGCAGTAGTTTCAACATTTGTGCGCAGTTATGAGTGCCGGAACCGGTTTCAATTTTCGCGACTAAAAAAGGAGAAATGGATCATGAAAACATTTGAGGTGCAATTTCGCTATCGAGATCGAAATGACGCAACGGTAGAAGCGACGGTCAAAGCGGAGGCGTCGAGCCTTCCCGGAGCGGTCGGCAAGGCGGTGCGTGAGTTTGTGAAGGGGTTGGACCGGAAGCAGAGATTCGATATGAACAAGAATGGGCTCGAGATTACGGCCAAGTTTCTTGGCGCGACGGCGGAGGCGCGAGAAGAAAAAGTCACAGAGGCTGCGGCTGGTTAAGAAGTCGGCCGGAGCGGAGTTGGGCAGAGAGTCTTCCGCGGTTGTTGTTCGATGTTAGTTGACGGTGAGGTCGCCGGAGGGCGCAGCAAGCGGCGCCCCTACGAAGAGCTGAAAACGACGGGCGCTGCAACCCTTCCTTCGTCATGGCACGGCGGCGCCCTAGGATATTCCTAAATTGTTGCAAGATATCTGAGTTGGGCCGTTCAATGGAGCAAATGGCGGAGGTGCTCCGTGCGTGCTGCGACTCTTGCATTTTGGGGATTCTCATTCATTTCGGTAGTGCTTGGCCAGATCACAGCCCCGCAAAGTTCTGCGCCAAAAGAAGGTTATGTTCCGAACGCCGAAACGGCCGTGAAAATCGCGGAGGCCGTACTCGTCCCGGTTTACGGAGAAAAGCAGATCGAATCCGAGAAACCCTTCACTGCCGTTCGCAAAGGCGACGAATGGATCGTCTCCGGTACGCTGCACTGTCGTGAGCAGAACGGGCGAGAGACGACGAGTTGCGTCGGTGGAACCGCGGTCGTGGAATTATCTAAAACCGATGCGCGAATAATCTCGCTGATCCATTACAAGTAGCACCAGAAATCAAAAAGCAAACTCCGCAGGAGTTCCTAATCGGCGCAGGCTTAGGCGCGGAAGCGGCTGGCTTGGCGGATTTCTTTGCGGTAGTCGGGGGCGGCGATTTCTATGGTGCGGCACATTTCGTAGAGGCGAGAGCGGATGCGGGTGCCGACGCGATCGGCAAGTGAATCTTCGATGGTGGATGGACGCAGCGGCGACGGGCGCGTCACAGGGCGCGGATTGGTGTCGGCGTCGATATAATTCGTCGTCACTATCGTTACGCGATTGTCGTTGTAACGTGCGTTGAGAATGTGGCCCATGGTTTCAAGCGCCCAGAGAGAGGGCTTGCTGGCGCCGAGATCGTCCAGGAGCAGCACTTCGATTTTTACTACAGGATCCAGAACGCCAAGTTCCGTGGATGCACTTTCCGGATTGTAGCTGTCCTGAATTTCCTTCAGCAGCTCGCGATAATCGTAAAAAAGGCACGCGTGGCCGCGGCGCATCAATTCCTGCAGGACGGAAACGGCCAGGTGCGTCTTCCCCACTCCGCACGAACCCATTAGAAGAAGGCCGTGCTCGGTGCCCGCGGGATAATCGCGGGTGAAGGCTTGCACGACTAGGCGGGCTTGCTCGAGGCTGCGATTCCACGCGGCTACTTCGGCGGGCGTGCCGATGTCGTATTGCAGGTCGGTGTCGAAATTATCGAAATCGCAGTGGCGATAGCGTTCGGGAATGCGCGCGCGGGTGAAGATGCGCGAGGCGCGATCGTCCATGGTGCATTCGCAGGGGACGGCCCAGACGTTTTTTGGTTCGGCGGCGGACGGAGAGGCGGACGGTGGCGCTTCGGGATTGTTTTCAGGACGCGCGACGGTTTTCCAGCCGCTGCCATTGCAGAGAGGACAATCGGGACGCGCCATGAAAAGAGAATAAGCGCGGGGAGAGAACGGCGCAAGCGGTTCGGCTTGTGCAAAATTTCGGAAATGTGGAAAGCGGGGTCGCAACGCGGGCACGTCGAAAAACGGTGCGACTATGAATTGCTCTTGCTGAGTCCGGGGTCGGTTGAGGCTTTTGCTGGCTGTTTCTTCGGCGGATGCCGGCGGGGACGCCGGCGCTACTTTACGATACGGATGGCTTTGGGCGGGGCGGCGCGGACTATTGCTGTGCGCGTGCGGCGCTCGTTGGCGTGGCTTAGGCCGCGGGCTAGTTCGCCGCGGACGAAGGTGATGAAGGATTCCATTTGCTGCTGCATGTCGGCCATTTTGTCGCGCATGTTGAGGATGACTTCGATGCCGGCTAGATTGACGCCTAGTTCGCGCGTGAGATTCAGAATAATTTCCAGGCGCTCGAGATCGCTATCGGTGTAGAGGCGTGTGTTGCCTTGGGAGCGCGAGGGTTTTAGGAGGCCCACGCGTTCGTAGAGGCGCAGCGTTTGCGGATGGAGATTGTAGAGTTCAGCTACGGCGCTGATCATGTAGCCGGCTTTGGCTTTCTTTCTTTGACGTGTGGCCATTTTGCTTACCCGATGATTGCTCGAACGGCGCCTGTTCTTAAGCCGGAGAGGGCGCAGTCCGCCTAGGCGGACGCCCCTACGAATTCTCCTTCACAGTGCGGCCTCGCAAGTTGACGCCATACAAGTTCTCCTCCCCGCATCACAGCGTGGCGCGCGAGAAAATATCGACGCGCGGATCCTCGGGCGCGGCTTTGCTTAGCTCGCGGAGCAATTCGCGAACCTTTTCGTCCTCGGGCTTCGGGACTACTACCTGCACTTCTACAATTTGATCGCCGCGATGGCCCTGACGCCGGGCTGATGGTGCACCCTTTTCGCGCAGGCGCAGCTTCTTGCCGCTGTCGGTGCCGGGGGGAATGCGCACTTGCGCGCGGCCGTCGATGGTGGGGACTTCGACTTTGGCGCCAAGCGCCGCTTCCGTGACGGTGATGGGCACGACGGTATAGAGATCATCGCCGCGGCGATCGAAAAAAGGATGCGGTTGGACCTGAGTGATGAAATAGAGATCGCCGGGAGGGCCGCCATTCGCGCCGGCATTGCCGCGGCCGGCTACGCGCACGCGCGAGCCCGTTTGCGCGCCGGGCGGGATGCGCACATCGAGAGTTTCGGCGCGGCGCACGCGGCCTTCGCCGCCGCAGGTGCGGCAGACGGTGCGGAGATGGCCGCTGCCGCCGCAGCGCGAACAGGCAACCTGAAATTTCATCTTGCCGCTGGTTTCCGTGACGCGTCCGCTGCCGTGGCAGACGTTGCAGGTTTGCTCGCTGCCGATCGAGCCCTTGCCGTGGCAATCGTTGCAGACATCCAGGCGCGTGATGCTGACTTTCTTTTGCGCGCCGCGCATGGCTTCAGCGAAAGAGATGTCGATTTGATATTCGAGATCGGAGCCGGCTTCGGTTTCGTATCCCGCTTGCCCGGCGCCCGCGCCGCCGCCGCGGAAAAATTGGCTGAAGAGATCGCGGAAGCTTGCTCCGCCGCCCGGAGCGCCTGCGCCGCCGAAATCGAAGCCGCCGAAATCGAAATGGATGTCTTCGGGTGAGACGTTGTAGCTGCCGCCGGGCCCTTGCGGGCCGGCTTGGCCTGGCGTGTTGAAGCCGAATTGGTCGTACATCTGGCGCTTTTTTGTGTCCGAGAGGACTTCGTAGGCTTCCTGGATTTGCTTGAATTTTTCTTCGGCGGTCTTGTCGCCGGGATTTAGATCGGGATGGTATTTGCGCGCGAGTTTGCGATAAGCGGCGCGAATTTCTTTCACCGGGGCTTTGCGCGGGACGCCGAGGAGATCGTAGTAGTCTTGTTTGGGAGTGGTTGCCATTGTCGTTGAGTTGAGGTTGCCGTTACCGTCTCGCCATAACGGGCGCAGCAAGCAGCGCCCCTACGATCAGAAAAAGCAAATCGAAACAGTCACAACTTCGACCACTTTGCGTTCCATTGCGTCATTTCTTGGGCTTCGCGGGCTAGTTCTTCGCGATGCCGTCGTTGCTCTTCGCTTCTTGTGGCGAAGGATGCGTCTTTTTGATTGGCGCGGTCCAGCCAGCGATCTATGCGCGCTATTTTTTCTTCTACCGTTGCCGGATCGGAGCGGAAACGCAGCAGCGTGCCGGTGATTTCCACTGAGCGCGTCGGGAAATCTGCGGGCACGTCTTGTTGCGTCTCGTAGAACAAGCGGCGCCAGTCGGCGCTGGGCGATTCGGTAATGGAGACCTGAATTAGATAATAATTGTCCCGGACTTTTTGAACCGCTTGCGGCGGGCTGGCGCGCTTGATTCCGTTAGTGGGCAATCGGGTTTGCTCCGCTTAGATCCTTAGGGCCCGAACTTCGGGCCCTAAGGATGACATTGTCGGCCCAGGCGCAATTGCCGAGGCGTTGTATTCGGTCGAGCCGCTTAATTCGGGCGCTTGGATTCGTCTACGTCTACGAATTCGGCGTCCACTACGTTGTCCTGGCCTTTTCCGCCGGAGCTTTGCGCTCCGCCTGCCGCGCCGTCGGTTGATTGCGCGCCGCCTCCGGCTGCACCTGCAGCGCCTGCCGCCGCTTGCGATTTGTAAAGCACTTCGGCGATTTGGTGCGAGGCCTTGGTCAACGCCTCGGCTGCAGCGTTGATGCGCTCAACATTGCCGTCGGCGATGGCGCGGCGCGTCTCTTCGATGGCGGACTCGATGGATTTCACGTCCGATTCAGAGAGCTTGTCGCGATTTTCTTTGACGACCTTTTCGGTTTGATAGACGAGATTGTCGGCGCGATTGCGAGCTTCCGCTTCCACGACGCGCTTTTTGTCCTCATCGGAATGCGACTCGGCTTCCTTGCGCATGCGCTCGGCTTCTTCTTTGCTCAAGCCGGTGGAAGCGGTAATGGTGATCTTCTGCTCCTTGCCGGTGGCTTTGTCTTTCGCCGAGACGTTGAGGAGCCCGTTCGCGTCGATATCGAACGTGACCTCAATCTGCGGCAGGCCGCGCGGCGCCGGCGGCAGCCCGACGAGCTGGAAATTGCCGAGACTGCGATTGCCGCTGGCAACCGGGCGCTCGCCTTGCAGGATGTGAATGTCCACGGAAGTTTGATTGTCCGCCGCGGTCGAGAACGTTTCCGACTTGCGCGTGGGAATCGTCGTGTTGCGCGGAATCAGAGTGGTCATTACGCCGCCGAGCGTTTCGACGCCAAGAGAAAGCGGCGTCACGTCGAGCAGCAGGATGTCCTTCACTTCCCCGCCCAGCACGCCGCCTTGAATCGCGGCGCCGACGGCGACCACTTCATCGGGATTGACGCCCTTGTGGCCTTCCTTGCCGAAAAGCTCCTTCACGATGTTCTGAATCAGCGGCATGCGCGTCTGGCCGCCAACGAGAACGACTTCGTCGATCTTGCTGGTGTCCACGCCCGCGTCCTTCATGCACTTCTTGCAAGGCTCGACCGAGCGGCGAACGATTTCGTCCACCATGGCTTCGAGCTTCGCGCGCGTGAGTTTCTTTACCAGGTGCTTCGGGCCGGTGGCGTCGGCGGTGATGAACGGCAAATTGATCTCCGTCTCCATCGTGGTGGAGAGTTCGATCTTGGCGCGCTCAGCCGCATCGCGCAGACGCTGTAGCGCCATTTCGTTGCCCTTGGCGTGCAGGTCGAGGCCTTCGTCCTTCTTGAATTCCTCGATGATCCAGTCGACGATCCTTTGGTCGAGGTTGTCGCCGCCGAGGTGCGTGTCGCCATTGGTGGCTTTCACTTCGACGACGCCTTCGCCGACTTCGAGGATGGAAATGTCGAACGTGCCGCCGCCGAAGTCGTAAACGGCGATGGTTTCATCTTTCTTTTTGTCGAGGCCGTAAGCGAGCGCGGCTGCAGTCGGCTCGTTGATGATGCGCTTGACGTCGAGGCCCGCGATTTCGCCGGCTTGCTTGGTAGCCTGTCGCTGCGCGTCGTTGAAATAGGCGGGGACGGTGATGACCGCGTCCTTTACTTTTTCACCGAGAAAATCTTCCGCGGCATCCTTCAATTTGCGCAGAATCATGGCCGAGATTTCGGGCGGGGTGTATTCCTTGCCTTGCGCTTGCACGGCGACGTGATCGCCCTGACGGACGACTTTATACGGCACCATTTTGATTTCTTCTGTCACTTCATCGTAGCGGCGACCCATAAATCGCTTGATCGAATAGACAGTATTCTCCGGATTCGTGATCGCCTGGCGCTTGGCGACTTGCCCGACGAGGCGTTCGCCGGTCTTGGTGATGGCTACGACGGAAGGCGTGGTGCGGCCGCCTTCCTGGTTCGGGATTACGACCGGTTCGCCGCCTTGCATGACGGCTACGACAGAGTTGGTGGTCCCGAGGTCAATTCCGATAATCTTGCTCATTGAGAGAGCTCCTTCTTTGGGCGAGGTTGCTAAATAGGGTGCGCATTGCGCTCGATACGCGAGGGAGTATACAGGTTGAGTGTATCTTTGTCAAGTTTCTTGATTGCTTCTAAATTGCTTGTAATGTTGGCATTACGGAGATTACTCTGACAACCGGCTGGGAATCGACGAGCGGCTGGGCGCAATGCAGGGGCCGAAACCCGTGAGGGCTTGAGACCGTCCCCTACTTCCCACAATTAGGTTTGCGGCAACGCGGCGAAGGGAGAGCGGCTTCTAACTGCAAAAGAGGTTACAATAGCGATTTCCGGGTGATTAGTTCCTGCTCAGGAGGAGACTGAAGATGGCACGCTGCTGGAATTCGCGCGCGAAATCGTCGGCGCGCGTGGTGGGATGGGCTGGACTGCTCGCTTTGATCGCGGTGGCTGCAACGGCGCAGACGCAAAAGAAGGCCGCGCCTCCCGCGAAGGCTGCGGCGGCGCCTGCGAAAGTTGCTGCGGCGTCGGACGAAGTGCCGGTGAAGGCGATTGGGTCTAAATCGGCGCCGATCACCATGGAAGTTTTCAGCGATTATCAGTGCCCTTCGTGCAAGATGCTCTATGAGCAGACGCTGAAGCCGCTGATCAATGAATACGTGGCAACTGGGAAGGTTTACCTGATACACCGGGATTTTCCGTTGCCCATGCATAAATATTCGACCGATGCAGCGCGCTGGGTGAATGCGGGCGCGCGGCTCGGGCGCTATCCGGAAGTCGAGGCGGCGCTTTACGACAATCAGGATGCCTGGGCCGCCGATGGAAATATTCAGAAGTTCGTAGCCGCGGCGCTTTCGCCGGCCGATTACAAGCGCGCGGAGAAGATGGTGGAAACTTGCGTGGCGGAATCGACGGGAATCAAGCCGGCGAGTGCCACGACAGCGCCGCAGGGCGGGCACGGCTGCTCGATCGATGCTGCCATCGCGAAGGATAAGGAGCTCGGGAATACGGTGCCGGTAACGCAGACTCCGACCTACCGGTTCTATTACAAGGGGCAGGCTTATCCGCCGACGCCGGGATATGTTTCCTGGCCGATTCTGAAGCAATTCTTCGATAGCCTGTTGGCCCAATAAAATGAGCGATTCCCGTTGGACCAAGGGACGAATTCTTCTGATCGCTGGAAGAATCGTGCTCGGTGGAATTTTTATTGCGGCGGCTTACTACAAGCTCGAGCCGCGCGTTCCCTCGCTGCCGTGGTCAACGGCTGCGATGAGAACATCGCTGGCGATGTTTGCGATGCAGGTGGATTCGTATCAAATGCTGTCTTCTTCACAAGCGAACTTTGTGGCGCACATGCTGCCGTTCTTCGAACTCTTGATCGGTGTGTGGCTGGTCAGCGGGATTTGGTTGCGGATCCCGTCGCTGCTGACGACGCTGATGCTCGGCGGATTTCTCACGGCCATGATTCGGGCGTATGCGCTCGGACTTGAAATTAATTGCGGGTGCTTCGGCCCCGGCGAAAAAGTGGGGCCGATGTCATTTTTGCGCGATGGATCGTTCTTTGCGCTTTCGCTGGCTGTGACTATTGGAGCGTTCCTCGTGGCGCGAAAGACATCGGCGCCTGAGTCGTCTTCCGCCTCGACTGCTGAGTTCCAGCAGGCTCGCTGATTCATTCCATTCGCCGGCGAGAGCCTTCCGGCCCGGCTGTTTCCCTTTCGTTTTTCACCGCGTTTACGTCCGTAACTCCGCATCCGGTGCCATAGGATTCGGCGCAAATTATTGCTACGCTGCCGCGGGAAATTGCAAATGAACTCGGCCCCCGCACAAATAAATAGTCCGGCACGAAGCGCCGCAATCTCCCGGCATTTCTGGTCGATACACGAACACGAGCAGAAATCGCCGTAAGCTCCTGAAAACAAAGCATTGACGTCGTTTCTGGTCGATACAAAATGGCACCCCCTAAAGGGTGTTCTTAGCCGCTCGCAAAGGCCTTGGCTCAGCTTCTGAGCTCGCACGAATCCTCGCGCGGCCTCTTCGGCCCCGCATCTTCCCCCGCCAACACTAAAACGATAGAATGTGCCGCCTTCTACCGGAGCGAACCAGCCATGCCTCAATTCAAAATCGGACCAAAGCTTTTCATCCTCGCATTTCTCCTCGCCAGCGCCATTTCGGCTGCGCCGGCGCGGGCGCAATCGAACGCTGGCGCGGGGAAAAAGCTGACCGTCGAGAGGATGTTCAGCGCGCCGAGCCTGAGCGGCTCGCTGGTCCACGGAATCGAGTGGAGTCCCGACGGAAAGCGCGTGTCTTATTTCCAGCGCACGGGAAGCGGACGAGACGCGGCGACGGATCTTTGGGTGATGGACGCGTCGAGCGGGCAGAAGAGCGTGCTGGTGAGCGCGAAGATGCTTGGTTCACTGCTCGAGCCGGAGAAGCAGAAGGCAACGCAGGGGACGGGCCTCGCGCGCGCCACGCCGCAGGATTACCAGTGGGCGCCGGATGGCAAGGGCATGCTGTTTGTCAGCGATACGCAGCTCGTGTGGCTTGATCTTGCGAGCATGTCGCGGAAACTGCTGATCAGCGGCGAGCAGGAGATCGAAGACTCGAGGCTTTCGCCCGACGGCAAGTGGGTGAGCTTCGTGCAGAATTTCAATTTGTGGACTTTGAATCTGGCGAGCGGCGATAAGAAACAGCTCACCCAGGGCGGCTCCGAGGAAATTTTGAAAGCCAAGCTCGATTGGGTTTATCCCGAGGAGTTGTCGAGCCGCACGGCGTACTGGTGGTCGCCGGATTCGACGCGCATTGCGTATCTTGAAATGGATGAGCGGCCGGTCACCAAATACGCGATCTACGACATGAGCAGCGACGTGGGCGGAATCACGATCACGCGCTACCCTCAGGCGGGCGAGCCGAATCCCATCGTGCGCGTCGGAGTGATTGCGGTTGGCGGCGGCGAAACGAAATGGATGGATACAGGCTCGGACACAAATGTCTATCTCGCGCGCGTGAATTGGCTGCCGAACGCGAAGCAGGTTTCGATCGAACGGCTGAATCGCGCACAGACGCGGCTTGATTTGCTGCTATGCGATGCGACGACTGGCGCGTCAAGATCCATTCTCACCGAAGAGGATCCCTACTGGATTAACGTCAGCGACGATCTTTACTTTTTCTCTGACAGCCAGCGATTTCTGTGGTCGAGCGAGCGAAACGACTTTCGGCTGATCTATCTCTACGACATCAGCGGCAAGCTCTTGAAGCAGGTGACCACGGGCGACTGGAACGTCACCAGCACCGAAGGATTCGGCCCGCGCGCCACCAACGGCTTGATCGTCGACGAAGCGCGCGGATATATTTTCTTTCACTCGGATAAAGGAAATGCGGTCGAGACGCAGCTTTACCGCGTCTCGCTGGCGGACGGCACGGTCAAGCAGATTACGCAGGGAGCCGGTGTGCATGAAGCGGTGTTCGCGCCGGATGCTTCCGCTTACGTCGAGCTTTCCTCCACCGCTGAAACGCCGCCGCAACAAAGCTTGCATCGAGCGGATGGAAAGCTAGTGGCGGCTCTGGTGGAAAACAAAGTTCCGGAGCTCGAGGAATATCACCTGCCGCGCGTCGAATTTACGACGATCAAGACCGGAGACGGAGCGACGCTTTACGCGAGCATGATCAAGCCGCCGGACTTTGACGCAACGAAGAAATATCCGGTTCTCGTCGAAGTGTACGGCGGGCCGGGCGCGCAATCAGTGAAAGACCAGTGGGATCCCAGCCGCTTCTGGTCGAAGCTGATGGCGCAGCGCGGGTACATTGTATGGTCGCTCGACAATCGCGGATCGCTCGGCCGCGGGCACAAATTCGAGTCGCCGATCTACCATCACTTCGGCAAACTGGAGTTGGACGATCAAGTTGCCGGCGTGAATTATTTGAAATCGCTGCCGTATGTTGATGCGAAGCGAATTGGCGTTTGGGGCTGGAGTTATGGCGGCTACATGACGCTGCAGGCACTGTTTCACGCATCGGATGTTTTCAAGACGGGAGTGGCGGTCGCGCCGGTGACGGATTGGCATCTCTACGACACGATTTACACCGAACGATACATGGGTTTGCCTAAAGATAATGAAGAGGGCTATCGCGATTCGTCGCCGGCAAACTTCACGCAAAATTTGAAGGGGCGGCTGATGGTGGCGCACGGGACCGGCGACGACAACGTGCATTTTGCGAATACGGCGCTGATTCTGAATAAATTCATCGACGCCGATGAATATCCGGAGCTGATGATCTTTCCGGGGCGCGGGCATCCGATCGGCGACCGCGCCGCGCAGGTAGACCTTTTCAACCGGATCGAGCAATTTCTGCTCAATAATTTATAGGCGCGAGCGATAAACTAGGATGATTCGATCACGCGCCTCGACGCGCGCACTGGGGATTTCGCATCCAAGATGGCGATGAACGCACGCAGCTCGTGGCGGCTTCCAATTGGACTCGCCGGGTTTTGTATTGCCGCCGCGATGGCGGCTCCCACGGCAATCGCGCAACAGCAGGAAACGACGCCTGCTTCTCCCGGACAGCAAAAGATTCAGCCGGAGATGCGCAGCGGGCCTTCGCTGGAAGAAGCTTTCAATCACCTGTACCGCCTGCAGTTTCCGCAGGCGCGCATCGAGATCACAGCGTATCAGAATCTCCATCCCAACGACGCGCTGGGCAAGGCCGCGGAGGCGGCTGCCTATCTCTTCGAGGAATTCGAGCAGAAGGGCGTGCTGACTTCGGCATTTTTTCTGGATGACAAGCGATTTCTCGGCGGGGTCGAGGGCTCCCCGGAAGTGAATCGCAACTTGAAGTTTCTCGAGGCGAACCGGCAGGCGCGGGCTATGGCTCAGGAGCGATTGCGAAATTATTCGCGCGATCCCGATCCGCTGCTAGTGCTGTCGATCGCCGATGGAATGGAATCCAATTACGACGCAATGATCGAGAAGAAGCAACTCGCGAGTCTTTCCATGTTGAAGCAGGCGGACGCGGAAGCGACGAAGGTGCTTTCCATCGATCCGGATGCGAAGGACGCCTACGTATCGCTCGGCTCGGCGAATTATATTATTGGCTGCCTGCCGGGCTACAAGAAGGCGTTTCTCTGGTTTGGCGGCGTCCACGGCGACAAGCAGCGCGGCATCGAACAGATGCAGTCGGCCGCATCGGGCGGACATTTCCTGCGTCCGTTTGCGAAGATCATGCTGGCGCTGGCGTACGAGCGCGAGCACCAATACAGGGAAGCGGGCGCGCTGCTCGCTGAGCTGCACAAGGAGTTTCCGGAGAATCCCCATTTCAGCGCGGAAATGGCCATCGCCGAGAAGGCAGCAGGGGCTAAATGAGGAAGCTTGGGATGGATTTGTGGCTGCGGAAATTAGCGGGTTCGCGGAGAGCATCGTTGCCGCTTGCGATTTCGCTCGCGGTTTGCCTCGCCGGAGTGATGGGCTTGGCGCGGCCGGTTCGCGTTTCCGCAAAGGCTGACAGCGCGCTTTTTGAAATCAAGAAAATTGGCGACGGTGTTTATGCCGCGATTTCGCCGGGCGAGAGCAAGGCTGGGGCGAATGCCGGATTCGTGATCGGCGATGATGGCGTGGCGGTGATTGATACGTTCGAGGATGCCTCGGCGGCGGAAGTGTTGCTCGAGGAGATTCGCAAGACGACAAAATTGCCGATTCGATTCGTGGTGAACACGCACTATCACATCGATCATGTGGCGGGGAACGGCGTATTTACGGAGGCGGGCGCGGTGACCGTGGCGCATCGCAACGTGCGCGAATGGATTCACACTGAGAATTTGAAATTTTTTGGCGCGAAGATTACTCCGGATCAGAAGAAGATGGTGGAATCGCTTGTGGCACCCGCGGTTGTGTATTCGGATTCGCTTGAGCTTTATTTGGGATCGCGGC
The DNA here is from genome assembly GCA_036833535.1 of Candidatus Acidiferrales bacterium. Taxonomy (GTDB): domain Bacteria; phylum Acidobacteriota; class Terriglobia; order Acidiferrales; family UBA7541; genus Palsa-147. Next base: position 9,445 of record DAITPO010000022.1, on the reverse strand, counting down.
GGCTGGCACTGCACTTTTATCCGGGGCACACGGGAGGAGACACCGTCGTCGAGGTGCCGGATGCGCATGCGATTTTTTGCGGGGATCTTTTTTGGCGGAAGACGCTCCCGAATTTGATCGATGCTTCTACGGATAAATGGGTGGCGACGCTGGAGAAGCTGGCGAGCGTGGCGCCTGAGGGGACGTTCGTTCCGGGTCACGGAGATGTTGGAACCGTGGCTGATGTTAAGGATTTTCGCGGATATCTCGTTGAGTTGCGCAGTGCCGTTGCTGCTGCTCAGGCTTCCGGGAAATCAGGGGCTGAGGTTGTCGAGGCGGTCCTGCCGGATTTGCAGGCGAAGTATGGAGGTTGGGATTTCTTCAAATATTTTGCGAAGAGCAATATTGCGGATACGGCGAAGGAATTGAAGGGGGAGAAGCGCGTTCCTACTGCAGCGAAGGATTAAATCGTCGTGGTGATTTGGAGTCGTGGGCCGCGGTCGATTGCGGCCCTTGGCGGAGTTTGTGGTCGTAAGATGCCGGCAGGGACGCCGGCGCTACCACTTCACTCTTACGCGATAGTTGAGCGTTGATTCGCCGTCCTTCGTTACTGGAATTTCGAAGGCTACCGTGCTGGAATCCAGTTTCGTCCACTTGTAATTGGACTTCAGGACTTCCCAGTCGCCGCCGATCGGCTCGCGGACTTCGACATTCACGTCTGACGTTTTGTGATTGCGCAGCGCGATTTCGTATTCGAATTCGTAAACGCGATCGCTGATTTTACGGAAATCGGTTTCCTTGCGTTCGCAGACTACGTCGAAGGCATCGCCAACATAGATAGCGACCTTTTCATCTTTCGGCGTATGGCCGATATGATCTTCGCCGACGAGCTGGATGCCGCCCTTCGAATCCGATTGGTAGACGCGGAAATTGCCGGCCGGAAGCGGCATACCCAATCCTGATTTTTCATCGTTCTTGAAGCGATAGTTCACTTTCACCGTTTGCGGGACTGGATTCCCGATGCCTTGCGAGCTGCGGTAGTAGTAAGGCTGGCCTTCGACCAGAAGGAATTTCTCGACGGGGATCGCGGTCGCGTTCAGCAGGCTGATCTGCTTCGATTCCTTATCGGCAATCGATGTGCGCCGCTCGAGCGAATAGAGATGATATTCGGAGAAATTTTCCTGCGCAAATTGCGTGGCGGCAGCCGCTTTACGAGCCACGACGCCGCCTACTGCCTCCATATTTGCGTCGCCCGTTTGCACGCGGTGAAGTTCTCCGGCGACGAGCTGCAGCTTGGCATTCTTGTATCCAGTGCCGCTGTTGTTGCTTAGCGTTACCCAGCCATCGAGATCGGCGGCCTTGTCGTCGCGGCTGACGGTGAGCACATAATCCGCGTTCCAGTTCATGTTGTTCGTGAGGTAGGAAGCTTCGACGCGCTGCGATTTCGGGCCGGTATTTTCGAGCATCCAGAGAAGCGTCGGCTGGCTGTAGAGATTTTCAGGCAGATCGGGAAAGCGATAGGACTCCGCGGGCATGCCGGTGACGATTTCATCGCCGATCTTCCAGACCGGGCCGCCATTGTCAGCGAGCAGAAGCGCTTTGGTCTCAACCCACTTGGTGGAGTTGTTCTCCGATTCGCGATGAACGAGCGTGACTTCTTTGCCGACGTATTTCAGGAGCAGCTTGCCGGGATCGAGAAGATCGTATTCGTAATTCTGCTCGATGACGCTGAGGTGCGCGGGCTCGGTGAGCGAGCGGAAATGCACGGTAGCGGGATTGATCGAGGCGGCGACGTCTTCGAACTTCAGCGAGAAATCGCCGCTGGGCAAAGTGAGCTGGCGGACGTCTCGAACGAGAGCCACATTCGAGTTGTAAACCGTGACGTTCAGATCCACCTGATCTTTCTGAGTGGTGGAAGGAGTATCGAGCGCTGCCGGGGCCGGTGCAGCGTGGACGCGCCCGAAATGCCACTGCGACGGCGCGAATGCAGCTACGCCTGCGGCGAGGGCGATGATGGCCAGCGTGGATTGGAACTTGTGTCGGATCATTCGATCCTCCCAATGTAGTTGCTGCGCGATTTCATCTCGATGCTTAGAACGAGGAAAAGAGGATTTCTTGCACCCAGCTAGCGCGACTTCTTGCCCTTTTTCCAGGAGCGTCCACCATTTTTGGTGGTGAAGGTGGCGCCGTCGCTCGCAGTGATGGTGGCGACGTTGGCATCCTGCGCGACGACGGAAACGAGATCTTTCGGCGTCGGCGATTTGACGCGCTGCCAGGTCTCGCCGTCCTCGGTGCGGAGAATCGCGCCACCGCTGCCAACGATCCAGCAAATTTTCGGCGTGGGAGCGATGCCGGCGGCGAGGCGAAGCGCGGGTTCGGTGAGCTGCGGTTGCCAGGTGGCGCCGACATCGCGTGAAAATTGAATTTCATCGGATCCCGCGACGCGCCAGAAAATGCTGGCATCGGGCGTGGGAATGACGATGGGCTTCGATTCATCCTGTTTGAAGCGCGAGGTGACCGCTTCGGCCTGAGGCGCGGCTTTCGGTGCGCTGACGCCGGCCCCTGAGCCCGCGACGTTGCCGCCAGCAGCACCGCCAAAGGTGCGGGCAGCGGGGGCATTTTGAGTTGTTGTGGCTTTATGCGGAGCGGGGGCAGCCGCGGCGGGGGCAGCGGCAGGAGGAGCTGTCTGAGCGGATCCGTTTACTTGGCCGGATTGAACTTCAACAGTCTCGTTCGCTGCCGGCGGCGCAGGCTGTGGCGCCGACGCGGGAGGCATCGCCTGTGCGTATGCGCCGCCTGCCGCCTCTCCGTGCGCAGCACCAACGCCAGAACCGCCTCGAGTTCTTTCGGGCGCGGCGGGAGCTTTCTTCTTCGCCTCTGCGTCGCTCTCCTTGCGAGGTTTAGCCCGGGATTTTTCGTCCGCGAGCCGCTTGTTCGCATCGGCATCGGACCGGCGTTCGACGGTGCTCAGTGAATCGGTACTCTTCGCGCGTGGCGAAGCTGTCACTTCCGATTTTTTCGCCTGGGCAGACTCCGCCGGCTGCACCTCGACCGCCTGAGACGCGGGAGGCAGCGCCGGCTGAGGCGCAGCAGCCGGAGCTTGGCTCTGCGCGACCATCGGCGCAACGGAAGCAGTCTTCTGCGCTTCGAATGGCTTGCGGACCGTGACCCACGCGATGAAAATTGTGAGAGCCGCGGTCACCGGCACGAGCAAGCGCCAGTCCCACAGCCATGACAGTGGGCGAGAGCCGGAGGCCACGCGCTCGGGTTCTGCGCGGGCGAGGGCTGCGAGCTGGCTGCGGCAATGCGCGCAATTCGAAACGTGCAGATCGCACGCGCGAATTTCCTCGGCGGTCAGCGTGCGTTCATAGTACGCCGCGAGCTGGCTGGCATCGAAGCAATCGGATTCCGGCGCGGCCGGGCCGGACGCAAGTCCGCGCCGCAGCATGGCGCCGAATTCCCTGTCGTTGTCGCGCGGATTCATCCGGCCTTTCCCTTCACTTAGAACGATACTCCGGTCACATCTTGCAGCGCAAAGGCGCGCATGCGCTCATTCCTTCTTCGACAAAACGCGCGTGAGATCGAACGGCCATTCTTCGCGCGCATATTCGTAACAGAGCTGCACCTGGGCCTCGCTGAGCCGCTTCTTAACGCGCAGCGCGGCGTCCACCTGGTGATGAAGATCGCGGCGGGCGCGATCGAGTTTGCGCGAGACCGTGGCTTCGTGTTCGCCGACGAGGCGCCCGATTTCGGCCAGCGTGAGATCCTCGATGTAGTAGTAGGAAAGACGCAGGCGGTCGTGCGGCTCGAGAGCGGCCAGGGCTTCGGAGAGCACGGCCTGCAGCAGCGCGAGATAGCGGCCGCGTTCCGGGTCAGATGCATCGTTCGGCGGGGCCACCGGCTCGGTTACCGGTCGCGGGTCATCGTCGCTGGTGGCGGCATCGAGAGAATCTGTGCGGCGGGTGCGGCGCAGCTCGTTGACGTAGCGCTGCGCGAGGATGGCGCGAAGCCAGGTGCCCAGCTTGCTGCGGCCGTGGAAATAGTCGAAGAGAGTGCGGCGGCGGCCTTCGCGGGCTTCCAGGCCGTAGAGTTCAGCGTAGAGCGAGTCGGCAAGCTCGCGGCCGGCGGATTCGCCGGCGATGGCACGGGCTGCGCGATAAAGCTCGGCGCGATATCGCGAGATGAATTCTTCCCAGGCGCGCGAATTTCCGGCGCCGCAGGCACAGGAGAGAGCGAGATCGGGGAGATTCAGCGATCCGAGATAGGCGTTGATCTCGCGCGCGGCTGGTTGCGCGCCGCGAAATCGCGACGCGGCGCTGCGTTCCAGCGCTTCGCGAAATGCCTCGGCGCTTAGCGCCCAATCCGAAGGCGCCGCAGCGAGCTTGTAGAGCCGCTGAACTGTGGATGCGAATTCGGGCGCGAAGCGCAACGGCGTCGGCAATTTGCAGGCTCCGGGGCCGGGTCGAAATCCCGATGATAGATGATACCTGAGAGGAGACGCGAGTTGTCCGAAACGTCTCTGATTAAAGCTCGCGGCGCGATTTGACTTCGCTCGAACGGCTTTCTACGATTCTTGTGCGATGTACGCTTGCCGCGAGTGCGAACAGCCTCTGAATCAAGCAACGGAGGTCTGCCCTTACTGTGGCGCGGACCTAACAGCGGCCGCGCTGGAGGAAGCCGGCGCACCGAAGAAGAAGTCGAGGTTCGGGAAGTCCGTGGCGGTCTGGGGAATCTTGATTGCCTCGGTGTGGGCGATCGTGTGGTTCGTGCTGCCGCCGCGACCTGAAGCGTCGAAGGGCGAGGCGGAGAAGAGCGCGCTTGCGGCGCTCGCCGATGTGCGCGGGGCGCTCGTGTCTTATGCAGCGGCGACCGGGAATTATCCGCCGTCCATCGAGCCGCTGGGCGCGCCGTCACGATCTGCGATTCAGACGGCTCAAAGTGCCGGATACGAAATTCAATATGCTCCAGCGAACGCCGATGACTCCGGGCGCATCAAGTCTTTTGTGTTGCTGGCGCGCCCCGGAAATTTCGGCTACCGTAATTTCTATACGGATGAAACCGGCGTGATTCACGCTACCAGCGCAAATCGCGCGGCCACACCGCAGGATCCTGAATTTCGCTGAGGCACGATGAAAAATCTTCAACCGCAGAGCATGCCGCGCTGATGATGCAAAGGTCATTCTTGCGGATCGCGTGTCTCGGTATCTTCGTGGCGAGCGGCGTTTCGGCGCGAGCTTACGAAAATCCTCTCAAGAAAACCGAATGCCGGGGATGCGGCGATGGGATCTGCCATGAAGCGCAGAATTCCCACGACGCGATGGACCAGCACTCGATGGACCACAGCGCGATGGGACATGACCATCCCGCGACGCTGATCGAAACAATCCTGCATCACGCCGATTCCGGCACCGACGTTGAACCTGCTTCGCTGGCGCATCAGGCCTGGATGTTCTCGCGCGGCAATTGGGATTTCATGGTTCACGGCGTCGTTTTCGTGAACGACATTCAGCAGAGCGGGCCGCGCGACGGCGACAAATTCTTCGGCGAGAGCTGGTTTATGGGATCGGCGCAGCACGACGCCGGACCCGGCAGGTTTACGGCGCGAGCGATGCTGAGCCTGGACCCGGCGCTAATCTCCGAGCGGCGCTATCCTGAGCTATTTCAACTCGGCGAAACCGCCTTCGGAAATCCGATTGTGGACGGCCAGCACCCGCACGATTTCTTCATGGAACTCGCGGCGATCTACGATTGGAAAATCGGCGAGCACAGCCTGCTTTCGTTTTATGCCGCCCCGATAGGCGATCCTGCGCTCGGGCCGCCCGCGTATGCGCATCGCGCATCCGCGAGCGAGGATCCGCTCGCCGTTCTCGGACATCACATGCAAGATTCCACGCACATCGCCGATGAAGTCGTCACAGCCGGGTATGCCTATCGCTTCGTGCGCTTCGAGGTTTCCGGGTTTCACGGTCGCGAGCCGGATGAGAATCGCTGGAACATCGACGCGGGAGCGATCGATTCCTGGTCAGCGCGGCTGACAGTGAGCCCGACGCCGAATTGGAGCGGCCAATTTTCGCTCGGCACGCTGAAAAGCCCGGAGGCGCTCAGCCCGCTTGAGGATTTGAGGAAGATGACAGCATCGATCGAATACAATCGCCCGATTCCGAGAGGGAGCTGGGCTTCATCGCTCGTATGGGGAAGAAATCGATCGCTGGTGACCGGTGAAGTGCTGAACAGCTACCTGCTCGAATCCACGCTGCACTTTCTTTCGCACAATTCGGCGTGGGGACGCATCGAAAACGTTGACCGAACGAATCTGCTTCTGCTCGGAGAGAATTCCGAGCCTGCGGGCTTTGAAGAACATTTTCTCGCGCGGATTCAGGCTTATACGGCGGGATACGATCGCGAATTCCCGGTGCTGCCGCATTTCTCGACAGCGATTGGCGCACAGGCGACGTTTTATGGCAAGCCGGATTCGCTCAATGCGATCTACGGAGACCATCCCATCGGCGTCGTGATGTTCGTGCGCATACGCCCCGAAAGCGTCGCGCACTAATTTCCGCGCGAACTATTCCGGCTGCGTCAGGCCCTTCGCCCGCGCTTCATCCAGAATCGATTCCATCTGCTGCACGGCTTTCTTCGAAAGTTCGCCTTGTTTTCTGCCGATGGCTCCCTGCTGCCTGCCGAGTTCGCCCTGCTTTCTTCCGAGCTCGCCCTGCTGGCGGCCAATTCTCGATTGCTCGCGCCCGGCCTGTGACTGGATTTCGCCGATGCGGCTTTGCAGTTCGCCCAACTCGGACTGCAGATCGCCAATCTCGGATTGAGTGCCGCCCTTCGCGCTCAGCTCGCGGACGCGCTCTTTGATGTGCTCGATATCTTCGGTCATGTCCGGGATTTTTACTTTCACTTCTTCCATTTGGTCGCCGAGTTCGTCCTGTTGTTTGCCCAGCTCATCTTGCTTTTTTCCGAGCTCATCTTGCTCGGCGCCGAGCTCCTGGATCGGTTTGTAGAGTTCCATTGCACGGTCGAGCGTCGCGCGGTCGCGGATCACGTAGCCCTTGCCTTCGTGCTCGAACCAGATGAAGTCGCCGCCAATTTTGGCGCGCAGAGCTTTCGCGTGCGCAAGCTCCTCGGACTCACCCGAATCTGAGATGGTCACCGAGTGATTGAATACGCCGATGTAGGATCCTCCGACGGCGATGACAAACGGCTCGCGGACATGCTCGTCATCCATCACCCAAACGTTGGAATCGCCGGATTTCACTTGCATGGCCATCGGTGCCGCAGGGGGTACGGGGGCTACCGGCGCTACTTCGGGCGCGAGGGGAGCCGGAGGTGCGGCGGTGACAGAGCGCTGCGGTGGCACCGGCAATGAATCCTGAGAATCCGGCGCCGGCGGAACTACGCCGCGCGCATCGGGCATCGCGTAGGGCACCGGCTGAGGCCGCGGAGCAGGAGGCGCAGACGGCGCGAGCATCGGAGCTTGCGGAGGCACTGCTGCGACTGGCGCGACGCGCGCCGGAGGCGCGGATTGCTGCGCGTGCGCCGTGAATTGAATCGAAGCCGCGGCGAGAAGCAGCGGCAGGGCGATGGCAGCCAGCGCCGCCACAAACGTTTTTCGCAATCGCATGGTTACAGCTCCCTTCCAGGAAAGAATTCGGTCTACTCGCTTGGCGGCGTCGCCCCCCGCCGCCATCGAAACTCCTTGCCACCAAACGCGTCCAGAGGCCGCGCGAATCGCTTCGAAGAAGCGCAGCAGCATCTCGGCATATCTTTCGCGATCTGTGCCGCTCGCAAGCGCAGCTTCATCGCTCGCCTCTTCCGCCAGCCGCGCCAGCTCGCGATCGAGCCACCACGCCAGCGGACTGAACCAATAAATCGCGCGATGCAATTTTGAGAGACGCTGCGTCAATGCGTCGTTGCGGCCAATGTGTGAAAGTTCGTGCGCCAGGACGGCGTTGAGCTTGTCGCTTTCCCATTCGCGCCAATCCGCCGGGAGCAGAATCACAGGACGCATCACGCCTAGCGTCACGGGAACAGTCACGGCTTGCGACTCGGCCAGCAGCGGTGTCTCGCTTAGGCCTCCGGGGAACGCGCGCAGCGAAAGGCTCAGCGACGCGCGCGGATCGCGAATCGGCTGCGAAGATCGGATCAGCCGCCGGCCGAGCAGCCAGCCGATGAACAACCGGCTCAAAAGCAAACTCGCAATTGCAAAATACAGCGCGATGAAGATTCGGGCGGCGGAAACGTTGCGGTTCTTCGCTGCTCCGCCCGAGGCAGGGCTTGCGGCGGCAGTGACTCTCGGCGAAGCCTCGGCGCTCAGCGCGATTCTAGTTTCTGACGGCGAAGCCGCTCCTTCGCGAGTGACCTGCGCATCGGCAGAACTCGCATGTGCTGGCCACTGCGTCTTACGCACTCGAGTTGTCGCAGCATCGGACCTGCCGTCCGGAGATGCAGTTTGCGCAAAAGTTTCGCCAGCGGGGATGAAGCGCGCGAGTCGCGAAATCACCGCGCGCGGCAGCGCGAACGGCATCGGCGGCGCCAGCCACGCCAAGAGCGGCATCGCCAGCGCGCTCCACAGCACTACTTTCCAAATCGCCAGCCGCAGCGATACATTTTTCACGCGGAATAACACGAGTAACGCGGCGGCCACGCCCGCCAGGGCAAGCGACCTCACCGCGGCGGCGGCCACAGACGCGAGGATTCCCACGGCCAATTGCTGCAAGGAAGTTGCGAGCATCACTTCCCTTCCTTTCGGCGCCGCGCTTTCACCTGCGCCACCTTACGAGCCAGAATCTCGAGTTGCTTGCCGTCGAGCACCTGGTTATCCACCATGCCGAGCACCAGAGCTTCAGCCGATCCTCCGCAGAAACGATCGATGATGTGCTTCACCGCGCGCACGGCCACGTTCTCGCGAAGTTCCGCGGCGCGATAAATGAACGTGCGGCCCTCGACCGTGTGCGTGACGTAGCCCTTCTCCTCGATGCGCCGCAGCACGGTGCGAATGGTGGACTCCTTCATCGGCCGCGTGGAAGCCAGCGCCTCGCGGCAGGTCTCGGATGTGCACGGGCCGTTCGTCCACACGTAGTCCATTACGAGCTGTTCGAGCTCGCCCAGGTTCTTTAGACGTTTTGGCTTAGCGTTAAGCATTGTAGCGTTACAGCTTGTAACAGATGGCCGCCCGGCGTGTCAAGCAAAATCCGCGGCGCGGAGATTTCCGCCCGGAAAGTCAGCGGCGCGGCCAGTTCCTATCGGCGCACGAAGCGAGCTGTTTTTCGAAGCGAGGTGGACGAAAATTCTCAGCGGCGAGCGAGCAGCCGCTCTCGAGCGATAGTAACTTCCCGCGGACTCTTGTAAACTGAAGCGTGGCGCAGCCGCGGAGAGGTGCTGGAGTGGCCGAACAGGGCTGCCTGCTAAGCAGTTACACCCCAAAAGGGTGTCGGGGGTTCGAATCCCCCCCTCTCCGCCA
>DAITPO010000021.1:16878-38410 GCA_036833535.1 Candidatus Acidiferrales bacterium | reverse complement strand
CGGGCGTCGTCGTGAATTGTTTTCTCGCGCGCCAGGCCCGTGGCGCCCAGCGTCAGGATGCGCGTCTCGACCGGCTTGCCGGCTTCGAGCGCGTAGGCGCGGCCAATTTCGAAGAGGCGCAGATTGCGCTGGCCGCGATTGAGATTCCACTCGAGCGTCGCGAGCATGTTGACCGCGCCGGAACTGCGCATCGCCGAGGCTTCTTCCGAAAGCGGGTTGCTGATGATCGCGGGCGCAGTCTTCGCGTCGCGGAACAGCGCGTCCTGATCCTTATCCACCAGCGGAATCGTGACGATTTCGTGGTAGCCCAGGCCGACAAGGCGCTGGCGCACGAGATCTTCAGCCTGCGCGCGCGGCTGGCGCAGTGCGGCCTGCTTCGATGGCGGAATGCGCGGCGGAAATTTGTCGTAGCCATAGATGCGCGCGACTTCTTCGATCAAATCGATCTCGCGCGTGACGTCGCGTCGCCACGACGGCTGGCGGCATTCCCACGCCGCGGCAAGCGAGCCCGCGCTGCCGCGATTCGCATCCACGCGTACAGGCGCAAAGCCGAGCGCGCCGAGTATGTCCTCGATCTCGCGATCGGGGACATCGGCGCCCATCACGCGCAGGATTTCCTTGCGCGTCAGTTCGAGTTTGCGCTGGGGCTCCTTGCCCGGATAGACATCCACACCGCCGCTGAGAACTTCACCGCCCGCAAGTTGTTGCGTCAGTTCGGTGGCGCGGCGCGAAGCGAGTTCGGCCATCTCGAGATCGGCGCCGCGCTCGAAGCGCATGGAGGCTTCGGTGCGCAGATTCAGCGCCTTCGAAGTGCGGCGAATCGAAATGGGATCCCACCACGCAGCTTCGATCAGCACGTTGCGCGTGGCGAAGCCGATTTCGGTATCCGCGCCGCCCATCACTCCGGCGAGGGAAATTGCGCGCGACGAATCGGCGATGACGCACGTTCCGGCGGCGAGCGTGCGCTCGATGCCGTCGAGCGTGCGGAGCTTCTCGCTGGCGCGAGCGCGGCGGACGATCATGCGGTGCTCGGCGATTTTGTCGAGATCGAAAGCATGCAGCGGCTGGCCGAGTTCGAGCATGACGTAGTTGGTGATGTCCACGACGTTGTTGATCGAGGCGTGGCCCAGCGTTTCCAGGCGCTGGCGGAGCCAGTCGGGCGACGGTTGCACCTTCACGCCGCGAACGACGCGGGCGGTGAATCGCGAGCAAAGCTCGGGCGCTTCGATCGTGACGCTCGCCGCCTGCGATACCGGCGACGCGGATTCTGTGAACTTCGGTTGGACGGGCTTCAGCGCAAGGCGGTAGAGCGTGGCAGCTTCGCGGGCTACGCCGTAATGCCCGAGGCAATCGGGGCGATTGGCGGTCAGCTCGGCGTCGAGAATCGGGCCGGCTGGTGATTCTTCGATCGCGTCCACGGCCGTGCCGGAAATAGAAAGCCGCGCGCGCAGGTCGGCCGGCGTCGCTTTAAGGTCGACGAATTCTTTGAGCCAGTTGAAAAGAACTTTCATTATGGAAACTGGCGCAGGAAGCGCACGTCGTTCTGGAATAGCACCTGCAAATCCGTCATGCCATAGCGCATCATCGCCAGGCGATCTACGCCCATGCCGAAAGCAAAGCCCGAAAGCCGCTTCGGATCGTAGTTCACGAAGCCGTACACCGCGGGGTTCACCATCCCCGCGCCGAACATCTCGATCCAGCCGGAAAATTTACACGTGCGGCAGCCCTCGCCGCCGCAAACGTGGCACGACGCATCCACTTCGGCCGAAGGTTCGGTGAACGGAAAATAGCTGGGCCGCAAGCGCGTCTTCACTTTCGCGCCGAGAAATTCGCGCACGAAATGCTCGACGGTGCCGCGAAAATCGCAGAAGGTGATGTCGTTGTCCACCGCCAGGCCTTCAATCTGATGAAACATGTAGCCGTGCGTGGCGTCGGGATTATCGCGGCGATACACCTTCCCCGGCACGACGATACGCACCGGAGGCGGCTGCTTCTCCATCGTCCGGATTTGCATCGGCGAAGTGTGCGTGCGCAGGAGATGTCCGCCGGAGCCTTCGATGTAGAAGGTGTCCATGTTGTCGCGCGCGGGATGAAATTCGGGAATGTTGAGTGCCTCGAAATTGTAGTAAGGCGTTTCGATCTCGGGGCCTTCGACGACGCTGAAGCCCAGCGAAAGAAAAATCCGCTCGACTTCTTCGTAGGTTTGGCGGATCAAGTGGTGCGTGCCGACGGGCCGCTCGACGCCGGGCAGCGAGAGATCAATAGCGGACTTGGCAGCGGCAGCTCCTTCTGCAGCGTCTTCAATCGCCTTGAGCCGATCCGCGAGACCGGCCTCGACGTGTGCGCGAAGATCATTAAGCGCCTGACCGACGGCGCGTTTCAGTTCGGATGGCGCGCTCTTAAGCCAGTTGTCTGAGATAAGCGAGATTGCTCCGGACTTACGGCCGAGCCAAGCATTGCGTAGAGCCAGCCATCCGCCGTCGTCACGGGCTTTTGTGGGATGCCCGAGATCTTCGTCGAATCGCGTTTTGACTCCTGAAAACAAAATCGCCACAGCCTCGGGCGACGTTGCATTCAGCTCGCCAAGCGTTTGTTCGACAATAGGCTTTGAAGTTGCCACGTAGATCGATCCCTAGAATGGGTACATAGTGCTGACGCGATCAGCCGTAGGGCGCAGCAAGCAGCGCCCCTACGAACTCCACGGCTGGCGGCATCATCATGCCAGTTCAAACGAGCCTAAAAGAGCCGGCAGGGACGCCGGCGGTACCACACCATTCGCGAATCGTTATGATTTCGCCGGCTTCGCAGAAGCCAGATGCGACTTGGCTGATTCAACGAGCGACGTGAAGCCTGCCGCGTCATTGACCGCCATATCCGCCAGGATCTTGCGATCTAGGTCGATGCCGCCTACCTTCAGGCCGTGAATCAATTGGCTGTAGGAGAGGCCGTTGTTGCGTGCGGCGGCGCCGATACGCTGAATCCACAGCGTGCGGAAATCGCGCTTGCGATTGCGGCGATCGCGATAGGAATAGCGCAGCGAGCGATTCACTGCTTCGCGGGCTGATCTGTAGAGCTTGCCTTTGGTTAGAAAAAAGCCTTTGGCGTGGCGGAGTAGCTTCTTGCGCTTGGCGCGGCGTTTGGTGCCGCGTTTGACTCGAGACATTTGCGATTCTCCTGGTTTGAATGATTCCGAATAATTTCAGACGTGGAGAATGCCAGGGCGCGAGACAGTCGGCGGACGCAAAGGCCCGCAGCCTGCAAAACGCACGAGCGATCTCCACGGCGAGTTTTGTTGGCCGCCTCTATTTCGTACCACACGAGGCGGCAAATCGCCCCGATCCAAATCCTCAGGATCGGAACATCCGGCCGGCAGGCCCGCCGTGGCGGGATTACGCGCTGCCTGGCACGGGAATTACAACCGCGAACTAATCTCTAAGAGTATGGCAACATGCGCCGGATTTTCTTCGCGTCCGACGGATCGACTTGGACCGACCTGCGAAGATGGCGCATGCGTTTCGGCTTTTTCGTGCCGAGCAAATGGCGTTTGAACGCGTGCGGGCGCATGATTTTGCCGGTCTTCGTTACCCGGAAGCGCTTGGCGGCGCCGCGATGAGTTTTTAGTTTGCGAACTTTCGGCTTTGCTTTTGACAATTCTGCACCTGTTGCCCTATCTCGATTTCAAAAACCTAAAAACCGCAGGTCTAAAGACCTGCGCTACATTATGCTTGGCCACCCGCCGATTTCCCGGCAACCGCGCCCTTCTTCGGCGCCAGTAACGCCAACAAGATATTCGCTTCCATGCGTGGGCCGAATTCCACCTGCGCGTGATCGCCGATATCTTTCAGCAGACGAGTCATCTTGGCGCGCCCGACATCCTGGTGCGCCATTTCGCGGCCACGGTGAAAAATCATGGCCTTCACTTTGTGGCCCTCGCCGAGAAAGCGGATGATCTGGTTCTTGCGCACCTGGTAGTCATGCTCGGCCGTCGCCGGCCGGAATTTCACTTCCTTGATGTGCGCGGATTTCTGATGCTTCTTCTGCTCGTGCGCTTTCTTATTTTGCTCGTAGAGGAATTTCCCATAGTCCACGAGCTTGCAGACTGGGGGAACGGCCGTCGGCGAGATTTCCACAACGTCGAGCCCCGCCTCGCGCGCCGCCTTCATGGCATCGAAGAGCGACATCACTCCGAGCTGATTTCCGGCTTCATCTACCACACGGACTTCGCGCGCCCGGATGCGCTCATTCACCCGCAGACCGCTATTGCTGCTAGCTCCACGTTCAGCGATAAACCCACCTCCAGAAGAAGCCCCGCAATAATACCCCGCCCACAGGCAAGCCCGTGAGAGGCACGGGGCAGAAAGTATAGCACGACGCGACAGAGGCACAAATGAGGTGACCCGCAGGAAGACTCGTCATTCTTTGTCCGGAAATGCTGCCAGGAAAGGTCTCAATGGGGCTTGTTGGCGGAAGGACGCGGCTGATCCAGCAGCCATCGCTGCCAGCTCTCGGGGAAGTACCGAATCATGGCATTGAAGGCGGGATGGCCCCAGAGTAGCCGGAAGGCGACCAGCGCCACGACGACCAAGCCGATCCAAATTACTTGTCCGAAGTTCTGAAACATGGCAAAGAAATTATAGCACCAAGCGAAGTCTGCCGTCCTACTTCTCGTTTTTCAGAGCTTGCTCCATCAACGGGGCAATGGGCTCGATGCCGATCTCACCTCGCGGCTGAAAGGGGCCGAAAACCGGGAGGGTCTAAAGACCCTCCCCTACGAAACCGGGGCGATTTCGTTGCGGAGATTGGTTATGAATTCATCTAGTGGAATCGCGCCCTGGTCGCCTTTGGTGCGATGGCGGACCGAGGCGGTGCCGGCTTCGGCTTCCTTGCCGCCGAGGACGAGCATGTACGGGATCTTTTCCATTTGGGCGTCGCGGATTTTGGCTTGCAGCTTTTCGTTGCGCTCGTCTAGATGGACGCGGAAGCCGGCGGCTTTGAGTTTCTCTGTGACCCGCTTCGCGTAGTCCGCAACCTTTTCGCTTAACGGCAGAATCGAGACTTGGACGGGCGCGAGCCATACCGGAAATGCGCCTGCGTAATGCTCGATGAGCATGCCGAAGAAGCGCTCGACGCTGCCGAGGAGCGCGCGATGCACCATCAGCGGCTGATGGCGCGCGCCATCTTCGCCGACGTATTCAAGATCGAATCGTGCAGGCAGGTTGAAATCGAATTGGACGGTGGTAAGCTGCCAGGGACGGCCGATTGCGTCGATCAATTTGATATCGATCTTCGGGCCGTAGAAGGCCGCTTCGCCCTCGATGTGCTTGAAAGGTATTTTCAGGCGGTCGAGAGTGGTTTTGAGCGCATTCTTGGCGCGCTTCCAATCTTCCGGCTTGCCGGCGTAATTCTCCGGATGCATCGGATCCCAGTCCGATAGCTCGACGGCGTAGCTATCGAAGCCGAATTTCTTCATCACCGCGAAGGCAAAATCCACACAGTCTTCGACTTCTTTTTCAATTTGCTCGGGCATGCAGAAAATGTGGGCATCATCCTGCGTGAATCCTCGGACGCGCAGCAGCCCGTGAAGCACGCCCGAGCGTTCGTAACGATAGACGGTCCCGAGTTCCGCGAGTCGTACGGGCAGCTCGCGATAGCTGCGCAGCTTCGATTTGTAAATCAGAATGTGGCCCGGACAATTCATGGGCTTGAGCTGGTAGTCGGCCTTCTCGACTTCCACGGGACCGAACATGCTGTCGCGATAAAAATTAGTGTGGCCGCTGGTGTTCCAGAGATCGCGGCGCATGATGTGCGGCGTGAAGACGAGATCGTAGCCGCGGCGAAGAAGTTCGTCGCGCAGCCAGTCTTCGATGATCTTGCGAATCAGGCCGCCCTTGGCGTGCCAGAAAATCAGGCCGGGCCCGGCTTCATCTTGAATGCTGAATAGATCGAGCTCGGCGCCGAGCTTGCGATGATCGCGGCGCTTGGCTTCTTCTAGGCGATGCAGGTATTCGTCGAGTTCCTTCTTGGTGAAAAAGCACGCGGCGTAGATGCGCTGAAGCTGCGGATTGCCTTCGTGACCTTTCCAATACGCGCCGGCGACGCTCATGAGCTTGAACGCCTGAATGCGTTTGGTTGAAGGGATGTGCGGGCCACGGCAGAAATCGATGAATTTGCCGGTGGTGTAGAAGGAAACCATCGGCTCGATGGCCTTTTCTTCCACCAGCTCGCATTTGAAAATTTGCTGTGATTTCTTGTAAAGCTCGATGGCTTCGGGCTTGGGAAGCAACTTGCGCTCGTTCGGCAAATCCTGCGCGGCAAGCTCGTGCATTTTCGCTTCGATTTTGGCCAGATCCTCGGGAGTGAAAGCCTCTTCGCGCAAGAATTCGTAGAAGAAGCCATTTTCGATCGGCGGCCCGATCCCCAGCTTCACATTCGGAAACAGTTCGGTCACGGCAGCGGCAAGAAGATGCGCGGCCGAGTGGCGGAAGACGAACAGCGCGTCCGGATCTTTCTCGGTCAAAATTTGCAGCTTGGCGTCGCCCTCAAGGGGACGCCGCAGATCGAACAGCTCGCCTTCGCCATTATTGGGCGCGGCAACGCGCGCCACCAGGGCGGCGTCGGCAAGGCGCGGCGAAATCTGGCGCGCTATATCGACAGGCGTAGTGCCCTTCGGCACTTCGCGCTTGGCGCCATCCGGCAGCGTAACTTGAATGGTATCCATACGATTCGTTCGCTCGACGAGACAGAATTAGATTACTGGCGGGCGCGCAAGCGGTCAAGACGGCCGCGGCAAATCTTCAGGGGAATTTGCTCACGAGCACTTGATGAACGTGGATGGATGGAAAGCCCTGTGCGAAGCCCTGTACGCGCGCGAGGGCATGATAGAAGGAGAGATTGCGTTCGGTAGCGTCGAGATCTTCCTGCGTATCCCATAACGAGAGAACCTCGACTTCGATGGGATCGGCGGTTTGCGTGTGAACTACCAATAGCCCGCGGAAGCCTTTCTGTTTCACCAGCTCCGGCATCAGCGATTGAACGGCTTGCGAGAATTCATTGAGCTTGCCGGGGAGGATGTGGAAGTGCGTGACTCGCGCGTACATGGTGGCCTCCTCGTTCCGCGCGGCAGAATGCCAATTGCGAAAAGAGCCTAACGCATCGGCGAGCCGGAGTAAAGATTTCCGGGGCGCTCAGAGAAGCACGACGCCGGGAAGGCCCGCGAGTTGCGGGTCGGAAGTTACGAGGTCGGCATCGAAGGATTGCGCGGTGACGAAGATCATCGCCGCGGCGAGCGAAAGTTTTTGCTGCGTGGTTGCTTCAAGCGCTTTGATGGCCAGGTTGGTGTCGAACACCGGATTCAGCGCGCGGAAAGCGTGCGCCTGAAAACGCGCGGCAGCGGCCCGGGCGCCCGTGCGGTAGAGTTTGTTGAGCACCTCGTAGATCACGATCCCCGGCACGAGGAGCAGTTCTTCCATTTCGAGATAGGGAGCGAAGAGGTCGGCTTTCGGACCATTTGCGAGGTAAGCGATCCAGCCGGGGGAATCGACGAGCGCGAGTCTAGAGGCGTTCCGAGCCATCTCGGTCAGATTCCTCCCAATTGAGGCCCGGGGCCAGGCCACGGAGCTCGCGGATCGAGCGAGGAAGCTCGAGGTGCAGCGCCCCGTCGAGTTCGTACATGAAGAGCTTTTGGCCGGGACGTAGGTTCAGCTTCTCGCGCAGCTCCTTGGGGATGACGACTTGGAACTTAGGAGAAACGGTGACTGTGCTCATGGAGATTGTAACATACCGAATTCTTATCGAAATCAATAGCGTATGTCAACAAATTTATCGATACGCGATTTGACATACCATTTTATTAACCGTGTCTGACCTAATGCAAAGTCATACAGGCCTATAGCTTACCGTTATTCCGATCATTTTTTGCGGGCTTGCTCGATCATCGCCCACATTTCGTCGGGAAGCTTGCGGTACTCATTGAATTCGCCCGCGCCGGCGAGCCATTGTGCGCCGTCGATCGTGACGCAATCGCCGTTGATGTATCCGGCCTGCGGGCTGAGCAGGTAGACGGCGAGGTCGGCGAGTTCATCATGGCGGCCAAAGCGATGCATCGGATGGTTCTTGATGGCCATCTCCTCGAACTCTTTGCTTTGCATCAGGCGGGACCACGCGCCTTCGGTCGGGAACGGTCCGGGAGCGATGGCGTTGAGGCGGATGTTGTAGCGAGCCCATTCGACGGCCAGCGAGCGGGTCATGGCCAATACGCCGGCCTTGGCGCAGGCCGAGGGAACGACGAATCCGGACCCCGCGCCCGTGGAGGCGTAGGTGGTGACGATGTTCAGAACATTGCCGGGCTGCTTCGTCTCGATCCAGCGGCGCCCAAGTGCCATCGTGCAGTGAAACGTCCCGCCAAGAACGATGCCCACGACGGCCGCAAAGGCGTTGGGCGAGAGCTTCTCGGTGCGCGCGACGAAGTTGCCGGCGGCATTGTTGAGGAGCGTATCGATGCGGCCGATCTCCTTCTCAGCGGCGTCGACAGCCTTCTCTACGGCGGCGAAGTCGCGAATGTCGCAAGACGCAAATCCAGCCTTCGCGCCTTTGGCCTGCAGCTCCTTCGCGGTGGCTTCAAGCGGTTCCGGCCGCCGCGCCACAAGAAACAAATTCGCGCCAAGCTCCGCGAAGCGCAGCGCCATCGAGCGCCCAAGCCCGGTCCCGCCCCCGGTGACCAAGATGTTGCGACCCTTCAGCAAATCGTTCTTATACATGCGAGCCTCCAACCCGAGCTGTCGTAGGGGAGGGTCGTCAGACCCTCCCGCCTTTCAGCAATCTTCAAGCCCAAACGGTAACGCCGTCTCAGTGTTTCTTACCAAGATATTTCTTCGGCAACGGCGTATCTGCGGATTCTTCTTGCCAGTAAATGGTGACGATCCACCAGCGCTTGCCGTCATTGAAAAGCTGGAAGCTATTGATGCCGCGGGCGAACGGCTTGGGATCGGCGGCGGCGTGGCGCGATTCGTAAGTGCTGAAGATCTGCTCGATATTGGCCCAGCTTTCGAGTGTGCGCGACGACTCGCGTTCGAAGAAGCCCTCCTTCTCGAAATACGGCGTAGCCAATTTCACGTAATCCTCGGGAGAGAACGTGTGCGCGACCAACTGGCCGTCATGATTTTTATCGACCGGGATAAGCCGCGCACCGGGAGCGAAAAGCGAGAGGAAGCGATTCCAATCGCGCTTCTTGCCCGCGTCACCGGAGATGACGTCGTAAGTGGCCGCCATGATGGCATCGCGCGAGGCAACATCTGCTGGGTTCGCAACAGGCGGCGCGGTGGCCGGTGCTGCTTCAGCCGGCTTCTTTTCTTGATCCTGGGCCAGAGTGAAAGTTGCAGAGAGAGCGATAACGCAAGCAAGCAGACAGAATTTTCGCAGCATGAAAAATCTCCTTGTGGCGTTCGATTGCATCGAGCCCGCGGCAGCGGCGCGCGATTGTGCTCTTAGACGTTGGGAAAGGGCAAGCGGATTGGCGCGGCGGGCGATGTCAGCGTTTTTTGGGGGGTGCGTTTTCGTGCGATTAGAAAATGACTTCGCCCTTTGTTTTCTATAAGTTGCGGCGATTTCTAATAATTTTGCGGCCGATTAGAATCGCCCTTCAGTCCGAGAATACCACCGGATAGAGGCCCTTTCCCGTCAGAAATCTACGTGGAGGCGGAGGCCGGGAACTACCACAGGCCCGCGGTCCTTGTTGTAGCCGGGGTTGTTAATGTGCTGGAGATCGAAGCTGGCAAAGATGCCGCGCCAGGCATGGAGGGTGTAGTAGCCCTCGAAGATTTTCTCGTGGCCGTAGGTGAGCGCGCCGTCGCCTAGCAAGAAGCCGAGACCGCCGAGCGCGAGATAGCGGGCGTGGTCGCTGACGATCCCGTTCATCGTGAAGACCGCGCCGGCGTGGTCGTTCTTGCGATGCCAGCTATCGCCATGAAAGTAGCTGCCGATTTCTACGGTGCGGTCCACTTCGGTATAGGCGAAAGATTCATTGCGGCCATCGCTCCAGCCGAGCCGGGCGAAGACGCCGAATTCCTTGGTGAGATCCTGCTCTACGTTTAAACCGAAGCCGTATTTCACGCGGCCCTGCCGGCGCGTGGCGATGATGTCGGGCCGCGAGCCCTGCCCGGCAAGGAAATCATCGATCGCCTCACGATAATTTCCCATGTCTGCGTGATTCTCATAGCCGAGCAAACGGATCACGCCGGACCGCCCGGCGAGGAAATTCTCACGCCATTCCGCTTCGTAATTTTCGGCGTGGGCGCGAAAGATGTCGGCGTCGAGGTGAATGCCGTTGGCGACTTTGGGCATCATGGCTTCAGCGAAGCGGAACGACCACGAGCGGGCGTCGAATTCAACGATAGCGGCATCTGTATAGCCGCGGGTGTTGGCCGCGTAGTCATAAACGCCATTGTTGTCCACGGTCCAATTGAGAAACTGCAGATGGCTGTCGCTGCCGCCGGTATTCGCATCGAAGAAATCCACCAGACCCATTTTCCCCACGCGAATCTCAATGCGCCGCGCCGGGAGCGAAGTGGCGAGGCCGAATGGGCCGCGCTCCGCCTCCACGCGCTCGCTGCTAAGGGGGATGATTTGCCGCAACTCGAAGCGCGCGAGGTACGGCGTCGGGCCCAGCTCCGGGTTGCGCACCACGTCGAGATTGGTGAAACCGGCGAGGCCCAGGGCGGCGCTCAAGCCGTGCCCCCCGGCGCTCTCGGCATCCACGAAGATTTCGGTTGTGTGAGTAAGAGCAAAGCCGGTGTAGAGCGTATAGACCTTGGAGGTGTCGTTTTCGCCGGGCGAGCGGAAGCTGTTAGGGCCGCTGTAAGCGGCATGAAATGCCGGGTGCCATTGCAGGATGATGTTGGCCTGTCCGGAAACCCAAAATCGGCTGGTTTCGGAATGCGGCAAGAGAGTTACCGGGGAATCGCTGGAAGTGTCCGGTGCGTCAGAGGGAGAAGGCTGGCTGGCGGGGGCCGCAGGCGCGTCCTGCGCGCACACGACGGGCGTGCACGCCGCAATGGCGAGCAATACGAGCGCAAGACGGAGGGCGATCTTCGACGGCATCGACCTGCGCCCTCGGCTCGAGCGAATGAGCATGATTTCGCGTCACCGCGACAGCTTAGCCCATCGTATAGGACTGGAGTCAACGGAAACCATCATTACAGGAAGTCTATTCTGACGAGGGACCGGGCGAAAAACAGCGGGCGCAGATTCGAGATCGAGTATCGTCGAGCCGGACCGCGTAACTCAGGCATCCGCATTGCCCCAATCCCTCATCTCTAGTAGTCTCTCCTATTCCAGTTGCCACTTCTACAGGGCCCACACGCGTCGAGCGGGTTCGAGGTGACCGGGTTTAGGCTAAAAGGAGCCGGGGATTTGACGGGGAAGAGTTCGCTCCAAAATTGGATGGTGTTCGCGGCGGCGCTGCTGCTCGCTTCATGCGGCCAGGGCATCGCCAATAACCCGAAGCCCAAGCTCACGTCATTGACTCCGCCAAGCATTGCAGCCGGTTCGCCGGGCTTCGTACTCACCGTAAACGGTAGCGGGTTCTCGCCGCAGTCAGTGGTTTTCTTTAATGGCAGCGGCATTCAGTCCATATTTCAGAGCGGCGGCGAACTGACTGCGAACATCTCCTCGTCGTTTGTCGTCAGGCCCGGCAACGCGACCATCGAAGTCCAGACTCCGCAGCCCGGCGGCGGAGTCTCGAACCAACTCACGTTCATGATTACGCAGGTGACCAGCCCGGTTCCCACGATTTCCAGCATGTCGCCATCCTCGGCGCTCGCGGGTGGGGTGGGTTTTACGCTGAACGTCTTTGGCACAAATTTTGTGTCGCTTTCGCAGATCACGGTGAATGGCGACAACCGGCCGACAGTGCTGGTTAACGGCACGCAATTGCAGACGACAATCGCCGGCGGAGACCTGATTGAAGCAGGAGTTCTGAATATTGGCGTCTTGAATCCGGCGCCGGGCGGCGGAAGTTCGGGGACGCTGCCACTGCCGGTGAACGATGCGGTGCCGGTCCTCACCACGATCTCGCCGAAGAGCGCCGCAGCGGGCGGGACCACCGCGTCGCTGACCATAACGGGAAGCGGCTTCGTGCCGCAGACGCAGGTATTGTTCAATGGGAGCCCGAGATCGACCACGTTTGCGTCGAGCTCGTCGGTAACTGCGATACTCACGCAGTCGGACCTCGGCGCGGCGCAGGTGGCCCAGATCGTGGTGCTGAATCCGGCGCCGGGAGGCGGGGCTTCGCAGGCGCTTACATTTGCAGTGAACGGCATCGTCCCGACAACTTCGAATCCCGGTTACACGGGCTTGCCCGAGCTTGTTGATTATTCTTTCGATGGAATGCAGGCAAACAACGGCGTCGGGGATCTGAGCCGCTCCGGTCCGGTCATTAGCTCGAACGGGCGCTTTGTGGCGTTTGCGTCGGTTTCGAGCAATCTGATCACGAACGACACGAACGGCCAATCCGATATTTTCCTGCGCGACACTTGTTTTGCGCAGGCTACGTGCTTGCCCTCGACGGCGCTCGTCAGCATTTCCGGCACATCCGGCAGCGGGACGCAGGCTGGTTCTCAGGGGAATTCCGACAGCCTCGAGCCGACTATGGACACAAGCGGCGGCTTCATCGCGTTCTCATCGCACGCCACGAATCTCGATCCGAACTTCCCGACGTTGACGGGAACGACGCGGCAAATCTTCCTGCACAGCGGCTGCGCGGGCAGCACCACCTGTACAACGTCCGCCACAGCGCTCGTTTCGGTGGCGGCCGACGGCGTGAGCGCCGCGAATGCCGATGCGATCCAGCCTTCAATCAGTCCGGATGGCCGCTACGTGGCGTTCGTTTCGACGGCGTCGAATCTCATCGCGGGAGTGGACCCGGGCGGGATCGCGCAGATTTATTTGCGGGATACCTGCTTGAACCTCACTTCGACGACGATAACCTGCACGCCGAAGACGATCCTGGTTTCCTCGTCGGACGGCTTCACGCCTGCGGATGCCCCGAGTTCGCAGCCGGCGACGGCGGGAAGCGGAGCGTTTGTTGCATTCACGTCGGCGGCGACGAATGTGGTGAGCGGCGTGACGCCGCCGGTGCCGCAGATTTACCGCGCCGCGACTTGCATCGCGGGCGTTGTGGATTGCGTGCCGGTGGTTGTAGTGGCGTCGTCGAACGACGGCATTTCGCCTGCGAATGGAGCGAGCGCGCAGGCGGCGATCACTTCGGACGGGCGGTTTGTCGCGTTCGCATCCACGGCGACGAACCTGGTGCAGACGGCGACGAGCGGGACGCAGCAGATTTTCGTGCGCGACACTTGCGGCGTCGTTATTTCGGGCTGCACGCCTTCAACTACGCTGGTCTCGATCGCTAACGATAATGTTACGCCGGGCAACGGCTTGAGCGAGCAGCCGAGCATCAGCTCGACCGTTGCGAACGCGAATGACGGACAATTCATCGCCTTCGCTTCGCTGGCGACGAACCTGGTACCCGGGACGTCCAACGGATTCGAGAATATCTTCGTGCGGAATACGTGCGAAGGCGCGGTTAGTTCGACCACGGGTTCCTGCACGCCGGGGACTTCGCAGCGCAGTATTTCGATCGGCGGAACGCAGGCAAACAATGTGTCGCTGCGTCCGGCGGTGAGCGGCGACGGCCACACTGTCGCGTTCATCTCGCCTGCGACGAATATCGTCGCCAATTTCGCCGCCGGTCTCGGCGATATTTTCCTCGCCGGCACCTCTTTCTAAGAATCTTCAACAAATCAGCACGCTGGCGCTATCGAGCCGTCGCCTCGCTTTTCTCGAGCTATTGCTGAGATGACTCTGCACCAGCCGCTGCTCGAGGCGCTGTCGCGCCTGTCAACGCCTTCCGCGTTGTCCCCAACGTAAACTGCAGCGACTCAAGAGGAATGCTCATCACGTAGTGTCCAATCGCCCATTCCAGTCCAGCAGGAATATCCCGCGTAAGCGAAATCGACCGGCATTCCACGTATGTCCCGCCGTCCTTCTCTTCAAACCGCCAGTAAGTATTCATCCGCCAGAGAAAGCCACTATCGTTTCCCAGGGGTTTCAAATACTCACTGCGTTCGCCTGCATTCTCCACCTCTTGAATGCGCATGGTGTGCGAGCGGCTCGTGGCGTGCGTGTCGTCGATCACGTGGTATTTGACATCGTGATCCGTATCGAGAATAGAAGTAATGATCTTTTTTTTGTGCAACCGGAAATAAACGGAGAAGCTATCCCCGTCGTGGCTCAGAATCTTTGACCGCATCACGTCAGGCCTAAAAATCTCCGCATGGTGGTCGTAGTCTTCCTCGAGTGCCAGCGTCTGCGCCAGCGTCACACCGGGAATAAAGACCGCGGCTACCCAATCGTGAATCATGCCGCCCGGAACAGCGATCGGCCCACGCGGGTCACGGGTTTCAAGCTTCGAGATTTCGATCACGCCGTGCCGCAAGCTCGCCATCGCTTCGCCTTGCCGGGAGTAAGGCTCGCGCTCAAAAAAAAGAAAACCCGCCTCGCTCGCAGTTTCCGGAGACATTTCCGCCTCAGAGAGCTGCACGTAACGGTCAAACGCGGCAACGGCCTCAGGCTTGAGCTGCACCGCCACTGCAACGTCCGGCGATCCGAACGAAGCAAGGCAAATCGCGAGCGCAACTCGAAAGCACGCCCGCCAGTTGGCAGCTTTCGGCGACACTTGTCTGAGAAAACCCTCAGAGAGAAGCGAACAAATCTGGTTTAAACTCTTCATTCTATGGCTCCGCGGATTCTTGATGCTCATGCTCAGAAACATTAGGATGCAAGAATCCTTCCAACAATTAGTATGGCGCAAACCCAAGATCTACATACGCAAGTCTCCCCCACTGCGAACGCGGTTCTCTCAAATCTTAAATGGCGTTGTTGACATCGTAGTCCGCAAGAAGAAAAAAACGGATCGAGGTGTCCTACGAGATCCTTCGGACCGCGCCAAACCGCCCGATTTCCGCGCAATTCTGTAGCGAATGGGCGCAGAAATCGGGCTGCGCGGTCCTCAGGATGACAGTTATCGGCCTGCGCGAGTGCATGTCAACAGAGCCTCCTGAATTTCAAGCTTGAAATGAATCTGTGGAGATTTGTGGAGCGGCTTCAAGAAAAGGGTGGCCAGACGTGCCCCCCTGTCAGCTGGGGGTCAGGAGGGGTTTGCCGACAGGGAGGGCTGGGCGGATTGGGTAGCGTGCCCCGGCTCCTTTCGGAACCGTCGTCCCCGCAACGCAGCTCCCAACCCGCACGACGATGGTAGGGAAAGGGATGGGCAGCGCCAATGGCTCGGAAGACTCAAAAGAGTTGTACTCGGGTTGTAGTACTAAGCCATTTTGAGGGAATAGGCTAGGCCTTTATTTTGTTTTACTTACGGTGATGCGGAGGGTTACATCAGTACCCTTTCCGACCTTCACTTCCGTATTTCGCGTCCATTCCGACCACGTCCCTTTGTAGTAGGCGCGTAGGCTGTAAAGGCCAGGATCGAGTCGCGGAAAGAAGAAGCGGCCGTCGGAATTCGTGAGGGTGGCGTGAGGGTGCGCGCCTTCGGCCTGCTCGGCGGTGACGCGCGCGCCTTCGAGCGGCTTGCCATCGGCGCGCAGCACGGTGCCTTCGAGCGTGCCGAGATGCTCGTGGGACGTCAGTGGACGCGCGGATAGCAGCAACGCGGCGATTAACAGGGCACCGAATAAAGATTTCATTCCGATTCTCCTGATCTGCTAATTCCGATTTTAACGCCGTAGCGTGCCCGCGGGAGACGCGCTCACCGTATCGGTTAGCCTGTTCGTTCGGCCGGGCTAGAGTTTGTACACGCGGTGAGCGCGAGCGTGGGCTTCCTGATCCTGACGGCCTGTATCGGGATTGAGCTTACGGGCTAGAGCTATGTGGTAAGTCAGAAGTTGAAGCGGGACGAGGTGCACGAATGGGGCGAGCCATGGCGGCGCTTCGGGCACGACGATAACGTGCTCGGCGGCGATATCGCGGTTCGCGGCCGGGGTTGTAACGGCCAAGCGCAGCATACCCAACTCTCCAGCGGCGCGGAGAATCGTGCGGGCGCGCTCGTCAGTGGGTTCGCCGGTGAGCATGCCGATCATCGCGTCGCGGTCATCAATTTCTGAAAACGGCCCGTGCAGGATTTCCTCGGTTTCAAAGCCCTCGGCGGCGATGTAGCTGGTCTCTTTGATCTTAAGCGCGGCCTCAGAGGCAGTGGCCCAGCAAGTTCCGGCGCCGAAGAAGACGATACGCTGGCGCTCGGCGATCAGCGCGGCGGCGTCTCGCGTTTTAGCCTCGGTCTTGAGAGCTTCGTGCATCAGCGCCGGGACTTTTTCGAGCGCGGTACGGGCGCTCGCGCCATCTTTGAGCAGCCCGCGCTTTTCGAGCACGCCGAGAACTAGCAACGCGAGAGCAGCGAGAGCGGTTGTGTAGCTTTTCGTGTAGGCGAAGGCTACTTCTTGTTCGCAGGTTTCGATGCGCACATCCGCGCCGAGCACTCCTTCGCCGGGGTTGTGACCAGTGATCGCGATGGTGAGCGCGCCCATGGCGCGTGCGGCGCGCAGGGCTTCCACTGACTGCGAGGTCGTGCCCGTGTGAGTGATTATCACGGCCACATCGTCGGCGCCAAGCGCCAGCGGATAATGCGCGAATTCGAAAGATTGCTCTGCGCGCGCGAGGGCGCGTCCGCCCGAATGATGCCGCATCCAGCGCTCGGCTACATTCGCTGCGTTGAGCGAGGTTCCGATGCCGATGAAGACGATGCGCTTGCGCCCGGCCGCGGCCTGCACTGCGCGGTCGATCGCCGCGCGCGATTTGGTGAAGACCTGCTCAATCAGTTTCGGCTGGGCGACGATTGCGTCGTAGAGAAAATAGGGATGAGCCGAGCGCGTTTCGGGCATTTGCTTTTTCTCCGCGGTCAGTGTATCCGAGGAGGTCGCGGTTCGCGAATGCCAAAATGCGCGCCGCAATTCGGTTTACGCCAAAAGGAGCTGGAAGAATGCGGCGTTATCTCTCGCAGCACACGATTGCCTGCCTGACGCGTCAGGGCGCCGAGGAACTCACCGCACGGCTCCACGGGGCTTCCGAAGTCCACGTGCGGCGCGTGATGCTTTGCCTGCAGGACGGGAAGCTGTTGGTGGAATTCGAAGCGGCGAGCCGCGAGGAACTCGAGAAATGGCTGGCATCGGAAAAATTTCACTTCGATTGGATACTGCGGATCGAGCAGGAATCCAGCGGAGGAAAGTTGATCCCAGTCTAGTGGCGCGAGCGAAAAAGCAGAGCTGAAATGTGGCGTTTTTTGTCGATTAGAATCGGGCTCCTTTCTTTGTTTTCAGTGAGTTGCGGCGATTTCTAATCGGAACTGTGTCTATTAGAAATCTGCTGGCTAGGAGTGCCGCCGCTCTCGTTTTTTGAATTCTGCGTCTAACTTTCATGGCGAATTCCACGAGCCAACGTAGCACGGGCTGGCGCGGTGAGCCAAAGTACCGAATGCAGACATACGTACCTCGGTGACGGCCGGAAAACCGGACGCACATCGAGCGAATTTGGGGAATCCCGTCACTTGCCGGGGCATCCAAGCAATGAGCGTTCCGGGATATACTGCCGTGCCTTGAGCCCGGCGAGTGCCCGATGTCCCCAACCCGACGCAAACGTTTTGATACGAATTAAAAGGAGCAACAGTCATGTCCGAATATGCGCATCCGGAAGTATTGGTATCGACCGAGTGGGTGGCCAGCCACGGGAATGATCCGAAGATCCGGCTCGTCGAGGTGGATGTGGACACGTCGGCGTACGACCAAGGGCATATTGCCGGAGCCGTCGGCTGGAATTGGCAGACGCAACTGCAGGACGGAGTGCGACGCGATTTGATCACCAAGGAGGCGCTTGAGGACTTGCTGAGCCGCTCGGGAGTTTCGAACGATACAACCGTGATTCTTTATGGCGACAACAACAATTGGTTCGCCGCCTATGCCTTCTGGCAACTGGAATATTACGGGCACAAGAATTTGAAGCTGATGAACGGTGGGCGGAAAAAGTGGCTGGAAGAGAAGCGGCCGCTGACCACCGATGTGCCGAACTATGCGAAGACAAGTTACCGCGCCTCGGAGCCGAATGAGAAAGTTCGCGCGTATCGCGAGGACGTGCAGGAATTGGTCGCGAAAAAGGCTGTGGGACAATTGGTGGATGTGCGTTCGCCTGATGAGTTCACCGGCAAAGTGATTGCGCCGCCGGGGATGTCGGAAACGGCGCAGCGCGGCGGACATATTCCCGGAGCCGCGAGCATTCCCTGGTCTCAGGCGGCTGCGGAGGATGGGACATTTAAGAGCGCCGACGCTTTGAAGCAGCTTTATCAGGGCAAGGGCATTACTGGGAAAGACGAAGTGATCGCTTACTGCCGCATTGGGGAGCGCAGCTCGCATACCTGGTTCGTGCTGAAGTACTTGCTGGGATACGACCGGGTGAAGAATTACGACGGCTCGTGGACCGAGTGGGGGAATTTGGTGCGGGCGCCTATTGAGAAGGAAGTGGCGGCGGCAGCGCGTTAATGGTTTGTGGGGGAGGGTCTTCAGACCCTCCCCCACTCGAGAGCGGCATCAGCGCAATTGGCCGGGCTCTACTCCTGCGTGCCTTGCTTGATCTTCTATGTCGCTGATTTGCTTTTGCAGAGTTTGCCTTTGCTTCACTAACGCTTGAATGTCCGCGCGCGAATCTGTGATTCTTACGCCGGATTGCTTCTCTCCTTCTCCCGGGGCCGCTCCGTGAACTAGTGCTTCATAATTGTCGATCTTTTGATCGATGTCGGCGATTTTGGCTTTCAGCGAGTTGATTTGATTGCGGTAGTAGTCGCCATTTGCGGAGCCTGAATAGCCTCGCGGGCGGCTCGAGTTCGGCCGGGACGATTTCGAGTTCGGCGTCGCATCGTAGGTTGGACCTGTGAGCGAGCTCATATCTTCGTCGGTCCACACCTTTTTTGCCGCTGCCGGTTTCGCCGGCATTTTCGACTCCGGTGCTGGAGGCGGAGTGCTGGGCGCCGAGGCCGATGCAGGAGCAGGAGCCGGCTGCTGCGGGGCACTCTGTGCGCGCAATTGGGTTGTTAATGTTGACAGGAACACGAGTACGGCGGTGATGAGCAGGCGTCGCGGACACATAGTAGGTCAATTATCCAACGGCCGATTAACGCGGTAAGAAGTGATTTCAAGCAAGCGTTCCATCCCAGCGACACTTCGCGCGGCGGGAAAAAATCACGGATCGGCGGGCAAAGGCGCGCCGTGGGCTAATTCTTCGCGCACGGCGGCGAGTGCCTCCTGCGGCTTTCCCAAGCGGCGGTAGCGGCTTGTTTCCGTCACTTCATGTGTCTCGGAGGTGAACAGAAATTTTCGCGCGGAATAATCGAATTGCACGCGCGTGGGCAGCCAGATTCCGGGCGCGACTTCCGAGTTGTCCAACGAGAAGCGGCCGCCGCGATACAGTTTGCCGAGAATCCCGCCGCCGAATGAAATATCGCGAATGATTTCGGCCTCGCCGTGAACGATGTGTCCAGAAGCGTCGTCAATCCAAATTTTCGCGCGCGCTCCGGTGAAGACGTTCTCGACGGTCGAGTGCGAAACGAAACTTGGATTGGGTTCGAGTTCGAGGACGTCGCAAATGCGCCCGTTGCGCATTTCCTGGGCCGAAGCGGTGACGCGAAAAGCCTTGCGCGCCGCATCCACCAGATCCTTGCGCTCTTTCATCCGCTTCTGCCACTTGGCATAGACCGCTTGCTGGCGCGGGTCATTGGGATTGATCGAAATCTCGAGCACCTGCTCCCAGTCGTGCAATTCTCTGCGATAAACGCCGGGCTCGACCTGCGAGGAGCCGTCCTTTAGCAGAAGTTTGAGTGTGCCGGTGCCGGTTGGGACCACGCGATAGACCTTGCCGTCCGTGACGCGCCGGTTCGAGCCGGAATAAACGGTGTGGCGCTCGATGCGATCGAACTCTTCTAGCGCTACGTCGTCGCCATGCTGCGCGGCAATCACGCGCTCCGCCAGCGCATGAATCTGAGCATCGCTCGAGCCGGCAACCGGCGAGCTCGGCGGTTGATTCTGAGGCTTGCCGGCCGGGGCTTTGCGAGGTACGCCTTGAGCGCCTGACGGCCTGGCGGAGCCGACAATTGAGGCCAGTACGTAAACTACTAGTATCGCGAAACGTCTCATGATGCGACGACCCGAAGGCTGGCATCACTCCAATTTGTGAGCGCCGGCCCGCCGGGATGGTGGCGCAAGCAGGCCCGCTTCGTAGACTATTCTATCGGTTTGCGGCCTCAAAATATCGAGTGCGCGGCAGAACATTTCTGTAGCCACAACCGTCTATACTAGACACATGGCTCCTTTCCGCATGGCGATGAAGGCGAGCGAAGCGCGCGTGGCGCTGCGCGAGACGCTGGCCATTGCTATAGACACGCTGCGAGCCCATAAACTGCGGAGCTTCCTTACCTTGCTCGGAGTTATCTTGGCGGTTGCCACGTTGCTTGCTGTGATGTCGGTCCTGAACGGACTAAATGTTTACGTCGCGGAGAAGGTGGCCAATCTGGGCGCCAACGCGTACGTCATTGACCGCGTTGGAGTGGTCACCAATTTCGAGGAATGGAACAGGGCGAGGAAGAGACCCCCG
The DNA here is from genome assembly GCA_036833535.1 of Candidatus Acidiferrales bacterium. Lineage (GTDB taxonomy): Bacteria > Acidobacteriota > Terriglobia > Acidiferrales > UBA7541 > Palsa-147. Next base: position 17,716 of record DAITPO010000021.1, on the reverse strand, counting down.
CTGCAAATGGAAGACCTCGAAGCGCTGCAGGCGGACATGAAACTCGCGACCAACATCGCGGGGTTCATGCAGACCATCGCTGATGTGCGCTATGGAAACGATCTGCGCGAGAACGTCACGATCATGGGCGTTTCGCCGAGCTACGCGGAAATCAGGGATGTCGAGACGTCGACCGGGCGCTTACTCACCGGCACCGACGAAGATCATCGTTCGAACGTGTGCATCATCGGCGCGGACGTCGCGAACTACTTTTTTCCATCGGGGGATCCCATCGGCCGGCTGATCCGGGCCGGGGCGGAGCAATACGAAGTGGTGGGGGTCGCGGCGGCTAAGGGCACCGTCCTCGGCCAGTCGCTCGACGATTTCATCATGATGCCGCTCTCGACTTACCGCAAAGGGTGGCTTGCGCCGCTCGATTCCGTGTCTATGTTTATTCAGGCGCCGACTCCCGACCTGATGCCTGCGTCCGAAGATGAAGCGCGCGTGCTGCTCCGGGCGCGGCGGCACGTACCGTACGACGCTGAGGACAATTTTGGAGTGGTATCACCAACGCAGCTCACCAGCATCTGGAATCGCATCACCGGGAATGCATTTGGCATAGCTGTATGGGTTACCTCGGTTTTTCTGGTGGTCGGCGGAATCGTGATCATGAATATCATGCTGGCGAGCGTGACCGAGCGGACACGGGAGATTGGGCTGCGGAAATCGCTGGGGGCGCGAAAGCTGCATATTCTTCTGCAATTTCTGGTGGAATCGTCGCTGCTGGCGGCGCTCGGTGGAGGAATCGGAGTGCTTCTGGCGCTGGCGCTGGCCGCGATCGTGCGGTCCGCTACCTCGA
>DAITPO010000021.1:5533-16778 GCA_036833535.1 Candidatus Acidiferrales bacterium | reverse complement strand
ATCGGAGTGCTTCTGGCGCTGGCGCTGGCCGCGATCGTGCGGTCCGCTACCTCGATTCCGTTTTCGACTCCCATTTTCACGATTGTGATTGCGCTCTCCCTTTCTACTGTTGTCGGCTTGTTCTTCGGCATTTATCCCGCTATGCGGGCGGCGCGGTTGGATCCGATTGAGGCGCTGCGGGCTGAGGGGTGAGGGATTGGCGGCTTTTGTGCATGCGTGATGACGCGATACGACGCTTAGATCCTTAGCTGCGCTCAGGATGACAGCGATTTGAATTCTTAGGCGAGATGTAAAGTCAGGTCATGACAAAACGCGGAAGTCAGGCCCTGACACGACACTTCGATTGGGGCAGGTGTGCTGAGTTGGACGGATGCCGCCCTTAAAGGGCGGCGCTACACAAGGCTAGAGAATGAAGCAGGATTATCGCGAAAATCTGGCGCTGGCGTTTGACACCTTGCGGACGCATAAGCTGCGCAGCTTTCTCGCCGTGCTGGGCGTGATGATCGGCGTCGGGCTGATTATTCTCGTGGTCGGGCTTGTGGACGGCTTCAAGATGGTGATCCAGGATGAAATCACGCAAGAGGGCATCGACACCGCCTGGGTGCAGCGCTTCAACCAGAATTTCAACAATAACGCGCGGCGGCCGAAAGAGGAGCGCGAACGAAAGCCGCTGACACTCGAGGACGGAGAGGCGATTCTTCCGTCGTGCCCGGCGGTGAAGCAAGTGGCGGTATCGATCTTTCAGTGGGAAACGCCGCACAACGTGCGGTATCAGAACAACGAAGTGCAGGGCATCGAATTCCGAGGGACGTTTCCCGCGTTTTTAGAAGTCTATTCGAATGCGACGATGGCCGCGGGGCGCTTTTTCACGGATACGGAGAACATACACCGCGATAACGTGGCGGTGGTGGGCGAAAATATCGCCACGGCGCTCTACGGCACGATACCCGACGCCATCGGCAAGAACATTCTCGTGGATGGCTCGACCTTTCAGTTGATCGGCGTGTTGCAGAAACCTGTGGGAGGATTCGGGACAAACGATGAGGATCGCCGCGTGGTTCTGCCGTATTACACCTTTCGAAAAATTTATCCGGCGGCGTTCGAAATCTTCATCCGTTTTCTGGCTTATCCAGGCCGGGTGGACAAGGCTGTGGACGAAGTGCGCGACGTTCTGCGCCGGCGCCGCAACGTGCCCTACGACAAGCCCGACGATTTTTTTATTCAGACGAATCAGGAGACCGCGCAGCAATTCAACGACATCATTAAGAGCACCGTGGTCGCGATCATCGTGCTTAGCTCGATCGGCTTGCTCATCGGCGGCGTGGGCGTGATGAACATCATGCTGGTCTCGGTCACCGAGCGCACGCGAGAAATAGGAGTCCGAAAAGCCATCGGCGCGCGAAGCGCGGACATCACCTGGCAGTTTCTGTTCGAGGCCATGACCTTGACGGGCATCGGCGGAGTGATTGGAATCATCGTGGGCGGCGGCGCGACGATGTTGATTCCGGTGGTGACCTCGCTGAAAGCCGTGGTCACGCCGTGGGCCGTAGTCATGGGCTTTACGGTGTCAGTGAGTATTGGACTGATTTTTGGTGTTTGGCCGGCGATGAAGGCATCGCGTTTGGATCCGGTCGAAGCCCTGCGCTACGAATAACGCCTCGTAATTAACGCTGCGTCGCGAGCAATCCGTAGACGGCCACGCTGTTCGGTGTGGCTACGAAGACTTTTCCATCGGCAATCATCGGTGTGATGAATTTATTCCCTGCGCCGGGATGGTCCTGGTTGCCCGAAGCTTGATTGCTGTTGTAAAGCTCGTTGGCGAGATTATTTGCAGCGAAAGCATGCAAGACGGCGGTGCCGGTATTCTCGATGGCCCAAACGATGCCGTTCGATGTTCCGTTGGCGGAGACGGCTGGCAGCACGCCCGGGTATCCAAAACTCATCGCGGTTGACGAGGTGGGAGAAGCTGTCAACTTCGCGTTGCTGATCCCAAAGGCTTTCAGCGCACTTGCTTGGTCGCAGTAGTAGACCGTCTGATTGAAGTACGCGGGGACGCCCCAAACTCCTTCCGGCAGCACGTGATCCAGCTCCTGATAAATATTATTCGTGGAGGCGTTGAACTTGCCCATGTTGGTGCGGTCCGCCACATAGATCGCGCCGTCTTTGCCGGCGGCGATGGCCAGATGCACGGTGCTGCTGCCGTTGCTCAGGTCGGGCAGAACCAGCGGGCCGCCCGATCCAAGGTCCTGATCGTTATCGGATTCGGTCAAGGTATTTTTCATCGCAAAGTAATCGGCGACGGCGAGCTTTCCATTGTTCACTGAGAGCTTTACGAAAGCATTGCCGTAGTCCTGCTGATTGGGGAAGCCGTTGGCGTCGAGCGTGGTCTCAAAATCGCCGTTGGCGACTTCGACGTAGATGTTGCCCTGCGGATCGGCGGCAGGACCGCCACCGCTCTGCCAGATTGCACCTGCGCCGAAGCTTCCGCCGGCTGAGTTGGGCCCGTTGGGAGTGAGATTCAAGACGGTGGTCTGCTTCAGCGTGCTCTCGCTATAGCCCATGATCCATGCGGAATAGGGAGGGGCATCGCAGTGCGACGCGAAGCTGGTGTAGATCGCGCCGTTGAGCAGGAGCAGCGCTGCGCGTTCTTTGTAATTCCCCGGCGCGAACGTCATCGTGCCGCCGGAATTTCCCGCGCCCACGCCCGGGTAAGTTGCCTGAATTTCGGTGGGGCCGTTCAGCAGCTCGGCGCCGGTGGTCACGTCGACCGCGTGCAGGCGCTGGTGATAATTGCTCTGGCTATCTTTCGACATGGTGACGAAGAAAATTGTTCCGTGCGGTCCGGCGTGGCGATCGATGACTGGGGTAGACGTGATGCCGATTTGCGGCATCACCTGGCTGCAGCCGCGCATGTCGCTGGGGTTCTCGCCGGAAGGAAGCAAGTTCTGGACCGTATCCTGCCAAAGGGTCGCGCCGGTATCGGAATCAAAGGCGTAGAGGCTGTCGTTCTCCGTGGCCACGAAAACCACATTGTGGGCCGCGCCATTGACCATCAAAGCTGAAAGATACAGCGGCTCGGCATCCACTTTTCCATCGACGGACAGATTGCGCAGTAGGCCGAACATGTGAACGTTGACGTTGCTTTGCGTCAGCACGGTCTCCGTTGAGTTCAGGCCCGTCCGCGCAATGTCGTTGTGAAAAGTGACTACATCCGTGTTGGAAGTTGTCGAAGTTGTGCTCACGGAAAGCGTGACGGTGTTGCTGGTCGCGTTGCCGGCGGCATTGCTGACGACGACATCGAAGGTCTCGCCGTCGTCCGTCGATGTAGTAGGCGGAGTCGTGTAACTTGACGCCGTGGCGCCGGCGATGTTCGCGCCGTTCATTTGCCACTGGTAACTTAGCGGCGCCGTGCCCGCCGCCGTTACTGAGAATGTTGCGGTGGCAGGAGCCGTAACGCTCTGGTCGGTAGGCTGTGTTGTAATCGACGGCGCGACAGGCGGATTCGAGCCAATTGAGCCGCCTCCTCTACCGCCTCCGCACGAAGCCAACGTTGCAGCCGCGAAGAGCAAGAGTGCTCGCTGAATTCGAATTCGTCCCCGCATTTCGTCCACCCTTCGGCAAATGAGCCGCCGCTCAACTCTCCGCCCCGATGTCCTCAGTTTAGCAAGTGTTCAATGCGCGCGGCCTGTCCACCAGTACAGATTTAGGGCTGCGTCCGCTGGTCAGATGGAAGCCCGCTTTACTTTCGCCCCGACCAGTCGCGCACGCGCTCGGCCATTGGGCTTTGGGGATCGACGGCCGGCTCGCCATTCGCGTCCAGGACATACACATAGCCGCCTGGATCTTGTGGGACGCTGAGAAGCAATCCGGCGTTAGCGAGATCTTGCACGGAAGTGGGAGCGTGGCCCGTCCGTTTTTTGTAGGTTTCGATGAAAGTCTTCAACAAATCTAGGTCGTCTTGCGTGCGCAAGACCTGCAGATGCGCCAGTGCATTGGCGCGGACGGTGACGTCTTGCGTCGATTCATAGATCTGCGACCACATGAAGCGCGAAGTGTCGCGCGAGCCGCCCGTTTCTGCGATGTGCGCGGCCATGGCGCCCATCCACGGCAGAGCGCCGGGAACTTTGCTGCCTTCCCAGAAAGTTTGCGAGGCTTGCTTGTAATCGCGCAGGTACCAGTAATAAACGAAGCCGAGGTTGTAGTAGAGACGCCAGTTCGTTGGATTCAAGGCTATGCCCTTGCGCACCAGCGCGATTGCCTGGTCCGGACGCCCGGCTCCGGCCGGAACTTTCTCCGAGAGGAAAATCGCGCCGTACTGATAGGCGACATCGAGGCGCGGATCGAGATCAGTGGTCACATCGAGAAGCGGGGCTAGCAAACTGAAATCCGATTCGCCTCGTTCGAGGATGCCGCCGTTGTATTGCACCGTCCGCGTCCAGTAGATATCGGCTAACAGCGAGTCGTAGCCGAGGCTCAGTTTCTTCAGCAGCTTGCCGGAGCGTAGCAGCAGCTCCTGCTGCTGCTCCGCGATCGATTCTTTTTTCTCGGCAATGCTTTGCTGCAAAGGATAGAGAGAGAGCAAAAGCAACGGCACGCCTAGCGTCGCGAGCCAGATTTGCTTGCTGCGGGCGGAAGCTACCATTTCAACATTCTCGCCGGGCGGAGATCATTTCAGGTTCCGGTTCGAGAAAACGGCTGACGCGGCGAGAAGCAGAGCCAAAATGTAAATGGCTGCGTACGCCGTATTCTGCCAAACGAGCGATATCGGGATCGGGTCGCCGTGTGCGGTCGCGCCGATCACATTGAAATTGCTGAAATTCGGCAGCGCATAGTAGAGAACCGAGGTGACCGCTTTCACCGCTCCGCTGCTGCTCAGCGCGCCCGCATCGCGGAGGTCCGAAGCGAACATTCCTGCAACGTAAAGCCCCAGCGTGTAGAGCGTAGAAAGAATCGGCGTCGAGAAGCACGAGAAAAAGAGCGCGAGCGCCGTCACCAGGGCAAATTCGAGGAGGATGAAATAGACGGCCAGTAAAATGTGAGCGTCGGCGCGTCCGATCGCGCGATCCACATAGAGCAACGCGAGGAAGAGACCCAGCGTCATTAACGCGGTATTGATCGCCAGCGTCAGCAGCAGCCCTAAATACTTGCCGGCGAGAAATTCCCAGCGGCGCACGGGCTTGGCCAGAATGCTGTAGAGCGTGCGCTTCTCGATTTCCTTGTAAACGAGGCCGACGCCGATGAAGACCGACATCACCAATCCCAGAAGCGAAATTGCGCTCAAACCGAGATTGATGATTACCAGCCGCTCGATCCCGATCGAAATTTGCCCCACGAGCACCGCCGCGGCCATCATCAGCAGAGCGAAGAAAATCAGGTTGTAGAGGACGCGGTCGCGCACCGATTCCCGGAACGTGTTCACCGCGACGAACAAGGGCACGCTGCTCATTTATTCGCCACCTCGACGGCATACGAAGGCGCCGTTTCGCGCCCGACGAGCCGGAAGAAATAATCTTCGAGCGTCGGCTTCAATTGCGTGACCGATAGAATGCGCGCCTCGGCCGCGCGCAATTGCGTGATGGCGTCGTAGAGTTCGGCTTCGGGCACTTCCAGCCGGTAGGCCACTCCGGATGGCGTCACGCGGCCGGCGAGGGCTCCTGGCACGGAACGGCCCGCGGGAAGCTCGAAGAGAATTTCCATTCCTTGCACTTCGATGGAGACGATTTCCTGCGGCGTGCCCACGCCCTGCAGCTTTCCTCCGACGAGCACCGCGACGCGATCGCAGAGCACCTCGGCGTCCGGCAAAATGTGCGTCGAGAAGAAAACCGTGCGGCCTTGCCGCTGCAAATCCAGAATGATGTCGCGGACTTCGCGGCGACCGACGGGATCGAGCCCCGATGTCGGCTCATCCAGAAAAATTACTTGTGGATCGTGCAGGATCGCTTGGGCGATTCCCACGCGCTGCAACATGCCCTTCGAGAAGCGCCGCAATTGAACATCTGCAGCGGCGCTCAGCCCGACGCGCTCGAGAAACCGCGTGACGCGCTCTCGCCGGTCAGCTTCGGTAAATCGGAAGAAACGCGCGGAATAATCGAGCAGCTCGCGCGCAGTCAGATAATCGTAGAAGTAAGGCTGCTCCGGCAGGAAGCCGATCTCGCGGTGCATCTCGACGTCATCGATCGAGCGTCCGCGAATTCGTGCCGTACCGCTCGTCGGAAAAATCAGCCCCATTAAGAGCTTGAGCGTGGTCGTCTTTCCCGCGCCGTTTGGCCCGAGGAATCCGAACACCTCGCCCTCGCGCACCTGGAACGTCAGCCCATCCAGCGCTCGCCGCGTGCGCTTGCGCCAGAAGCCGACCGCGTAGTCCTTGGTCAGCCCTTCGATTTCAATGGCAGGGGTGCCCACAACAACATTTTTTTGGACGCAGCCCCGAAAGTCAATCGCGCTCGCGCAACTGTGTTCCAACGCGAACCAGCAACCGGCCTGCCAACAGCCTTCGTTGACATTCGGAATTGCGCCACGTACGCTCGGCGAGATAGCGCTCTCGACGCATGATTGGCCAAACCATTTCGCATTACCGCATCAGCGCGGAACTCGGGCGTGGAGGGATGGGCGTGGTGTATCGCGCGCATGACGAGCGCCTGCTTCGATCAGTCGCCATCAAGATTCTCACCGACATGTCCTCCGGCTCGGCTGAAGCGCGTTCGCGAATGTTGGCGGAAGCGCGTGCCGCTTCGAGCCTCCACCATCCGGGAATCACCACCATCTACGAAGTCGGCGAGGACGGCGAGAGCATATTTTTGGTCATGGAGCTGGTGGAAGGCCGCACGCTGCGCTCGCTGCTCTCCGATGGCCCGCTCGATCCAAAGCGCATTGTCGAAATCGGCGCGCAGCTAGCCGAAGCCCTCGACGCCGCCCATTCACGAAACGTGTTCCACGGCGACATCAAGCCCGAGAACATCGTGGTGCAAGCCGACAGCCGCGCGAAGCTACTCGATTTTGGGGTGGCGCGCCGCGGCGTCGACGATGTGGTCACTCGAACTATCAGCGCGCCTGTTGAGGTCGACATAACTCCCGGCATTCAAGGCACCATTGCCTATCTGGCTCCGGAGCAGTTGCGCTGCGAGCCTGCGGATGGCCGCGCCGATCTCTATTCGCTCGGCGTTGTGTTCTACGAACTCGCCTGCGGCCGGCGTCCCTTCGCCGCTCCGAGTCTCGCAGCGCTCATCTCGCAGATCATTTCGGGTCCTACACCCCGCTTGAAAGATGCCGCGCCGGGCGCCCCAGCCGCGTTCTGCGCGATTGTCGATAAACTTCTGGAGAAAGAAGCCGCGCGGCGCTTTCAATCCGCGCGTGATCTGCAGCGCGAGCTAACCAACATTTCGCGCGAGCTCGAACTTGGCGCATATCTGCCCGCAGCGTTGGCGGGACAGCGTTCTGTGGCCGTGCTCCCGTTCAAACTCCTCACACCGAATCCCGGCGACGAATATCTCAGCATGGCTCTCGCCGACGCGGTGATCAATCACCTGAGCGCCAGCGGCGAATTGCTGGTCCGCCCGGCGCAGTCCGTTTCGCGCTATGCGCAGCACCAAATCGATCCTCTCTCGGCCGCGCGCGAGCTAAACGTTCACATCATCGTGGACGGCAGCATTCAAAAGCTAGGCACCAAGCTGCGTGCGCACGTTAGTGTCTGGAACGCCGCCGACGGGTCGGTCCTTCTCTCAGCCAAGCATGACAGCGACGCCGCCGACTTGTTTCATTTGCAGGACTCGATCGCCGAAGGCATCGGAAAATCACTGGGCATCGCGCAGCAGCAGGACGCCGACGAGACAGCCGGGCCTCCCACGAAGAATCCCATCGCCTACGAACTCTATCTGCGCGCAGCCGACCGGCTCTATCGTCTGAACAGTTGGGACAATCGCGCGGCTGTGGACATGCTCGAGAACGCCACGCGGCTCGATCCGAAATTCGCGGGCGCATGGGCGCGCCTGGCCGAAGCGCTCATACTCGTGGGAACAACAACAAGCGCTTCGCCGCACTGGGTGCGCGACGCCGAAAAAGCGCTGCGCAAAGCGATCGCGCTCGATCCCGATAATGCCGAGGCTCACTGCGCGGAAGGCCGAATCCTATGGTCTCCCGCGAAGAAATTTCAGAATGGCCCGGCTCTGCGGGCGCTCTCGCGGGCGCTGCGCGTCAATCCAGGATGCCAGCCGGCGCGCGTCTGGCAAGCGACAATCTTCAATCACGTCGGGATGTTGAAGGAGGCGAAGGAAGGGCTGCTCATGGCGCTTGCGGCCCGGCCCGACGACGCGTTCACAAATGTATTTCTGGGCCACACCGCGCTCAGCTCCTGGAACTACGAGGAAGCGGAGGAATGTTTGCAGCGCGCTCTGCGTCATGACCCCGTCAACATCTGGGCCAACGTGTTTCAACCCACGGTTTTTATTTACGCCGGGAAACTGAACGAAGCCGAGTCGCGAATTCGGGCGGCGCAGAATGCGTTGCCGGATGACCCGTGGCTGCATTCGTGCGAGGCGCTCTTGTGGGCCTTGCGCGGCGAACGGACTAAAGCAGCGAAGCTCGTACATCTCGCGCTGCACGGCAAGACCAAGCCGCTGCTTCATACGCATCACATGTGGCACACGGCCGCCGCGGCGCTCGCACTTCTCGGAAAACCAACCCCAGCTATCGAATTGCTCGAGAAGGCTGGAGGTTTCGGCTTGCCCAATTATGAATTGTTCCGCGACGATAAATTTCTGAAGCCGCTAAAGGGCAAGCAACGCTACGAGCGCCTGCTCGCGAAATTGAAGCGCGAAGACGATGGCTACCGCCGCGAGTTCACTCCCGCTTCTTGAGGCGAACCGCAATCCCAACGGAAAGCATCACACCAATCATGCCGGGAACGAAAACAGCCGCTGCATCCGCGAGCGCCGTGCTGAGCGCGCTGGCGACGCTCGCTTGCTGCATGCCGATGAGCTTCGCCGCGGCCGCGGGCCTGGCCGGCGTCGGCATGTCGCTCTCGCGCTACCGGCCGTGGCTTCTGGGCGCGTCCGTCGTCATGCTGGCCGTCGGATTCATTCAGCACTATCGCGCGCCGCAATGCGATCGCAACCGCGCGCGCTGGTCGAGCGCGATTCTCTGGGCCGCCGCTGCGATCGTTCTCACCAATCTGATTTTTCCGCAATGGATCGCGGGCTTGATGGCGGGACCTGCGCGATGAACGCAAATACGCGGCTAAAAGCCGTGCTCCTCAGCCTCGTCGCGCTGGCCGTCGCGATTCTAGCGTGGCGGCAATTCGGCCCGGCGCATACGCCGTCACGGCAACCGCCGCTCGAATCGCTTGCCGCTGCAAATTTTCACGATTTTCGCGATGCGTTCAATGCCGACCCGCAGGAAGAGCGCCTCGTTCTGCTCTTCTCGCCCACTTGAGCGGCGTGCCTGCGGGGGGCCTCCGCAGCCGAGCGAATTCTGCAATCAAATCCGCAGCTGAAGGTGCGCGTCCTTGTAGTCTGGGAGCCCATGCTGACAACAGATTGGTTCCATCCCTCGACCGGCACGCTTGCGCGAGTTCCCGATCTCCGCGCGATTCAATTCTGGGATCCGAAACATCTGGTCTCAGCCGAGTTGCGCCGAAGCCGCGCCGCAATCGCCGGACAACCCGAGCCGGCTTGCTGCGATGACGGCGGCTACTATTGGGACATGGCCGTGCTCTACCAGCCCGACGAAATCTGGAAAGAAACTCTACCCGCAGCCACGGCGATGGAAGGTCCGGTTTACAAAATTGCCCAAGATCTAGAGCACGAACTCGGAAAGTAGCGTCGGCGCTACTGGGACGGAACTTGGACGGCCGGAATCACTGGCGGGGCGGGGGCGCGCAGCGGCGCAAAAATCGGGTCATTAGCATATCTCTGCGGAAAAATACTCTCGTAACTATTCAAAGCCCCGCACCATGTCCGGTGCACCTGATCGAAGCCGTAAGCAATCATCTCGCCCCGCGCTTGCTCCGACGTCCAATTCTGTTCCGCCATGCGATAGGCAGCGATCATCATTCCCGTGCGGTCCACGCCATGCTGGCAATGCACGAAAATTTTCTTGTCGGCGTTCTCGTGAATCAAAGAGAGAAACTTCTGCGTCGTCGCATCGCTCGGATAATGGCAACTCCACGGCAGCGCCAGATATTGCAGGCCCGCGTGCGTCGCCGCTTCTTTTTCTCCCGCGCGATCGCCTTCGAATCGCAAATCCACGTCAATGGCGATGCCGATCTTCGCAAGCGCGAGAAATCCTGCGGAACTCGGCTGCGCTCCGCGAAAAAGCGTCGGCGTCACTTCGCCCGCATTCCCGACGCCAGCGAGCGAAATTCTCTTCGCAGGAGCATGCGCAGGATCGCCGGCGTCATGCGTGCCGGATTCCGAACGCGGCGCGGCCGCGAGAGCAAACAGCAACGCCATCACCGGCAGCGCGATCGCCGCAAAGAAGGTTTTTCGTTTCACGAAATTTTCCGGCACAGAATTCAGAGTAGGCTCCCGCGCTTTCGGCGTCAACTGGCCGGATTGCCATCTCCGTATCTTTCGCACACGTACCACGACACCTAGACGCTTACGACAACTTCACCACAACATTTTGTATTTCTTGGCCAGTTTTTTCTTGACAAGTTTTCCACATCCCCTATACTCGCGTCCCAGATTCGAGGGCGTGGTTCCGGTGATTTTCTTGGTCATGCCCAGCGCCTGACCTCCGGCATCACGAGGGCCTCTCGGATTTAATCAACTAAATTGCGGGGAACCACCCCCAACCACTCACCGCGATGGCGGTGTGATTCGCGGCGTGGCGGAGCGTTCCCTAATTTTGGCTTTGTAGCCATACTACTGGGACTCGTGCTGGGGTAAAATAGATACAGCCCTTCGCGCGGTTTCCCCAAGCCCAAACACGGCTCAACTTTCTAATGCCTGCGCGGAGGCAACATGGCAGAAGCACGAATGGCACTCAACAGCAAACTCGCTTCAGAGCAACAGATCGGTTCCAAGCGCGGTCTGGAATTCCGCCGGATGTTTACGGACGGCACGATCTCCCCGTACGACAAAGTCGAATGGGAAAAGCGCACCGCACTAATCGGCAATGATAAAGGGCAGACGATATTCCGTCAGGAGAATGTAGAAGTACCCAAGTCCTGGTCGCAGACTGCTACAAACATAGTCGCTTCGAAATATTTTCACGGCAAGCTGAATACGCCTGAGCGCGAAACTTCCGT
>DAITPO010000021.1:2238-5433 GCA_036833535.1 Candidatus Acidiferrales bacterium | reverse complement strand
CGTGGCAGCCGCGAATCTCTTTCCGGCGGTGGAATCGCATCCGGTCCGGTGAGCTTCATGAAGGGCTTCGATGCCTTCGCCGGCGTAATCAAGAGCGGCGGCAAAACGCGCCGCGCCGCCAAGATGGTGATCCTGAATGTCGATCACCCCGACATCGCCGAATTCATCGATTGCAAAGTGAAGGAAGAACGCAAGGCGCACACATTGATCGAGAACGGCTACGATCCCTCGATCGACGGCGAAGCCTATTCCTCGATTTATTTCCAGAACGCCAATCACTCCGTCCGCGTCACCGATGAATTCATGCAATCCGCCGAAGACGATCGCGATTGGTGGACCAAGAACGTCGCCGACGGCAAGCCCGCCGAGAAATACACGGCCCGCGAGCTGCTACACCGCATGGCCGAATCCGCCTGGCAGTGCGGCGATCCCGGCATGCAGTACGACACCACGGTCAATCGCTGGCACACCTGCAAGTCCACGGATCGCATCTATGCTTCGAATCCGTGCTCGGAATACATGTTCCTCGACGACACGGCGTGTAATCTCGCCTCGCTCAATCTGCTGAAATTCCTCGGCTCGAACGATCAATTCGACGTCGAAGGATTCCGCCACGCTGTCGACGTGACCATCACCGCGCAGGAAATTCTGGTGGATAAGGCCAGCTACCCGACCGACCGCATCGAGAAAAATTCGCACGACTATCGCCCGCTCGGCCTCGGCTATGCGAATCTTGGCGCGCTGCTGATGTCTCTCGCCGTGCCGTACGATTCCGACGGCGGGCGCGATCTCTGCGGCGCCATCACCGCGCTGATGACCGGCGAGGCCTACTATCAATCTTCGAAGATTGCCGAGCGCATGGGGCCGTTCAGCGGCTATCAGCGCAATCGCGAAGCGATGCTCGACGTGATTCGCATGCACCGCGATTCGCTCCGGCCCATCAAGGAAGACAACGTCCAGCCCAATCTTCTCCATGCCGCTCAGGAATCTTGGGACAACGCCCTGGCTCACGGCGAAAAGTTCGGCTACAAGAATTCGCAGGTTTCCGTCCTCGCTCCTACGGGCACCATCGGCTTCATGATGGATTGCGATACTACCGGCATCGAGCCTGATCTCGCGCTGGTCAAGCAGAAGCGCCTCGTCGGTGGCGGCGTCATCAAAATCGTAAACAACACCGTCCCGCGCGCGCTGCTGCACCTCGGCTACACGCCCGAAGAAGGCGGCCAGATCGTAGATTTCATCGACCACAATGGCACGATCGAAGGCGCGCCGAATCTCAAGCCCGAACATCTCCCGGTCTTCGATTGCTCGCTCACTCCGGCGGGCGGCGGCCGCTCGATCGCCTGGCGCGGTCACCTGCGCATGATGGCTGCGGCACAGCCGTTCCTCTCCGGCGCGATCAGCAAGACCATTAATATGCCCGAGGAATCCACTGTCGAAGACATCATGCAGGCCTACATCGAGTCGTGGAAATATGGACTGAAGGCTGTGGCCATTTATCGCGACAATTCGAAGCGCTCGCAGCCGCTCTCGGCGTCCAGCGGAAAGAAGGAAGCCGCGGCGCAGAGTGCTGAAGGCAGCGCGCCGCCAGCTCCCGAGCAACAAGAGCTTTTCGTCCGCACTTCGCGCCGCAAGCTTCCCGACGAGCGCAAGTCCATCACCCACAAATTCTGGCTTGGCGGCCACGAAGGCTACATCACCGTCGGCATGTACGACGACGGCACGCCCGGCGAACTCTTCATCAAGATGGCGAAAGAAGGCGCCACGCTTTCCGGCTTGATGGACGGCATCGCGCTTTCCATCTCCATCGGCTTGCAATATGGCGTGCCACTCAAGGCGCTGGTGGACAAGCTGATGAACACGCGCTTCGAACCTGCCGGCTACACGCACAACGCCGACATCCGGTTCTCCAGCTCCGTGCTCGATTACATCGCGCGCTGGCTCGGCGGCAAATTCATCTCGCCTGCATATCTGAAGCTGAATCCGCCGGTAGACGAGGACGCGAATATGCTCGGCACGCAAGCGTCCGCGACAGGCACTGCGGTAGCGCCCGCGGCGGCTGCAGCTCCGGGAATGGCCACGCCGGCCGATCCAACCGGCTTGGCCGCCACGGCTCGCACGCGCTTCACCACGGATGATGCGCCGTCGTGCTCCGAATGCGGCATGCTCATGGTGCCGAACGGGAGCTGCTATAAGTGCATTAATTGCGGCAGCACTTCGGGGTGCAGCTAAAAAAATATCCGTGCGGCCTTCGGACCGACAATCGCCTTTCGCGCCCGACATCATCGAATCGGTGAAATGGAATATCCTCCTCGGCGAGCAAGGCGCGAAGCGCGCCCATGAAATCACCGCCAGGCTTGAAATGTTTATGCGCCAGATCGGCGGCGCGCCCGCAGATTTTTGCGTGGGAATTTCACGCGAGCCGCTCTTGCGCCGCTGGTCCGGCCACGCGGTGGATCTCAAGGATGGGAATTACGTTTTCTCGAAGGCCGATAACGCCGAAATGGCGCGCCTGATCGAGCAGCATTTCGCCGACGTCGTGGGCACGGACGTCGCCACCGTGAACACCACCGGCGAGTCCAATTACGTTTACGCTTTTCGTAAGATCTGGCACACCGATCAAGGCGACCGGCTACCATTACCCGCGTAGCATTCTCAAGCGCGAACTGCGAAGATGCCGAGGTTTGTGTAGCGCCGTCCTTTTAGGGCGGCAGTCTCGGGCGTAATCTACAAAGATACTGCCCTGAAACGGGCAGCGCTGCAAAAACCAGACCTTTTCTCCATGCTGCAATTGCGCCAACTGATTCCGCCGCTGACGCTGCACGCCTCAAACGGCCAAACCGTCCGCGCCTGGGACTTCAAGCAAAAGAAAAATTTAGTAATCGTCTTTCTCCACAACGATTGCCCGCGCTGCGAAGAATTTCTCCGCCAGCTCTCCGCCAACGCATCGCTATGGAAAGAAAATGAAGCGGTAGTCCTGGCCGCGGTACTCGCGCAACCATCGCGTGCGCTAACAGACTCGTTGCACGAATCGGTAATCGTAGGCGTAGATTCCTCAGGCCGCGCCGCAATAGCCTATCTCGGCAAAGAAGCCCTGGCTCCCACCGGCCTGGCGACGCTCGGCATATTCCAAACCGATCGCTACGGCGAACTAGCCGCAATCTGGAATGTGACAAGCGATCACAAATTCCCCAA
>DAITPO010000021.1:0-2138 GCA_036833535.1 Candidatus Acidiferrales bacterium | reverse complement strand
CGATCCCGGAGCCGATCGCAAATGCCCGCTGAAACCACTGGATTTACGCGCAATTGGCGCGTCGCAAGCCTCCATCCGATATTCGCCCGCTACGCTTTCTCACAAAATCGGTGGGCCGCACCTACAGTCTTTGGAATATTCCAAAGGATCTGCGTCATGGGCTGAGCGTGAAAATCACTGAGATAGTTGTGTCCACCTCAACGGGCTCGCCGTTGATCAGCGTTGGAGAGTACTGCCACAGCCGCACCGCGCGAATCGCGGCTTCGTCCAGCAAACATGGCCCCTTCTCTACTTGAATCTGCTGCACCGACCCGTCCTTTCCAATGATCGCATGCAGAACGACCGTGCCCGTTACATGGCTCTTCCTCGCCGTGTCAGGATAGACCGGTGGCACTTGGTGGATCATTTTGGCTTGCTGCACGATACCCGCCAAGCGCACTCTTCGAGGCTCAGAATCGTCAGGCTTCGGCTGGCCTGGAGCTGCCGGTGCAGCGCGCGGGGTTACTTTTGGCTTCGTGCCAAAGCCGAGATGCGTATTGCCGATGTAGCGGAAGCCTCCGTTCACATACGCAAATGCCCAGATCCCCCGTTCATCATCTCCCACGCGAAAACGGATCTCATCGAGCGGTATTTTGCGTTTGCGCATCGAGAGCAACACAATCATGTTGCCGTTCATCCCGGTATCGCAGACTTCAAAGAAATGATAGCCCGTGATAGCTGTCACACCCGGATCGGCCAAATCCCGAAACGCTCCCTCGAGTATTGCCGGGAGTGAAGGAGCGACCTCCGCATACTCCGCCGCCGATTTCTGCGCCAGATCCTTTTCGAATACTTCAGCGAACCAGAAATTGGGATCCGGAAGAACTAGGGCGTTCAAATACGCCTTTGTGGTCGCCGCGTCGCCTCTCTTTATCGCTCCAACTAAATCGTTCGCAAGCGAAGTGAGACCCTTCGCGGAATCCGGATATGTCGGGATCTGCGGCTCCTGCGCGTGCGCCGCTGGAACACAAACAGAGAGACCGGCAAAAACAATCCAGATTAAGGCGTGCTTCACGGCTCAGCCTCTATCAGCGTCCCTGCGAACAGGTCACAGAAATAGAAGTATCGACCTCGATTGGCTCGCCGTTCAGATAAGTGGTCTCGTAGCGCCATTGCTTGACGGCCTCCATGGCCGATGGTTCCAGTAGCGGAGACCCGCTTACGTACGTTAATTCGCTGACCGAGCCGTCCTCGGCGATGATGGCCCGAAAAACCACGGCCCCTTTGACGTGTGCATCCGCTGGGCAGATCGGCTTCACGGCGTTGACCAGCTTGGCCAGTGTCACGTCCCCACTGATGCGAACCCGCGATTTTCTAACGCCCGGCAAGACCCTAAACACCGACAACGGCAGGCAGCGAAATCGTCCCTGTACAAAAACATAGAAACCTGGGCTCAGGCTGTTTTCCACCCCGTGCCTGGACGTCGAGACGATATACATCGCAACCGGCGTTTGCATCGCCGAAGTAACCTTCGACAGGTCCATCAAATCTCTCTCCGATGCCTGACGAACGGAGATGTCGGTTCGTTTTCTATCATGATCATTCTTGAAGCTGTTTTCGAGAGAGCTCTCGAATCGAGGCCAGAGCCCCGTATATTTTTGGGCCATCGCTTCGCCATACTCAGCTCCGAACACTGGAGAAAACCACTCCTTCGCATCAGGCAATTGCAGTTCATTCACTTGCGCGTAGAACTGGTCGCCCGGCTTCTTCTTAAGTGTTGTAAGGATGTCCTCGATTTGCTGTCGCAGAGCTTGAAGCGCCTTAGGATCGGGTGCCGAATCCGCTTTAGTGCTGCTTTGAGGTTGAGCGGGACTCGAAGGCGGAGCTTCGGACGACTGCGCCCAGGCGCACGGCGCTGCGAGACCGAGGTACAGCGCGACAATTCGCACAAGAATTCGCATCGAGCCAAACCCTCAATGAAACGATTTTGTGCGATATGAATTACCGGAGAATAGCTCTGAAGTCAATTACACTAAAAGCGATTCGCCGTGAGGGTAGTATAGCGCCGGTCTGTTGAGGCCGGCACTGGCAACTACGGTGATTGATGGCCGCGCGTTAGCCCCGCTAGCTTTTGCCAAACGCCGTCCGCAAAGACCCGC
>DAITPO010000020.1:37305-38718 GCA_036833535.1 Candidatus Acidiferrales bacterium | reverse complement strand
CACTGGGCGCGTTCGCGCGAGAGATTTTTGAGACCTTCCCGTGGCTCGAGATTGCGCTGCTCATTTGCGGATTGATAGAGACGGGCCGCAGCCGATGGATCCTGATCGCGGCCGCAGCGATCGTTCTGGCGGGCAGCCATTTCCGCTACGCGCGTGCGTTGCGGAGGAATCGATATCCGCTCTCGATCATCCAATTCTATATGCCCGCAAGTCTGCTCTATGCCGCCGTCCTGACGGCTTCGTATTGGAAGCAAGTGCGCGGCGCGGTGGCCTGGAAGGGACGACGCTACCCGACGGGAACCCGATGATCCGGATTACGCGCAAGATTGAATTCTCGGCGGCTCATTTGTACAACAATCCGAAGCTCTCGCCGGAGGACAACCGGCGCATCTTCGGCAAATGCAATAATCCGCACGGTCACGGGCACAACTACGTTCTCGAAGTCACGGTAGCCGGCGAACCGGATCCGGTCACAGGTATGGTGCTCGATTTGAAGGAGCTGAAAGAGGTTTTGCAACGCGAAATTATCGAGCGCATGGATCACCGCTTCCTCAATTACGAGGTTCCGGAGCTGGCCGGACAGATCCCGACATGCGAAAACATCGCGCAGCTCATCTGGAGGCTGCTCGAGCCGAAAATCACGCGCGGCCGGCTCGATCGTGTTCGACTTTACGAATCGCCGGATCTGTTCGTCGATTGCACCCGGAACGGCGCAGCATGAAACTGACCCTTCATCGGAAGTATGCGTTTGCGGCGTCGCACCGGCTGCATAGCCCGCAGCTCAGCGAAGACGAAAATTGGCGCGCCTACGGAAAGTGCAACAATCCCTACGGCCACGGGCACAATTACATCGTTGAAGTCGCCGTGAGCGGGCCCGTCGATCCGGAAACGGGGATGATCGCGAACCTCGTAGATCTCGATTCATACGTTCAGCGCGAAGTGCTCGACGCTTTTGACCATACCTATTTGAACGAGCAGGTGCCGGCGTTTCAAAAAATCGTGCCGACGACTGAAAATGTGTGCCGCGAGATTTTCCGCCGGCTTGAGAGATTTCCAGCGGCGCGGCTCGAACGCATTCGGATTCAGGAAACGAGCTTGAACAGCTTTGAATACGATCGTGAGACATCCGGAGGCCCATCCTCGTGAAAGAACCCATTGAGACCATCATTTCCGTAGACCAAACGATTGAGACCATTCCAGATCTCGTTCGAAAAATTCTCATTCAACTCGGCGAAGACCCGAACCGCGAGGGCTTGCGCCACACTCCGGAGCGCTTCGCGAAGGCGCTGCAGTTTCTAACCAGCGGTTATCGTCAAGATCCGGAGAAACTGTTCAACGGTGCGGTCTTCAGCGTCTGCTACGACCAGATGGTCGTCGTGAAAGACATCGAAGTATTCAGCATGTGCGAACACC
>DAITPO010000020.1:24978-37205 GCA_036833535.1 Candidatus Acidiferrales bacterium | reverse complement strand
TACGACCAGATGGTCGTCGTGAAAGACATCGAAGTATTCAGCATGTGCGAACACCACCTGCTGCCGTTCTTCGGCAAGTGCCACGTGGCCTACATTCCGTCGAAGAAAGTGATTGGCTTGAGCAAAATTGCGCGCCTCGTGAACATGTACGCGCGGCGGCTGCAAATTCAGGAGCGTCTGACGAGCCAGATCGCCAAAGCCATCCAGGAAAAGCTCAGCCCCGAAGGCGTCGGCGTGATTATCGAGGCGCGGCATCTTTGCATGGTGATGCGCGGCGTCGAAAAACAGAACTCCTCGGCGATGACGAGCGCCATGCTCGGCGCCTTCCGCGAGAACAAGCAGACGCGCGATGAATTTCTCGCGCTCGTGAGCACACCGAAGTCGTAAATCGCCACGAGCGGCCTCACCCGAGCGAAATTTTCCGCCCCCGTTTGCGAAAAAATGTTGCTTGGCTCCCGCAAACTGTGTGTGCTACGCTGAAATGGTAGACGAAGAGACGAACAGCGCACAGGGGTAGCGACGTCCTAGAAAGGGGAATGCGTTTGAGCGAGGCCAAAGTTGAAGTGATGGAGCAGTTCCGCCAGCACACCAAAGATACAGGCTCTCCGGAAGTGCAAATCGCCCTGCTGAGTGAACGTATCAACTATTTGACCACGCACCTTCGCTCCCACGTCAAGGATCACGCATCGCGCCGCGGGTTGATCATGATGGTCAACAAACGCCGACGCTTGCTGGATTACTTGAATCGTCGCGACCCGGATCGGTATCGCGAGATTGTTGAACGGCTTAGTTTGCGCAAATAGCGCGGCTCACCTGAGCGGCTTCGACCGCAACTGCCTCTCGAATCGCATCGCAGTCGTGTCCAGCATGCATCCGCATGAGGCGCAGGTGTATTTGCAGGCCGCCCTGAGCTAGACGCATTCCGCACCGCTTCTCGCCTTCGCACTCTTCCTACACTGACGGAAAAATTTCCTTCAGATTCGAAATGCGCCCGGACGGTTCCTGGCGCGGAGGATCGCAAAGAATATGTTTCATCAAGTGAGCGTGGAAATCGGCGGAAGAATGCTGACGTTTGAGACCGGCAAGATCGCCAAGCAAGCGCATGGCGCTGTAGTGGCCCGCTATGGAGACACGGTGCTCCTGGCCACCGCGTGCATGGACAACAAGGCGACCGAGAAGGATTTTCTCCCGTTGACCGTGGACTATCGCGAGTACACCTACTCCGCCGGAAAAATTCCCGGAGGATTTTTCAAAAGAGAAGGGCGCCCCTCGGAGCGCGAAATTCTGACTTCGCGGCTGATTGACCGGCCGCTGCGCCCGCTGTTTCCCGAAGGCTGGTCGACTGAAACACAAGTTGTGGCCATGGTTCTCTCGGCCGACAGCGAGAACGATCCCGATGTCATCGGCGTCACAGCGTCTGCGGCGGCATTGTTTATCTCGAATATTCCGTTCGACAAGCCGATTGCCGCCGTGCGCGTGGGCTTGCTCGACGGCAAGCTGGTTTGCAACCCGACCGTAGCCGATCAGAAGACGAGCCTGCTGAACATCGTCGTCGCCGGATCGGATGAAGCCATCGTAATGGTCGAAGCAGGCGCTCTCGAAGTTTCGGAAGAAACGGTCGTGGATGCACTGGCTTTCGGCCATGAGCAGATCAAGAAGATCGTAGCCGCGATTCGCGAGCTGCACGCGCAAGTAAAGCCGCAGAAGCTCGCGGTCACGCCGCCGGCTTTCGATGAAGATCTGGCTCGCGAAATCGAGAAGATTTTCGGCGAGCGGCTGCACGATGCTCTCGACACCGCGAAACATCCGAAGCTCGAGAGCTACGGCCGCATCGATGCCATCAAGAAGGAAATCAAGGCCAGCATCCCCGAGGACGACGAGGAAAAACTGAAGCTCGCGATGCGCGCCTTCGAGCGCCTGCGCGAGAAGTTTTTCCGCGACGACATGCTGGTTCGCCGCCGCCGCCCTGATGCCCGCCCATTCGATCAGATTCGCAAGATCACCTGCGAGATCAGCTTGCTGCCACGCGTGCACGGCTCGGCTCTCTTCACGCGCGGTGAGACCCAGGCGCTCGCAACCGTTACTCTCGGCACGAAAGAAGACAAGCAGCGGCTCGATCTTCTTTTCGAAGAGGAATCGTTCAAGCGATTCATGCTGCACTATAACTTCCCGCCGTTTTCCGTCGGCGAAGTAAAGTTCCTGCGCGGCCCAGGCCGGCGTGAAATTGGTCACGGCGCCTTGGCTGAGCGGGCGCTTCTCAACTTGCTCCCATCGGAAGAAGATTTTCCGTACGCCATGCGCGTCGTTTCGGACATTCTCGAATCGAACGGCTCGTCGTCAATGGCGACGGTTTGCGGCGGCTCGCTGGCGCTTATGGATGCCGGCGTTCCGTTGAAATCGCCTTGCGCGGGAATCGCGATGGGCCTTGTCGTCGAAGGCTCGAACTACGCGATCCTCACCGACATCGCCGGCGCAGAAGACCACTACGGCGATATGGATTTCAAAGTAGCCGGCACGCGCACGGGAATCACGGCTCTGCAGATGGATATCAAAGTCTTCGGCGTAAGTATCCACATGATGCGTGAAGCTCTCGCGCAGGCCCAAAAGGCCCGCTTCGAGATCCTCGACATCATGGAAGCCACGATCAAGACCGCGAAAACGGAAATTTCTCCGTACGCCCCGCATCTCTTCATGCTCTCGATTCCGACCGATAAAATCCGCGATCTGATTGGGCCGGGCGGCAAGAAAATCCGCGCTATCACCGAAGCCACCGGCGTCAAGATCGACGTCATGGACGACGGCAAGGTTCACGTCTTCGCCAACGACGGCAAGGCGGCCGAGCAAGCGTTGAAAATGATTCGCGAAGTCACGGCAACGGCTGAAATCGGCAAGACCTATCTCGGTACCGTCGTACGCATCGCAGAATTCGGCGCCTTCGTGGAAATCTTTCCCGGCACCGACGGCCTTCTGCACATCAGCGAAATCGCCGAGCAGCGCATTCGCACCGTTCGCGACGCACTGCGCGAAGGCGATCAGGTGATGGTGAAAGTTCTGGCGATCGAAGGAAACAAAATTCGTCTGAGCCGCAAAGCCCTCATTAAGGAGCAGCGCGATAAGCAGCAGAAAGAAACTGGCGCCTAAAAAGCAGCTTCACACACGCTCGATGCTCGCGCCGAGCTGCTGCAGCTTCTCCTCGATTCGTTCGTAGCCGCGGTCTAGATGATAGATGCGGTCGATGTAGGTCGTATTCGAGGCGACCAACCCAGCAAGCACCAGCGAAGCGCTGGCGCGCAGATCCGAAGCAATCACCGTAGCTCCGCTCAGCGGCGTCGGTCCATGCACGATGGCTTGATGGCCATCGATCGTGATGTTGGCGCCCATGCGGATCATTTCCAGCGCGTGCAGGAAGCGGTTCTCGAAAATCGTCTCGGTGATCACCGATTTGCCGGTGGCTTGCGTCGCGAGGGTCATGAATTGCGCCTGCATGTCGGTTGCGAAGCCTGGATATTCCTCGGTGGTCACGTCGGCGGCGCGCAGCGCCTTCGGCCCGCGGACGTGCAGGCAGGATAATCCTTCCTTCTTAACCTCGACACCGCACGCCGCGAGCTTCTCAATCACTGCCGCAAGATGATTCGGCGCGCAATGCGTGAGCTTGACGTCGCCGCCCGTGATTGCAGCGGCGATGAGAAATGTGCCGGCTTCGATGCGGTCAGGAATCACGGCATGCGTCGCGCCGTGCAGCTTCTCGACCCCATGCACGCGGATCGTGGACGTGCCGCTGCCTTCAATCCTCGCGCCCATCTTCGTAAGCAACTCGATGAGGTCCGTGACTTCCGGCTCGCGCGCCGCGTTGGTAATCAGGGTCTCGCCCTCGGCCAGCACGGCGGCGGTCAGAATATTCTCCGTGCCGGTAACGGTGATCTTGTCGAAATGAATCTGCGTGCCGCGCAGCCGGTCGCAACGTGCCTCGACGTAGCCGTGATCAATGGTGGTCTTCGCGCCCATCTTTTCGAGCGCGTGGATGTGTAAGTCGATTGGCCGCGCGCCGATAGCGCAGCCTCCGGGCAACGAGACACGCGCGTAGCCAAATCGCGCCACAAGCGGCCCAAGCGTCAGAATCGACGCTCGCATCGTCTTCACCAGCTCGTAAGGCGCCTCGGCATGTGAAATCTTCTCAGCAGCAATCGTGAATTCGCTCGGCGGCAAATCGGGGCTCTCGACGTGCGCCCTCATGTGCGCCAGCAACTTCGCCATCGTCATGATGTCGCGCACAGCCGGAATGTTCTGCAGGCAGACAGGCTCGCTGGTGAGGAGCGCTGCCGCCATCGCCGGGAGCGACGCATTCTTCGAGCCGCTGATGCGCACCGTGCCTTCCAGCCGCCGCCCGCCTTCAATTTTGAAGCGATCCATGTCCGGTCCTGACTCTAGTCCCTACAATCACCGCACTTGACTCAAATCCTTGCCTCGAGGCAATCGCAATCCCGCCGCGATCGCCTTCCGCAAATCACCCTTGCTCGCTGCCAGCAGCCACTTCGCCTGCTGCGAGTCCACGCCAGCCTTCAATATCACCAGCGCCGCCCGCAGATCGTGTCCCGCCTGACGCAACGCGTGTTCCACCGAAGACGCCCGGCGACCGCTCGCGTCCACCAGAATTCGCACCGCGCGCTGCTTCAACTTCACATTCGTCATGGAAACGTTGATCATCAGATTATCGTAAACATGGCCCGCGCGAACCATCGCTACTGTCGATAGCATGTTCAGTACCAATTTCTGCGCAGTACCCGCTTTCATCCGCGTCGATCCTGTAATGGCCTCGGGGCCGGTGGCGGGAGCGATCACGATTTGCGCGAGACGCGCGATAGGCGCGCGCCGATTCGCCGTAAGCGCCACAGTCGTAGCGCCGCGACGCCTCGATTCCCGCAATGCGCCGAGGACAAACGGTGTCGTGCCAGTCGCTGCGACGCCCACGACCACGTCGTTCGGTCCGACGCGTCGCGCCGCAATTTGTCTCGCACCGTCTCGCGGCGAGTCTTCCGCGCCTTCAATGGCGTGCGTCATCGCGCGCAACCCGCCCGCGAGAATCGCTTGCACCTGCGTTGCTGGAACGCCGAAAGTCGGCGGACACTCAGCCGCATCGAGCGCCCCCATGCGCCCGCTCGAGCCTGCGCCGGCATAAATCAGCCTGCCACCCTTTCGGAAAGCCAGCACGATTTTGTCGACTGCCGTCGCAATCGCCGGCAGTTCCCGCGCGACCGCGCGCGGCACACTCGCGTCCTCGCGATTGAGAATCCTCAAGACCTGAATCGTCGTCTTGCGGTCCAGCCCTGCCGAACGAGGATTCCGCCGCTCGGTCTCAGGCAATTTAGAAGTGCGGGATTTCACCATCGGAATTATAGCGTTTGAATCGGCGCACCAAACGTAGAACGAGCGCGCGACGTGGAATTTGTGACCTGGCAGTTATCGCCCGGCGGCGCGGCCGGAAACAAGCCCCAATCCCTCGATGATGGCATCGTGCAATCGGGGATTAAGTTCGCGAATCTTGATGTTGTCCGCCGAAGGATAAACTCGATTCGTGAGCAGGACTACGAAGAGATCCCTGTCAGGATCGATCCACAAAGAAGTGCCCGTAAAGCCTCTGTGTCCATAGCTGTGTGGCGAGAAAAATTGCCCGCTGGACGATGGTGCAACCGGCACATCCCATCCCAGCGCGCGCGCGGAATCGCCAATTGCGACGCGCGCCGTGAATTGTTCGACCGTCTCGCGCGCCAGCAGCCGGTGATGCGCGTAGATGCCGCCGTTCAGCATCATTTGCGCGAAGACTGCCACATCGCCGGCCGTGG
This sequence comes from Candidatus Acidiferrales bacterium, assembly GCA_036833535.1. Taxonomy (GTDB): domain Bacteria; phylum Acidobacteriota; class Terriglobia; order Acidiferrales; family UBA7541; genus Palsa-147. The sequence continues at coordinate 31,365 of DAITPO010000020.1, read as the reverse complement.
AGAACAGGCCCGCGTGCCCTGCGACACCGCCCATCGCCGAGGCGTTTGCATCATCCACTTCGCCTTGCAATTGCTTCTCGCGGTAGTCCTTGTCATTTTCAGTCGGGGCGATTCGAGAGCGCAAATTCTTCGGCGGCGAATACATGGTATTCGCCAGCCCGAGCGGCTCGCAGATCCAATCTTTCGCGACGGCATCGAGATCAAGTCCAGTGAGCCGCTCGACAATCTCGCCCAGCAGGATGAATCCGAGATCCGAGTATTCGAGGTGCGTGCCCGGCTCGCTCACTAGCGGCTCGGCGATCACGCGCTTTAGAACGGCGCTCTTGCCGTCAACTTCCTTGTAAAAATGGCGATGAGCCGGCAAGCCGGAAATATGCAGCAGCAGATCGCGGACCGTAGCCTTCGCGCGCCACGAAGGATTCGGATCAGCCGCAGCCGCCTGAGTCCATTCCGGCAGATAGCGCGAAACCGGCAGGTTGATATCGATGCGGCGCTCCTGCGCAAGCATCATGATCGCCGTCGTCGTAACGATTGGCTTCGTCAAAGACGCCACATCGTAGATTGTCTCGGCCGTCACTGCGGGCGAACTTTTCTCGTATGTTAGCCGCCCGAATGGATGCATGGCGAGCCGGTCGCGATATCCCACCGCCAGCACGCCGCCGGGAAATGCGCGATCGTCCACGCCGCGATCGAGAATTTTGAAGGCATTGCTCAGCCGCGCGGACATGTCAGCGGGAGCTGCATCGAGTGTCATCGGCGCGCGATCGAGCGGGATCCCATCGCCGCGCTTGACGAGGCCAGGAACGGTGACGGGAATCTTCCCAGAGATCGCGTTCTGTCCGAAAATCGCCCGTGCCACGGCGCGCTGCGAGACATCCTGGGTGCTGAATTCAGCGACCCAAGTTTTCGCTGCAGGGAAGCGCTCGATCACGTAGGGACTTCCGAATCCCGCGACGATCACCGGCTTGGGCGACGCCAGGATTTGATTCACAAACGCCGCCTGTTCATCCGGCAGCCCAACGTTGCCTTTGCGATCCGCAACGCGAACCCAGATGCCGACGACCGCCGCGTCGTAACTTTCCGGCGACGGCAGCTTCAACGACTGCACATTCGAAAACTGCGTATCGGCGCGCAGCACAGTCACAGAATCGACGTGATTGCGGATCTCATCCTCAAAGTCAGCGCCTGGAAATGCGTCGGGATCGCCCGAAAGCGCGACGACGAGAAGCCGCAGCGGTTTCGTCGCGTCGAGCGGCAACGCGTGCGCGTCGTTGCGCAAAAGCGTGACTCCGCGGTCCGCAATATCCTGCGCCGCAGCCTCAAATTCTGGCTTCCCGAATTTCGCGTTCAGCGCATCCACGTCCACGAAGCGATTCTTCGCCAGCCCCAGTCGTTCCTTCGCACGCAAAATTCGCCGCACCGATTCGTCGATTCGCGCGGCCGGAAGCCGCCCGCTTTTCGCCGCCTCTTCCAGCCCCTCGAGCGCAGCGTCAACTGTAGGCGACAGCAGTAGCACGTCCACGCCCGCCAGCACCGCGCGCACCGCCGCTTCACCGGGCGGATAACGGGTAGTGACGCCGCCCATATCCAGCGCGTCGGTGACGATCAAACCGTCGAACCCAAGTTCCTTTCGCAGCAAATCCGTGAGCACATGCGGCGACATCGTCGCGGGTAATTCCGGATCCGGCTCAAAAGCCGGCGTAGCAAGATGCCCGGTCATGATGCTGCCAACTCCCGCCGCAATCGCCGCGCGGAAGGGAACCAGCTCGACGCTTTCAAGCCGCTTGCGATCGCCGGGAACCGTCGCGAGCGCGATATGCGAATCCACACTCACGTCGCCGTGCCCGGGAAAATGCTTCGCCGTCGCCAGGCCGCCATTTTCCTGCACGCCGCGCACGAAAGCCGAAACGTAACGCGCCACACTCACCGGATCTTCGCCGAACGAGCGCACATTAATGATCGGATTATCGGGATTGTCGTTCACATCGGCGTCCGGCGCGAAAACCCATTGAATTCCTGCCGCGCGCGCCTCGAGCGCCGTGATCTTGCCCACCGTGTACGCGTCCTGAGGATTGCCTGCCGCCGCGACGGACATCGCGTAAGGAAACCCAGTGCCTTCATCGAGCCGCATCGCGGTCCCGCGCTCGAAATCCGCCGAAACAATCAACGGCACCTTGGCCCGCTTCTGCATCTGATTCGCCAGCACCGCCGCGACGTACACTCCGCCGCGCTCAATTCCCAGCGGCTGCCGCTTGGTGCCCAGAATAAATCCGCCGACGTGATTCTCCGCCACTTGTCGCACGAGATCTTTGTATTCACCGCTTTCGGTGGATGTGAATTCGCCGAAGTAATACACCACGAGCAGCTGCCCGAGCTTCTCGCGCAGCGACATTCTCTTCAGTGTTTTTTCGACCCAGGGAGAGTCCGCTGCGGAGCGTTTCGGTCTAGCGGTGGCGGATTTCGACGCGCGGCCGGCGAGTGTCATTGCGAAAATTAAGCATAGCAGGAAACGCCAGTGGCCGCGCATTCACTCACGCCTGCGTTCCTGAATTGAAGCCTGAATTGATGCCAGAATTGTTGCACGATTCGACGCTTGCATTGACGCTTTCATCGCCTCGCTGTATATAGCACACGGTTCCATGCGAGACAACGAAGGCTTCCCATCGTCGATTTTTCGATTTCTAATCGCAACTATCTTCATCGCAGCGATGACCGCAGCGTCGTCCCGCGGACAGTCAAACCCTGGCCCTCCCGATCTTTCGGCGCTCGATTCCATCCTGCAATCTGCCGTCGAGCACGATGAGATTTCCGGCGCGGTCCTTCTCGTCGAGCATCGCGGGAAAATTGTGTACGAGAAGGCAGCGGGGATGCGCGCCCTTATGCCGTCTCGCGAAGCGATGACCACCGATACGATTTTCGACATTGCCTCGCTCACCAAAGTCGTCGCCACCGCGCCGTCGGTGATGAAGCTCGTCGAGGAAGGAAAGCTGCGGCTCGATGATCCCGTGTCGCGCTACCTCCCGGACTTCACGTCAAACGGCAAAGATCAAATCACCATCCGCATGTTGCTGACCCATATCAGCGGTCTCGCTCCAGACCCGCCACTCGACGCAGCCCGCTCCGGAAAATCTGCAATCTACGCGGAAATCAATCAGGAGGAATTGGCTGCTCCTCCGGGTATGCGCTTCATCTACAGCGACACCGGCTTCATCGTCCTAGGCGAACTCATCGAGAAAATCTCTGGCGTCGGGCTCAATGAATACGCCCGCCGCAACATTTTCGAGCCGCTGCACATGCAGGAAACTCGGTTTCTACCACCGGCCGATTGGAATCCCCGCATCGCTCCAACCGAAGAAATCGATTTGCCCGCGGGCGGAAAGCCGGGCTCGGGGCAGGGGCATGTGCTGCGCGGCACGGTTCACGATCCAACGGCGCGCGCGATGGGCGGCGTCGCCGGTAACGCGGGCGTTTTCTCAACGGCTTTGGATCTTGCAAAGTTCTGCGTGATGGTTCTGAGCGGCGGGCGCGTGCTTGGCGCTGACGGCGGGCGCATCCTGTCCGAAGCCTCCATCCAAAAAATGACATCTCCGCAATCGCCGCCGTGGATTCCGGCGATTCGCGGACTCGGTTGGGACATTGACTCGCAATATTCGTCGCCGCGCGGCGAATTCTTTTCCCTCGGCTCGTTTGGCCATACGGGCTTCACGGGAACTTCAATCTGGATCGATCCCGAGAGCGAGACGTTCGTCATTCTGCTGACGAACTCCGTTCATCCCTACCGGCGTCCGGCGATCTCGAGCTTGCGCAGCAAAGTTGCAACAGCGGCCGCCGCCGCGTTGCACATCGGCGGCACGCAAGAGGAATCTTCGAAATCCGAGCGCAGCTCCCATGCGGCCCGGCCCTACGATCTCGCCGGCATTTTCGCGGCGAGCGATCACACCAAAACAGGCATCGATGTGCTCGAAGACGAGCAATTCGCACCGCTTCGCGGGAAACGCATCGGCCTCATTACCAACCAGACGGGAGTCGATGCCAACGGCCGCCGCACGATCGATCTCCTCGCGCACGCGGAGGGCGTTCAACTCGCCGCCATCCTAAGTCCCGAGCACGGCCTCGCCGGCCAGGCTGACGAGCGAGTGCCATCCGCGACCGATGCCGCAACCGGACTCCCGGTTTTCAGTCTGTACGGCGAGACGCGCCGGCCGACCGATGAAATGCTCAAGAGCCTCGACGCCCTCGTCTTCGATGTTCAAGATGCCGGCGTGCGCTTCTACACTTACACGACGACGATGGCGTATGCGATGGAAGAAGCAGCCAAGCGGCACATCGCGTTCTTCGTTCTCGATCGCCCCGATCCTCTCGACGGAGTGTCCATCGAAGGGCCCATTCTCGATCGCGACAAATTATCTTTCACCGGTTATTTTTCGATGCCTGTGCGATACGCCATGACTCCCGGCGAGCTGGCGCAAATGTTCAATGCCGAAAATAAAATCGGCGCGGACCTTCACGTGATCCCGATGAAAGACTGGCATCGCGCAGACCGTTTTGAAGCGACGGGCCTCACCTGGATTCCTCCGTCTCCGAATTTGCGCAGCCTGAATGCCGCGCTGCTTTATCCGGGCATCGAGATACTGCAGGCTGGAGGAATCTCGGTCGGCCGCGGCACGGACACGCCTTTCGAAGTCTTCGGCGCACCGTGGATCGAGCCCGTCGCGATGGCCGACGCTCTCAATCGCCGATTCATTCCCGGCGTGCGCTTCGTCCCAACGCGATTCACGCCAGCGGCGGGCCTCTATGCCGGGCAACTGTGCGGCGGAATCTCAGTGGTCATCACCGATCGCGCCAGCCTCAACTCGATGCTCATGGGTCTCGAGATCGCCGCGATGCTCCACAAAATGTATCCAGCCAATTTCCAACTCGAAAAGACAAATGAGCTTCTCGGCTCGAGCGCCACCATCGAGCGTCTCAAACGTGGCGACGCCCCCTCGCGGATTGTTCTAGATTGGGCGCCGGAACTCGACGCATTTCGAAAAATGCGCGAGAAATATTTGCTCTACCACTAAAATCGCAGGGCATCCAAACTGCGAATATTTTCTCTGCTGATTTCGCTGCCGAGAATCACGATTCGCGCCGGGCCGGTTGCTTCGTGGCGCGATTCCAATAGCGATAGAAGAACAATCCGGAAAGAATCATCGCCAGACCGATTGACGATCGCAGTGGCCGGTCGATCCACAAATTTAACGTGAGCGCGGCCGCGCCCACCAAAAACAGCGCTGGAACAACCGGATAGCCCCAGGTTCGGAACGGACGCGGCATATCCGGCGCGATGCGGCGCAGACGGAACATCGCCACCACCGACAGCGCATAGAATATCCACGCCGCGAAAACGAACAATGATGTCAACTCTTCGAATGTTCCCGTCAGCGCCATCAGGGCGGCCAAGATTCCCTGGAATATCAGCGCGCCCGCGGGAGTTCTGAACTTCGGATGGACGCTGCTGGTGACGCGGAAGAAAACTCCATCACGCGCCATCGCGTACGGCACGCGCGCCCCGCTCAACAATGACGAGTTCAACGTGCCGAGCGCCGAAACGATCATGACCAGCGTAAACCAGCGCGCCGCTCCGCTACCGCCGAAGCTCTGCACGACATCCGAGCCGACATGCTGCGATCCGGCCACGCTTCCGAACGGCAGCACGTAAAAGCACACGGCGCTAAACACAAGATAGATTCCGGCGACCAGAATCGTGCCGCCCGCCATCGCGATCGGAAAATTCCGCTGCGGATTCTGGACTTCCGATCCGACGCGATTCAAATCTTCCCAGCCGTCGTAAGCCCAGAGCGCCGCAGCCAAGGCTGCGAGGAAACTGGAGAATGTCGCGATGCCGGTTTTGGTGGGCCAAAACGGATGAAAGTTAGCAGAACTGCCGTGGCCGAACGCAAACGCCGCGGCGACGATTGCCAAGATCGACGCAACCTTGATTGCCGTCAGTGCTACTTGCACACGACCGCCAACGCGGACGCCGAGATAATTGATGACGGTGAATATCGCCAGAGCGACGACCGCGACCGGCTGCGCCCAAGTAAATGCAAAATCGTACGGCTTGCCGGAGAAGGGAACCGTGAAATGAAGCGTAAAAATCGGCGCGGCGATCACCGGCACAAAGACGCTCAAGAAGCGCGCAAATCCAGCAGCGATTGAAGCGGCGGAGCTTGATTCGCCGACCGTCGAGTGCATCCATCCGAAAAGAAATCCCCAGACTGGCCCAAGCCCGCGGCTCAAATACGCGTACTGCCCGCCGGCCTCGGGAATCGCGGCGCCCAGCTCCGCAAATGAAAGCGCGCCGAAAAGCGAAAGTAATCCGCCCACAATCCACGCCGCGTAGAC